>CALALS010000283.1 GCA_937925525.1 uncultured Flavobacteriales bacterium | reverse complement strand
ATACCTCTACCTTTACCAGTACATCAACTATTGGTTCAGGAAGTATTACCAATACAGCTTGGAACTTCGGTGATGGAAATACAGGAACAGGTTCTCCTGTCAACCACCAATACTTAATTGACGGAACTTATACCGTTACCCTTGTATTAACTTCTGACCAAGGTTGTCAAGACAGTATTAGTCAAACAGTAACCGTTAATCCAATGCCACAGCCATCGTTTACCATGAATAATGATTGTGAGGGCTTAAACATTCCGTTTACCAATACCTCTACCATTAACAGTGGTACGATGACTTACCTATGGGACTTTGGTGATGGTAACACCAGCACAGCGGCTAACCCAAGTCATGCTTATGCAAATTGCGGAACTTATACCGTTAAACTAATTGCCACAGCCGGAACATGTATTGATTCGGTATCACAAAACATTACCATCTATTGTTTACCAACAGCTGCCTTTACTGCCGATACGGTTTGCTTAGGCAATCAAAGCTGTTTCTATGATGGTTCATCTGTAATAGGAAGTAACATCAATCAATGGCAATGGACTTTTGGTGATGGAGGAACATCAGCCGTAGGTAACCCTTGTCATACTTATGCTACTGCCAATGAAATTCCGGGATATGCGGTTAAATTAGTAATCACATCAGCACAAGGCTGTATGGACTCTATTACTAAAAACATTCCGGTATATACTTTGCCGGTGGCCAACTTTACGGCTACCAGTGAGTGTGTGGGCGATTCCATTACCATTACCAACTCATCTACCAACGCTACTACTTACAACTGGGCGTATGGAGATGGAAACACTGGAACCTCATCAGCCCCTGTTCATAAACATAAGTATGCAGCTGCTAATTCTTATGTAATTCAATTAATTGCTTCTTCAGGTAACGGTTGTACCGATACGGTTAGTCAAACCATATTTGCACACCCAATACCAACAGCAGACTTTAACTTTACCAATGTTTGTGACGGCATTGCCTTACCTATGAATGATTTATCAATAGTAGGCACCGGAAACATTGTACAGTGGGATTGGAACTATGGAGACGGCTCTGCTAACGGTAATACACAAAACACCACTCATACTTACGCTAATTGCGGGCCTTTCAATGTAACGCTTACGGTTACTTCTGACAGCGGATGTACAGATGTAATTACCAAACAAGTAGAAGTATTTCCTAATCCGGTTCCTGCCTTTACACCAACTGAGGTTTGTTTAGGAACTCCTACACAGTTTAGTGACTTAACTACCGTAAGTTGTAACGGAACACCGGGAACATTAATCAACTGGGTATGGAACTTTGGTGATGGAACTCCTACTCAAGGCTCACAAAACCCTACACATACTTATACTACTCCGGGTGTGTTTAATACACAATTAGTAGTAACTACAGGAAAAGGTTGTGTGGACTCTGCTACTGTTCCGGTAACTGTATTTGATAATCCTGATGTAAACTTTACTTCAGACATTAATGACGGTTGTACTCCGGTATGTGTTAATTTTATTAACAACAGTAACAACCCTGTAGGTGTAACTACCTATACTTGGGACTTTGGAAACGGTAACGGAACCATTGCCAATAACCCTACTCACTGTTATGAGAACAACAGTCTTTCTGCAAAAACGTTTGATGTAACGGTAATGGGTATTACAGATTATGGTCCGAAACAATGTACAACTATTGTAACCAATGTGGGCATGATAAGTGTTTACCCGCTTCCAATAGCTGACTTTACATGGAACCCTGAGAAGCTAAATGCAATCTATCAACCGGAGGCGCAGTTCAGTGACTTATCGCAAGGACCTGCTGTTTGGAATTGGAACTTTGGTGATGGCGGAACAGCCAACACACAAAATCCTTCTCATACCTATGGTGACTCAGGAACTTACGTAATTTGGTTAACCATAGAAAACCAATACGGCTGTAAAGACAGTACTTGGAAAACCATTAGAGTAGAGCCTGAATATGCTTTATACATCCCGAATGCATTTTCTCCTGACGGTGATGGTAAAAATGATTTCTTCTTCCCGGTAGGTTATGGAGTGGAAGAGCAAAGCATGTTAATCTTTGACAGATGGGGAGAGGTTGTTTTTGAAGGTTATCAGTTAGACTCTAAATGGGATGGAACCATTAAGGGAAGAGATGTGGGTAAAACTGATGTATATACTTACAAAATAGAAACTAAAGACGTAAAAGGTGAAAGTCATACTTACATTGGTAAGGTAACGCTCCTAAAATAACCCCTTTTATTTATGTTAACATAAATAATCGTTCATGTGAAAAAGCCCCTTTAATTAGGGGCTTTTTTTAGTTACTGAAAGAATTTATTTTTTGTGAGTATAAAAGCTATTTGCTTGCGCAAGTGAAGTTAAAACCAAATCATTAATACAAAGATTGTCTGGTAAGGTAGTGGTATAGTAAACTACATTGGCAATATCTTCTGCACTCATAGGCTTGTAACCATTATATACATTCTTAGCTTTCACTTCATCGCCATGAAAACGAACTAGCGAAAATTCAGTTTCGGCTGCTCCGGGAGCAATATTTGTTACTTTAATTCTATGTTCTAATAAGTCAATTCTCATAGCTTTAGATATAGCATCAACAGCATGTTTGCTTGCACAGTAAACATTCCCTTTTTCATAGACTTCTTTACCGGCAGTTGAAGCTATATTGATTATGTGCCCGGACTTGTTTTTAATTAAAAGAGGTATAACAGCTTTAGAAACATATAACAATCCCTTTAAATTTGTGTCAATCATTTTATCCCAGTCTTCAATCTCTCCTTCTTGAATTTTTTCAATACCACTGGCTAATCCAGCATTATTAATCAATACATCTATCCTTTTCCAGTCATCAGAAAGGGAGTCAATACTTTTAAATACCTCAGCTTTATTACGGACATCAAAACAAAGACTAAGAATTTTAACATTATATTGCTTCTCAAGCTCCCATTTTAAATCTTTAAGCCTTTCTTCTCGTCTACCCGTTATAATAATGTTGTTTCCTTCTTTGGCAAACTTAGTGGCTATAGCTTTTCCAAAGCCAGATGTGGCTCCCGTAACTAAAATTGTCTTCATTTAAATTAATTTTATATCATTGGTTTATAAGAATATATAAGAAACAATGTAATTTTATTCTCATTTAAACACCGTTAAACAAATTATAATTTACCTCTTTTTAAAAAACCATCCAAAAGTATTTATTTTATGAAAATTATGTACTGAAATTCAATAGTTTGCAAAATTTTATTATTTTTGGTGTACTGCAAAACTACAATTC
>CALALS010000282.1 GCA_937925525.1 uncultured Flavobacteriales bacterium | reverse complement strand
TTGCTGCTGTTGCTGAAGCATTTTTTTAGCGTAAGCTAAATTATACCTGGTGTCTCCATCTTCCGGGTTTAATCTTAGTGAATTTTTGTAGGCTTCAATACTTTTCTCATACTTTTTATCTTTTAAATAGGAGTTACCAAGGTTATGATAAGACTGTGCTTTGGCTTTTTTATCATCCGTCATGGCAGCGGCTGCCTCAAATTGTGTTGCAGCTTCTTCATATCTTCCTTGCTTATAGTAAGCGTTGCCTAAATTAAAGTTACTAATCTTTTTATCATCACTCGTGCCTGATAAAGCTTCCTTGTATTTGTTTTCTGCTTCTACATAGTTTTCTTTACGATAGGCTGTATTGCCATCTTTTATCTGAGCTTTCTTTTCTTCTTGAGAAAACCCCAGTTGAACGATTAATAAAAGCAATATGACTAAAACTCTTTTCATTTCTTTTCTCCAAATAAGTCAATTGATGAAAATCTAAAGTTTCTTCTTTCAGATATTAATGCATCTGTAACAAATAAAAGTAATGCAATAATGAGAAAAATTTGAAAACGGTCTTCGTAATCTGTAAAAACAGTAGAACCAAATTCTGTTTTTTCTAATTTATCCAGTTCGTTCATAATATCTTTAATACCCGTTCCGGCATTGGTAGAACGTATGTAGGTTCCGTTTCCTGCCAGGGCAATTTCTAAAAGCATTTGCTCATTTAATTTTGTCATAATAGTGCTGCCATCCGGTGCTTTTCTAAAACCTTGCTGAATTCCGTTTTGGTAAATGGGAATAGGAGCTCCGTTTTCTGAACCAACGCCAATACAATACACGTTAATGCCTGCTTCTTTAGCTTTTTCGGCAGCTTTAACCGCATTATCTTCATGGTTTTCACCGTCAGTAATAACAATAATGGCTTTCTTGGTAGGGCTTTCCGGATCAAAGCAGTTAATAGAAGTTTCAATGGCATCACCAATGGCAGTTCCTTGTGTAGGAATTATTTTAGTGTCTATTGTACCGGTAAATAATTTAGCTGCTGCATAATCTGTAGTAATAGGAAGTTGAACGTAAGACTGTCCGGCAAATAAAACGATACCTATACGGTCACTTCTTAACTTATCAATTAATTGCGAAATACTTCTTTTAGCTGCTTCTAATCTATTCGGTGTTAAATCTTCGGCAGTCATACTGTTTGAAACATCTAAGGCAACAACAATATCAATTCCCTGTTTTTTTACTTCTTCTGATTTTGAGCCAAATTGTAAATTACATAAAGCAAGGATTAAGGAGCACAAACCAAGAGAAAAGAGAGTAATTTTTAAATTCTTTTTCGGCTTTGAAATGGTTTTGGTAAGCTGATCTGTAAGCTTTTTGTCTCCCCATTCTTTTAGACGCTTTTTTCTCCAGGCATTCAAAAGGATATAAGTAACTATAATGATGGGGATTATCCACAACAACCACATAAATTCTATGTATTGAAATCGCATCATTTATAAAACACCTTTTAAAATCAATTTTGAAAACAAAAACTCAAACACTAAAACTAAACTGGCAATTATTGCAAAAGGGAAAAACTCCTCACTCTTCTTTTTATATTCCGTTACTTGAATTTTAGCTTTCTCCATCTGGTCAATCTCTTGATAAATTTGAGCAAGCTTTTTATTGTCGGTAGCTCTAAAGTATTTTCCATCAGTCATGCTTGCTATTTCCTGAAGAGTTTTCTCATCAATTCTTACTTCTTGCATTTGTCTTTTTATACCAAACATGGTTTGAACAGGGTAGGGAGCTTCGCCAATCGTTCCCACACCAATAGTGTAAACTCTTACGCCAAATTCTCTTGCTATTTCGGCAGCAGTAATGGGCGGGATAGAGCCTTTGTTGTTTTCTCCATCCGTTAATAAAATAACGACTCTACTTTTTGCATCACTTTCTCTAAGTCTGTTCACTGCTGTGGCTAACCCCATGCCTATAGCTGTTCCGTCTTCAATAATTCCGTGCTTAATTCCTTTAAAAAGATTAATGATTACGTCATGGTCTGTGGTTAACGGACATTGCGTAAAGCTTTCTCCACCATAAACCACTAAACCAATTCTATCGCTTGGTCTCTCAGAAATAAATTCCATAGCTACTTCTTTTGAAGCTTCCAATCGGTTGGGTGAAAAATCTTCAGCCAGCATTGAGCCTGAGACATCAAGTGCTATAACAATATCAATTCCTTCTGTAGTTACATCTTGCCAACTAAGTGAAGATTGTGGACGGGCTAAAGCAACAATAATGGCACTAAGGGCAATTAATCTTAATGCAAAAGGAATATGAACAAGAATGTTGTACCAGTTAAATTGCTTTTGTGGAAAGTTAGAAGTTTGCGAAAAAGGAATTTCTCCTTTCCATCTGTTTCTTCTCAAAATATACCAGCCTATTATCAATGGTATAATCAATAATAACCAGAAAAACTCAGGGTTTGCCCATTCTATGTTATTCAACCACTTCATCTTCTTTCGTAGTTTTTGGTTGAACAGGAATGGTTGCTTTTACAAACTGTATGGCATCCTCAATTATCTTTTCGTTTTCATATTGAAGCGGCTTTTCTTTGGCGAACTTCACTAAATCGGCCAATTTAAAGTTGGCATGAAGTTTTTCTTTTAAATCTATACTAATGTTTACATGACGGAACGAAGCCTGAATTTCATCAGAGGTTTGCTCCATAGCAGGAACATTAAATCTCCTTTCAATATAAATTCTTAATACATCTGTAATGGCACTATAATACTCTTTGGTTTTATTGTTTTGCCATAATTTTTCCGATTTAATTTTGTTTAAGGCTGTTAAAGCTTCTTCGTGAGCAGGAATAGTTTTAACAATAACAGGCTTTTCTTCAACAGTTTTTTTTCTAAAGAAAAAGAAGTAAACCAAAAATGCAATTAAGCCTAATGCAGCTATTCCTAAAGCGATGTAGTGCCAATTATCTTTAATTTTATCAAGCAAGGTGTATTCTACCTCAATAACGTCTTTTATTTCTTTAATGGCTTCAGTAGTATCTACCGAAACAGTATTTACGGTTAGCAGTATAGGTTCTGAGAATACGGTGTCATCATCAATCATAAAAGCTTGTGGCGGAATAACAAAAAATCCGCTGTCAAACGAAGTGATGATATAGGTTTCCGAAATCATCTTGTTTTCAAGCTGTGTTCCTTCAAAAGAGGTGTCTTGGTCAGCAAGGCTAAGTACTTCAATCTCTTTAGTTATGGTGTCGGAGAAAAGGGGTAATATGATTTTGCTGGCACTTGGAGCAAAAGCCCTAACCGTAATTTTAGTTTGCTCACCTATTTTAATGGAATTGGAATCAAGGTAAACTTCTACCTTTTTTTCTTGAGCAAACGCACTCAATGAAAGGATTGAAAGTAATATGTATAAACTAAATTGTTTGAACATTATCTTCCTTCTCTTCTTTTAAACAATCCCATTAAGGGTTTTATATACGATTGATGTGTGGCAATGGGAACATAATCTACACCGGACTTTCTAAATGTATTTACCAGTTCTGCTTCTTTTTTTAAGGCATTTATTTTAAAATCATCACGCACTTTTTTACTGGATGTATTTATCCAAGTATATTTTCCGGTTTCAGGGTCTAAAAACCTTACCAAGCCTAGCGGTGGAATATCCATTTCCCTTTTATCGTAAACTCTAAGAGCAATTAAATCATGTTTTTTATTGGCAATTTTTAAAGATGATTCAAAGTTGGAGGTATCAATAAAGTCGGATATTAAAAAGGCAGTACTTCTCTTTTTAATTACATTATTGAAATACCGTATGGCTTCGTTTACATTGGTTTTTTTATTCTCCGGTTTGAATTCTAATAACTCACGAATAATCATTAAAATGTGGCTTCTTCCTTTTTTAGGCGGAATAAACTTTTCAACTTTATCGGTAAAGAAAATTACGCCAACCTTATCATTGTTATTAATAGCTGAAAAAGCCAAGACAGCAGAAATTTCTGTGATGATATTTTGTTTAAAATCATTTTGACTACCAAAAGCTTGAGAATTACTAATGTCAACCAAAAGCATTACGGTTAACTCTCTTTCTTCTTCAAATACTTTTACAAATGGATGGTTAAATCTGGCAGTAACATTCCAGTCAATGGTTCTTATTTCATCTCCAATTTGGTACTCTCTCACTTCAGAAAATGCCATTCCTCTTCCTTTAAAAGCGGAGTGGTAGTGTCCGGCAAAAATCTGATTACTCAAGCCTTTCGTCTTGATTTCGATTTTCCGAACCTTCTTTAATATTTCTGATGTGTTTCTAGCTTCCACTTTTTCCTTCTTCTACTTTGCCTGACTATTATGGAACTTCAACTGCATTTAAAATTCCGTTGATGATTTCTTCGGTAGTAATGTTTTCGGCTTCTGCTTCATAGCTTAAACCAATTCTGTGACGTAGCACATCATGGCAAACCGCTCTCACATCTTCAGGAATTACATAACCTCTTCTCTTAATAAATGCGTATGCTTTTGCGGCTAATGCCAAACTAATACTTGCTCTTGGTGAAGCGCCAAAACTTATAAGTTGAGCGTATTGTCCAAGTTTATAGTCCTCCGGATTTCTTGTAGCAAATACAATATCTACAATGTATTGCTCAATTTTTTCATCCATGTAAACTTCTTTAACCGTCTCTCTTGCTTTAATAATATCTTCCGGCTTAATCACCTGATTGATTTTAGCAAAACCTTCTTTAGATATGTTTTTTCGGATGATGATTTTTTCTTCTTCTTTTTTAGGGTAGCCCAACACAACTTTTAACAGAAAACGGTCAACTTGTGCTTCCGGAAGCGGATAAGTTCCTTCTTGTTCAACCGGGTTTTGAGTGGCCAGCACTAAAAACGGTTCAGGCAATTTGTGTGTAGTTTCACCAATGGTAATTTGTCTTTCTTGCATTGCCTCCAAAAGCGCACTTTGTACTTTTGCGGGAGCTCTGTTAATCTCATCAGCTAAAATAAAGTTGGCGAAAATAGGTCCTTTTTTTACAATAAACGATTCTTGTTTTTGATTGTAAATCATGGTGCCCACAAGGTCGGCAGGGAGTAAGTCAGGGGTAAACTGAATTCTGCTAAAATCACCATTAATGGCTTTGGCAAGTGAGTTGATGGCTAACGTTTTGGCTAAGCCGGGAACACCTTCCAATAAAATGTGTCCGTTAGCTAAAAGCCCAATTAATAAACGTTCCACCATGTGCTTTTGCCCAATGATGACTTTGTCCATTTCCATTTTTAGTACATTTACAAATGCACTTTCACGTTCAATTTTTTCGTTTATCGCTCTGATATCAAAATTACCGGAACTTTGAGTAGTTTCCGAAGTAGAGACTGGTTGATTTAAATTTTGATTTTCTTCCATGCTTAAATTTTAGTTACACAAATGTATGAAGAATAGGATGGCTAAGTGTTTTAGCTGCTGTTAAAAAATGTTAACAATTAAGTTGTGTTATCCGATTTAGTAAAATTATTTTTATGAAAAATTTATTGCAATGAGCGAACTAAAATTAAAAGATACCATTGATATGGTAAAGGATTTTCATAATGCTTTCGGAATTGAAAATGCCAGTGAGTTAAAAGCAAAACTTTCTGAAACTGATTTTATGCTTAGGTATAATCTGTTAAAAGAAGAAAACGAAGAATACCTGGAAGCATGCAAAGAAGGAAACATAGTTGAAATAGCAGATGCTCTGGGCGACATATTATATATTTTATGCGGTACCATTTTAAAGCATGGTTTGCAGGATAAAATAGAAGAAGTATTTAAAGAAATACAAGCAAGCAATATGAGTAAGTTGGATGAAAACGGCAAACCCATTTATAGAGAAGACGGAAAAGTATTGAAGGGTAGCCTTTACTTTAAACCGAATATTGCCAAAATCCTTGAAAATTAATTTTGGATTTAGTTCACCTAATTAATCAAGCGGAAAAGAGTAGTTTTCATTTATGGAAACTTAATTTTTTATTGGGCTTTGTTGTTCCGTTTAATAAGCGGCATAACATTAAAGTGTCAGCGATTAATCAAGGTGAGTTTACAACCACAATTCCTTATAAAAAAAAGAACTTCAATCATATAAAAGGTATTCATGCCTGTGGCTTGGCAACCGTTGCCGAATACGCTTCAGGGCTTTCTATATTATATCGGTTAGATGTAAAGAAATATCGCTTAATTATGAAATCTATTGCAGTGGAATATTTTTATCAGGCTAAGATGGATGCGGTGGCAAAAGTGAATAAGCCTGCTAATTTTCTTTCAGAAGGAATAGATGACGTTATGGACGTAAAAGATGAAATAACCATTAACGATAAAGCAGGCAATCATTTGGCTACTGCTACTATTGTATGGCAAATTAAGCCATGGGAAAAAGTGAAGACCAATTTGTGATGGACAACTATAAAAGCGTAGTCAAAGAAAAGTATAATTCATCGCAAAGAGACATCTATGCCGATAGGTATTCCTTTGTAAATACTTGTGGGTTTTATGGCTACAACCAACTTCTAAAGTGTTTTTATGAAACTTTTAATGTTATTCGGAAAAGGGGAGATAATGTAGCTCAATTTAATTTTTTAGATGTTGGTTGCGGGCACGGAACATGGACAGAATTTTACGCTTCCATTACCGATGATTCAGCTAAGGTATATGGCGTTGATTTATCTGCCGAGAGATTAGCCATTGCTAAAAAAAGAAATCCCGGAATGGATTATCAGGTAAAAGACATGGTAAAAGATGACTTAAGTTATGCGAAGGCTAATTTTATTTCGGCACTTACGGTGTTTATGTTTTTAAAAGAGGAAAACGAAATTCATGAGGCATTAAAAAACATACATCATTCCTTACAAAGTGGTGGTTATTTTTTGTGGGTGGATGCCTACCATGCCAGCCGGTTTAACTCTAAAGCTTATGCTGCAGGTTTTACGCTAAGCGAAATGCTTGAATTTGCCCAAGAAAACGGCTTTAAACCGATTTATAAAAAGAAAATGTATAAACTATTGCTGGGCAGATACCACACACTTTTTTTAAGAGAAAAACTACCCAATTGGTTGGTTGGGTTAGTAGAAAAAATTATTCCTTCACCACCCGGAAATATTTTTGTGTTGTTTCAAAAGAAATGAGTCCAATACTTATGAGTTTTTGTAAAATTAATATGAATAGTACTGTTAATGTTTTACTGCTTTCAATCATTTTAGTTTCATGTAATGTTTCACCCGGAGTTTATTCAAATGCCGAGTGTTATAATGTAAAAATGAGTAAGGATAGTTTAATAAAAGAAGTTAAGCTGTTTAAAGAAAAAAATGCTGAATTTAATTTGCCAGAGGGGGTTAAATTTGAAGAAGGAATTACTGACTTTACTGGACTTTACTATTTTTATTTTTACTTTGAAGATGTCAATGTAATACTTTTAAGTTGGATAAGAGAAAATACATTTGAAAGTTCAACTTTTGCTATAGTTTCTATACAAGATTGTAAAGGATGTATGTGGAAAGACGTAAATGACGATTTAAGTAAGAATGAAAATGAGTTTTACAAGGAAGTTTTTGAAAATAGAATATTAAGTAAAGTTTCCTCTAATTGGGAAAAGCGTTAAGTAAATTTAAACTACTTATTTCCAAATTTCTTTAAAATTTCAGACTTATCATCACATCCCTAAACAACTGAAAAAGCGACAGTTAAAAAAACTGTTAATATCATGTTTAAAACCCATTGATTTTACTAGCCAAACACTCGCTTTTTAAGGTAGCGAATACTTATATTTGTGTGCCTTAAAAAAATAGTAAATAATGAGCGAGAAAAATTTATATTCAGCAGATAGTATCCAGTCGTTAGAAGGAATGGAGCACGTAAGAATGCGTCCTTCCATGTATATTGGTGATGTAGGTGTTAGAGGTTTACATCATTTAGTATATGAAGTTGTTGATAACTCCATAGATGAAGCCTTAGCGGGTTATTGTAGTAATATATATGTATCCATTAATGAAGATAACTCCGTAACCGTAAAAGATGACGGTAGAGGTATTCCGGTAGGAATGCACAAAAAAGAAGGAAAGTCTGCCCTAGAGGTGGTAATGACTAAAATTGGTGCCGGTGGTAAATTTGATAAAGACTCTTACAAGGTTTCCGGTGGTTTGCATGGTGTTGGGGTATCTTGTGTAAATGCACTTTCTGAGCATCTTATTGCAACCGTTAAGCGTGAAGGAAAAATTTGGCAACAAGAATACGAAAGAGGAAAAGCCTTATATGATGTAAAAACAGTTGGCGACTGGGAATCTGAAGAAACGGGAACGGAAGTTACTTTTAAACCTGATAGCACTATATTTAATAGTGTGGTTTATAATTACGAAACCTTAGCCAACAGAATGCGTGAGCTTTCTTTCCTTAATAAAGGAATTAGAATTATTCTGGAAGACAAAAGAGAGAAAGACGAAGAGGGCAACAATATTGTAAATGAATTTCACTCTGAACTTGGACTATCTGAATTTGTTAAGTTTTTAGACGGAAACAGAGAGCCGCTTATTCAAGATGTAATTTATTTAGAGAGTGATAAATTTGGAATGCCGATAGAAGTAGCAATGCTTTACAACACCTCATTCAATGAGAATATTCATTCTTATGTGAATAACATCAATACACATGAAGGCGGAACGCACTTATCCGGGTTTAGAAGAGGTTTAACTACAACGCTAAAGAAATATGCTGATGAATCAGGTTTGCTTTCAAAAGTAAAGTTTGATATTGCCGGTGATGACTTTAGAGAAGGGTTGACGGCAGTAATTTCTGTAAAAGTAGCTGAACCACAATTTGAAGGACAAACTAAAACCAAATTAGGAAATAGTGATGTTCAGGCTCCCGTGAGTCAGGCGGTGAGTGAAATGCTTACTAATTATTTAGAAGAACATCCAAATGATGCAAAACAAATTGTTCAAAAAGTAATTCTTGCTGCACAGGCTCGTCATGCTGCCAGAAAGGCTAGAGAAATGGTACAGCGTAAAAATGTACTTACTTCTACTGGTCTTCCGGGAAAACTAGCTGATTGTTCAGAAAAAGACCCTAGTCAATGTGAAATATACTTAGTTGAGGGAGATTCTGCGGGCGGTACAGCTAAGCAGGGAAGAGATAGAAGGTTTCAGGCAATATTACCATTAAGAGGTAAGATTTTGAATGTAGAAAAGGCAATGCATCATAAAATCTTTGAAAACGAAGAGATTAAAAATATGTACACGGCTCTTGGAGTTAGAGTAGGTACTGAAGAAGATGCAAAAGCATTGAACTTAGAAAATCTGAGATATCACAAAATCATCATCATGTGTGATGCCGATGTAGATGGTAGCCACATTGAGACGTTGATTTTGACTTTTTATTTCCGACACATGAAAGAGTTGGTGGAGAATGGATATGTTTATATAGCCACACCACCTTTGTATTTATTAAAGAAAGGAAAAGACCAAAGATATTGCTGGAATGATGAAGAACGAGATAAATTACTTCAGGAAATGAAAGGTTCGGGTAAAGAAAGTAGTGTTACTGTTCAGCGTTACAAAGGTCTGGGAGAGATGAATGCAGAGCAGCTTTGGGCCACAACTATGGACCCTGAATATAGAACTTTACGTCAGGTTACCATTGATA
>CALALS010000281.1 GCA_937925525.1 uncultured Flavobacteriales bacterium | reverse complement strand
TGACGATGGAAAAGCGCTTTTAGGAGATTATATTTTGGAAGAAGAATTGCTGGCTTGCACTACCTGTAACGCTTGTACAGAAGCTTGCCCTGTCAATATTGATCCAGTGTCTATCATTATTGATTTAAGAAGATTTTTAATTATGGAGCAATCAAAAGCTCCTGCCGAATGGACTAATGCGCTTACCAATATTGAAAACAACGGAGCACCTTGGCAGTTCTCGCAATCTGACAGACTAAACTGGAAAAACGAAGCATAAAATGGAATTAAAAGAATTAGAAATAGACGGAAAAAAAGTAAGTCCACTTTTAGATGAATCCATCAAAAATTATTTAATTGATATTGACGGAACAGTTGGCGAAGACATTCCAAATGAAGAAGCTCACCGAATGATTGATGCAGAAGTTTATCCTGATGCAATTGAAATTCTTAACGGTTGGTATGAACAAGGTCATATCATTACTTTTTTTACATCAAGAACTGAAGAACACAGAGACGTAACTGAACAATGGCTAAACAAACATGGTTTTAAATATCATGGCTTGTTAATGGGAAAGCCAAGAGGCGGAAACTATCATTGGATTGACAATCATATTGTAAGAGCTACCCGTTTCAAAGGAAAGTTTACCAATTTAATTGAGAAAGAAGAAAACATTCAAGTATTTGAATCTTAAGATATAATTATGGCAGTAGAAGTAAAAACAATGGCAGAATTAACCGCAGCAGGTCAAAAACCTGATGTGCTGTTTTGGGTGGGTTGCGCAGGAAGCTTTGATGACAGAGCTAAAAAAATCACACTTGCCTTTGCCAAGATTTTAAATCACCTTAACATTAATTTTGCTGTATTAGGCACAGAAGAATCATGCACAGGTGACCCTGCCAAACGTGCCGGAAACGAATTTTTGTTTCAAATGCAAGCAATGGGAAACATTCAGGTATTGAATGCTTATGAGGTTAAAAATATAGTTACTACTTGCCCTCACTGCTTTAACACACTTAAAAACGAATACCCTTCATTGGGCGGAAATTATGAAGTGCAGCATCATACTCAATTCTTACAAAAGCTAATCAATGAAGGGAAACTGAAAATTGAGGGTGGAGAATTCAAAGGAAAGAAAATTACGTTTCACGACCCGTGCTATTTAGGCAGAGGTAACGGAGAGTACGAAGCGCCAAGAAAATTAATAGAAGAATTAGATGCAGAGTTAGTGGAAATGAAGCGATGCAAATCAAAAGGTTTATGTTGTGGTGCAGGTGGTGGACAAATGTTTAAAGAAGCAGAAAAAGGCGACAAAGAAGTAAACATTGAACGAACAGAAGACGCTTTAGAAATAAAACCGGATGTAATTGCTACAGGTTGCCCTTTTTGCATGACCATGATGACAGATGGCGTTAAACTAAAAGAAAAAGAGCACGAAGTAAAAGTGTTTGACTTAGCCGAACTACTAGCAAAAGGACTATAACTATGAATTTACCCGATTCAACCAGACTTTGGATTTACCAAAGTAATAGAGTTTTAAACGACTATGAAGTAGATGAAATAAAAAGCGAAGCAGAAGAGTTTATTTCTACCTGGCAAAGTCACGGAACCGATTTAGTCGCCAATTTTGATTTGTTGCATAATACTTTCCTAATCTTTTTTGTAAATCAAGAATACTGTAATGCTTCGGGCTGCTCCATTGATAAGTCTGTCAACTTTATTAAAAAAGTAGAAGAAAAGTACGGCTTAGATTTATTTGACCGAATGAATCTAGCTTTTGAGATAAACGGAAAAATAGAATTTATAAAATTTCCGCAACTAGAAAGCAAATTAGTAGAAGGTAGACTTACTGCAGACAGTACTTTTTACGACAACTCCATTACCAACTACAAAGAGTTTAAAGACAAATGGAAAACCACCATTAAAGATAGTTGGATAGCAGGGAGAGTTTTAGTTTAATAGTTTTTCTACACCATTATATCCAAAAGACTTAAATATTTCATCAAGCATTTTCTTTGACAAGAACCCATCTACTGTCATATTTATTAGCTTTCCTGTTAGTAACTCTTTGAAATTTTTTTTATTTAAAACATAAATTAACTCTTTTAACTCTTCAATTTCCTTTTGTAAATCATCATAGGTAATTTCTTGACCTAAAATAATTTTATCCAACTTATCATTTATATTTTCAATTTCTTCATTCGAAAATTGTTCGCCTTTTAAAGACAAGTTAAAGCGACTATAGTCTTCATAAATATTTATATCATCAACTAGCTTATCAATTTCTTGTTGGATTATAAAAACTGCCTTTTCAAAAGATTTATGTTTACTGCAATTAGGAAGATTGCACTCAGACTCATGCTCTATTTTCTTTTTCTCAATAGAAATAATTACGTCAGACAAAAATTTAAGCTTAAATTCTCTTCGATAAAGTAAATCTAAATTTTCATTTACAAGCGAAAGGAATTGCTCTTCACTTTCTTTATAGACGACATTGATGGAGCTACTGACAATATTTGGAATTGCATCTAAGGCAAACTGCATATACATTACATAAACTTCTCCATAATCTTTCTGCTAACACCTGTGTTAGAGAAACCACCATCATGGAAAAGGTTTTGCATAGTTACATACTTTGTTAAATCCGAAAACATTGAAATGCAGTAGTTAGCACAATCTAATGCAGGTGCATTGCCTAGTGGTGACATATCCTCCGCATAATTAAAGAAAGCATCAAAACCTTTTACACCGCTTCCTGCGGTTGTCATAGTTGGTGATTGAGAAATGGTATTCACTCTCACTTTCTTTTGTTCGCCAAAATGATAGCCAAAACTTCTGGCATAAGACTCTAACAATGCTTTTGCTTCTGCCATGTCATTATAATCAGGAAATACTCTTTGAGCTGCTATGTAAGTTAAAGCTAGTATTGAGCCCCAATCATTCATCGCATCTTTTTTCATTAGGGTTTGCATTAATTTATGAAAAGATACCGATGAAATATCATAGGTTTTTTGAAGGAAATTATAATCTAAATCGGTATAGCCTCTACCCTTTCTCACATTTAATGACATACCAATGGAATGTAACACAAAATCAATTTTGCCACCTAAATGCTCTTGAGACTCATCCACTAATTTTTCTAAATCTTCTAAAGAAGTTGCATCAGCACCAATTACTTTAGTATTTCCACACTTTTCAGCCAACTTATTTATTTCTCCCATTCGTAATGCAATTGGGGCATTGGTTAACACAATGCTTGCACCTTCTTCATGAGCTCTCTCTGCTACTTTCCAAGCAATAGATTGGTCGTTTAACGCTCCAAATACAATTCCTCTTTTACCTTTTAATAATCCGTATGACATAACTGTTTGTTTTAATAGTGCCCAAATATAAAAAAAGAGTTAAGAAATAAATTCTTAACTCTTCACCTAAAACTAAATTAAAAAATTATTGGTTTGCTTCTTCGCGCTTTTTATAGTCATCCATAAAGCTTTTTATGGATGATGCCTCCCTTTCGTACTTGCCTTTACCTATCAAGTTAACTTGGTCTAGGGCAGTATAAGCTTTATTATACTCTCCCATCCACATATAGGCTTCAGCTAAATTTAAATAAGCTACTGAAGCCACATTAGCATTAATTCTGGCTTTTCTGTTATTAACATCGGCTTGTTGTACAGCCGTTTCCCATTCCTTAATTGCTTTACCCAAACTTTCTTTATAGGTATCATCTCCTGAATTTAAACGTCTATACCCATCTTTAGCTGCAATAAAAGCTCTTTCAAAATCATCATAACCATGTTTTTTTTCTTTTACAGAAAAAACATCTACATTATATGTTCTTGGAGAGTAGCCATACTTATCATTAAGCATAATGTTTATGGTAGTTAAGTTTTGATTGGTAGTGGTTTGGTCTAAGTCGCCCAAAAACTTATTTTGGTTAGCATTCCAGTAAACATCCAATGCTGCTTGAGATTCAAATAAATCAGTAGTTGCCGTCCTAAATGTATTAAACTCTGTTAAGTTATCTTCAAAAACAACTGTATTATCAATTCCAATTACTTTCAATGACATGGGATGTTTGTTTTGAATTTCGTACTGATAGTAAGGAACCTTGGTTACACTTCCATCTTTTTGTTTAATACTTTTTTCTGTGATTTTCAGCGTTGGCTTATTGTATTGAAAACCTAACAATATTACCTCTACTCTTATGTTGCTATCAGCGGCAAGTGCTTTGTTAAAGCCATCTATTTCTAAGCGAGTTGTTATTTCAGTAGGTGTATAAACTCTAGCAATATAAGTTTGATTAGCCACAGGCTCCGGAGGACAAGGCTGTTTTACCGGAGGATCCATATATTTACCCTTTTCAATATAAGATTGATAAACCTTCCAGGCTGCCTGATATTCCGATTCAATTTTATTACACTGAATTTTCCATTCAGCTATTGCTTTATTATGTTGTTGTGCCTCTAACTGTTGTTGTTGCTTAATAGCTTCTTCATAAGCAATTGTTGCTTTTGGAAAGAAAACCCTTTCATTTGTTTTAAGGGGTGTAAGTGGCATTCGGGTATATTGTACCGACATATTTTCATCGTATATCTTTTGTGCTGATATACATGAATAAAACATGAATGATAAAGCTGAGAAGTAAAGTATTTTTTTCATAATTAAGATTTTGTGCTGAGTTTTCAAACTTTGTACCAAATTAAAAAAAGCTACCCAACTGAGTAGCTTTTTAAGAAAACTTTAACAGTTTATTTTATTAAATAATAGATGTTGGTTAACCATTTTGATGTATCCGGCTCAAGACCCGGGTCTGTCACATACTCTTCAATTACCAGCTCATTCAAGGATAAACCTTTTTCCTTCATATAAGCTTCCATAGCATAATGAGCTTCGGCTGAGGCTTCGTATGCCCCATAATAAGCAATATGTAAGGCTCTTGATGGAGCAACATTAATTTTTTCAAAACCTTTGAGCTCTTTATCTTCAGCAACAGGTATTGCGGCTGCCATAAATGCTTTCATATTAGCTTCATCCCACATATAGTATATTCCACTAGGTGCTCCGGCCATTTCTCTTTTGTTTTGACCTAAAGTAGTAGCTATAGCGCCAAAGTTAGTTCCAAAAAATTCAGCCATTTCAGTAAATTTCACGGTATCTTTTTTTCCGATAAATATCTTACCGGCATATTCTATTTCATGAATATCATAAGTAGGCTTGGCATTGGCAGCAGCCTCTTCACTCATTGTCTTTAGCATAGCTAAGCCTTTTTCAAAGTCAGGACCAATAGCTTTATCCATATCACCAAAAACAGCAAATATTCTGGAAACAAATCCATTCTCACCTTTAAAACCCCAAGTTACTCTAGAACCGTTTTCAGTTTCTTCCACCAAAACATAGGCATCACTTTCAATATCAAAAAACATATTAAATATAAGTTTAGTATCTATTCTACCATCCGCAATAGCTGTGATTTCTTGAGACCCTTCGCCCACTTGGTCATTTCCCGACCATTTAGAAATGGAACCAACTTCTCCTTTATTTCCTTCAAAAGATTTTGTCATAGCAGTATCTTTTTCATTCCATGGCGACCAAGCGTCCATTGCCTCAAGACTTCCAACATTCTCCCATACAATTGCTTTTGGCGCATTGATTTCTACAGAACGGCTAACATCGTAAGATTTAGGACCGATAAAACTTAGTATAACAGCCACAATTACAAGAGCTATAATTACTCCTATAAATATTTTTAATGCTTTCATTTTTAGATAGTTTTAGGTTTTTGCATGGCGAAAGTATAAAATATTAATCGACCAACAATATTGCTAAACTAAATAGTTCATTTAATTTAGCACAGAGTTTTAAAAGAATGAAGAATCAGTTACAACTTCCTTTTTGGTTTATTACCCTAACTACTATTGTTAGCTTAGTTGGTTATATACTTATTCAAGACGGCATGTTTATGGATGCCATGTTGTATACATCTGTCGCCAAGAATCTTGGAAATGGAATTGGCACCTTCTGGTTTCCAAAGTTTAGTGAATACGGTTTAGCCGGGCTTTATACTTTTCATGAGCATCCTCCACTCACATTTGGCATACAATCATTGTTTTACAAGGTATTAGGAAATAGCCTGTACACCGAAAGAATTTATACTTTTATGGCTTGTCTTTTCACGGCCTTTCTGATTCATAAAACCTGGAAGTTAGTTACTAAAAATCAGCTTGCATCTAGCATTAGTTGGTTACCCATTTTTTTCTGGATAATTATTCCCGTTTGTTTTTGGTCATACCAAAATAATATGCAGGAAAATACCATGGGTATTTTCACCTTGTTAGCGGTTTATTTCTCCGTTAAAGCAATGCTTACCAAGCAAAAAATAGCCTTCAATATTATTCTTTCCGGGATATTTATTTTTTGTGCTTCATTGTGTAAAGGCGTTCCCGGACTTTTTCCGTTAGGTGTTATTGGCTTTTACTGGCTAGTATTTCGAGACTTTAGTTTTGGCAAAGCCTTTATATATACACTTCTGCTAATAGCTGTTCCTGTTGCCATTTATTCTTTACTAATGCTTCACCCTGTTGCTAATGAGAGTTTAACAACTTACGTTCAACTTCGTTTAATGAAACGAGTGGAAGGTGCACATACAGTTGACAGTCATTTTTGGGTAGTAGGAAGGCTTTTTAGTGAACTTCTGCCTGTAATTATTCCGGTTATTATTTTTCTCATCATTTTTAGAATTAAAAAAATAAGCCAAACACATTTTAGCATTCATAACAAACTGGCTATTTTATTCTGCTTGATTGGAGCTAGTGGCTCACTAGCTCTTATGCTTACTAAAGTTCAAAAAGGGTTTTATTTTGTTCATTCACTTCCTTTTTGGGCAATAGGGCTATCTCTTTTTATTGCTCCCGGAATAGCGTTGCTAGTGTATAAGATTAACACTAAATCAGCAGGTTTTAAAGCTTTTAAAGTAGTGTCTGCCCTATTGCTAGTTACAAGTTTAATTGTAGTTAGTATGCAAAAAGGAAAGACCAGTAGAAATGCTGATATTTTGCATGATGTATATCTGTTCGGAGAAATTATACCTTCTCATAGTACTATCAATATGAGTGAAGAAATGCAAGACTCATGGGATTTACAGTGTTATTTAATCCGTTATTTTAATATTTCTATTGACCAATCTGACAATCAAAGAGAATATTATATCATTGAAAAAAATCTAAATTTCTCCAGACCCGATACTTATGAAAAACTTCCTTTAGAAACTGAACGGTATTATTTATATAAACGAATTGATTAAATATACCCCTCTTCTATTCCCTGAATGATATCTTCAATTATTCTATCTTCTTCAATATTTTCAGGGTCGAATTCCATTTTTAAGTCATTACCGAATAAACGAGCCAAAGATTGCCAGAAAAAGGCTGAAAAGGCTCCTCTTAATTCTTTTACTAATTCATAAGAAGTATCTCCTGTTTCTCGATCTATCAATCGAATAAGAATACGCCCTTGAGAAACGGTTAAATCACGCATTTGGTCTCCAAACTCAGCCATCAGCTCTTTTTCCACTTTTTTCATAAAAGCCTTTTGCTTGGTTTCAGACTTTATTTGTGCCAATTCCTCATTATATTCCCTTAGTCTTTCACCCGCCAACTTAGCATAAGGATAAAGTTTTTTTACATGATACTTTAAGTAAGCATATCGCTTATCCATTCTCTTATTTCCGTAGGGTTTTTTATCAATTACCTCATAAGGCGCAATGTAATACGCATAAACCGTATCTTCGCCTTCAACTTTAAGAGCAACATACACTTCAGAATTTTCTTCATGTTGTGCATATAAAGAGCACGCAAAAAGGGTAAATAGTAGTATGAGTGTGTGTCTAAACATTATTGTATATCAAGTCAAACTAATTAGTCTTACGTAAAGAGTTACAAAATTGTTGTATTAATATGTTAAAAATAGATAACAAAGCTTGGTCAAAAAGTCAGATTTACAATTTATTAGAGTCCAAAGTTAACGAATTCAATCAAACATCATTTATTGAATTAGACCCAATTTCTGTGCCACACCTCTTTACAAAAAAGGAAGATATAGAAATTGCAGGTTTTTTTGCAGCAAGCTTTGCATGGGGGCAGCGAACAACAATTATCAATAAATCAAAAGAGTTAATGAATTTAATGGACATGCAGCCACATGACTTTATCATTAATCATTCTAATAAGGATTTAAAAACTTTACTAAAATTTAAACATCGAACGTTTAATAGTGATGATTTACTTTTTTTCATTCAATCCCTAAAAAACATTTATAATACAGGCGGATTGGAAAAGGCATTCAAAACCAAAAAAACTACACAAGAAGCTATTGATAATTTTAGAACTACTTTTTTTAAAACAGAACATTTAAAAAGAAGTGAAAAGCATGTTTCAAGTCCTACTCAAGGTTCTGCAGCTAAAAGATTAAATATGTTTTTGAGGTGGATGGTTCGTAAAGATAAAAACGGAGTGGATTTTGGAATTTGGAAAAATATTAAAGCAGCTGAATTAATGTGCCCTTTAGATGTTCACTCTGGCAATGTAGCCAGAAAATTAGGTTTATTAAATTCGCAGGCAAATAATTGGAAAAGCGTAGAAGAACTAACCAACAACCTTAAAAAGTTTGATAAATCCGATCCGGTAAAATATGATTTTGCATTATTCGGACTAGGTGTAAATGACAAAGAAAAACTATGGAAGATTTAGCACATTTTAAAAAGCTTGAGAACATGTACAATCAAGCACCTGTTAATGCTCTTTTTAAACCTTTTACACAAATATCGAAAGGGCAATGTATTATTTCAATTGAGGTAAACCCACAACATTTTCATGCTGCAAAAGCACTACATGGGGCTGTTTACTTTAAAATGTTGGACGATGCCGCTTATTTTGCGTGTTCATCACATAACAAAGAAGTTTTCTTGCTCACAAAGACTTTTCAGATTGAATTTAAACGACCTATCACACAAGGAAAAATAACCGCTAAAGGTATCGTAACACAGAACAACAACAACGAAAACTTTATGGCAAAAGCAGAATTATTCAACGAAGATGGAAAAATAGTTGCGTTTGGCGAAGGTCAATTTGTAACATCAAAAATCCAATTAAATAGTGAGTTGGGCTATTTATAAAACGAGCTATGTTAAAAATCCTAACACAAAGAAGAATGATTATTAGCGAGTTCCATGTGACCTATTTAATAAAATAAAGAAAACACATGAAAAGTCCTACGGAACATATAAATATAGGAAACAACATAAAACTAGGGGTTAAAAAAATCAATAAAAATCAACCTCACAAACCTCTTTTGTTATTTCTGCATGAAGGATTAGGAAGCATAGAACAATGGAAAGACTTTCCTGAAAAGTTATGTAACGAAGTAAATTTAGACGGAATTGTATTTGACCGATATGGATATGGAACCTCTTCCCCACTCCAAGAAAAACGACCAACTAATTATCTAAATCTAGAAGGTGAAAAAAACCTACCTCTTTTAATTGAAAAATTAAACTTAAACCAATCGGTTATTCTTATTGGACATTCAGATGGTGGAAGTATTGCATTAGTTTACGCATCCACTCAACCCCAGAATTTAATAGGATGTATTACAATTGCAGCTCACGTTTTTGTAGAACAAATAAGTGTTGACGGAATTAAAGCTTTCACAAAACTGTATGAAGAAAATGTAAAACTCCAAAATGCTTTAAAAAAATATCACGGAGAAAAAATCAACAGCATTTTTTATGGTTGGTCTGACACTTGGCAAACTGCTGAATTTAAAAAATGGAACATTGAAGCTCTATTAAAAAAAATAAATTGTCCGGTATTGGCACTACAAGGAAAAGACGATGAGTACGGAACAGAAAAACAAGTCAAAAGCATTTGTGAAAACGTTAATGGACATTGTAAGTATGCCATGATTGAAAATGCAGCACATTCTCCTCACCAAGACAAGCCAGAAGAAGTTTTAGAAGAGATAAAACAATTTATAAGTAATATCGTTACTTTTGCAACACAATGAAAAGCTTATTTAGTTTAATATTCATTTTATTTTTTGGAGTGCTGTCTGCGCAGGACTATGGTCCGTCACCCAATCCAACTAGTAACACTGGTAGAAATCAAAAACCAAGTTTTGCTGAGCGACTTTATTACGGAGGCAACGTTCAGCTACAATTTGGAACTTATACCGTAGTGGGTATATCTCCATTAATTGGTTATAAAATAACCGAGCAACTCTCGGTTGGTGTTACTCCATCCTACACTTACTTCCGAGATAACTTTTATAGAATCGGATATTCGGTTTATGGTGGCAGTGTTTTTTCACGATACTTTGTTATTGAGGATTTATTTCTTCATGCAGAATACGAAAGACTTTATTATCCTGTAATTGCAGGAACAGGAAACACCAGTAAATTTTATGCAGACAGAGCCCTTGTTGGTGGAGGTTATGTTATGCGCTTTAGTGATAACGCAGGTTTCTTTCTAATGGGTATGTATGACTTACTTTGGAAACAACAAAGCTCATTTTACTTAAGTCCTTTTGTATTTAGAGGTGGCTTTGTCATTGGTATTTAATCATTTATAAATTTCTTTTTTCTAGCCTGATTGAATTTCGTAATTTCGTAGATGAAACTGCAATTTATTTAGACTAACTACAATGAGAAAACTTTTATTGGCTTATTTTGCCGTACATGCCGTATTTTATTCTTTTTCGCAATCAGAGGATAAACTACCCAACAATCCACAACAAGTTTATTTTAATAGTACTTACCAAAAATATCAAGATGTTCCTAAAGGAATATTAGAAGCAATAGCTTTTACGCAAACCCGATTTGAATTTTTAGACGGAACACAAGAAAAAAGCTGCATAGGACTCCCCACTGCCTATACTTCCTTTGGGTTAATAAAAAACGGGCAAGGCTATTTTAAAAACACCTTGGCTTATGTTTCAATGAAGTCAGGAATTTCAGAAAACGCCATTCTTTCTAACCCACAAAAAGCAGCTGATGCCTACGCTAAGGCATACACAGCCATAAAAAATGAATTAGGCATTACCTCTAATCATCCTCAAGACCATATTCCTGTTTTGGTAGCTTTAAGCGAAATACCTTATACAAAAATAGAAAGTGAATATGCACTTCAATCTCATTTATATGCAGTTTACAGCTTTTTAGATGACCCTAATAATCAAAATAAGTATGGCTTTCCTGATTATAATTTAGATTTTGGACAACTCTTTGGCGGAAATCTTGCAGTTCTTTCCGCACCTTATGTAAAAATGACACCCAACGGAATTTACAATCAACAAGGAAACCACTTTAACTCCGGTGGGCTAAAGTCACCCGACTATCCTCCAGCTCTTTGGGATCCGGCTCCTTCATGTAATTACAGTACAAGAGGCACCGCAGTTACTCATGTTACCATACATACTGTTCAGGGAACTTATGCAGGCGCTATTTCATGGAGTAAAAACTGCTCATCAAATGTCTCTTACCACTATGTTATTCGCTCATCAGACGGACAAATAACCCAAATGGTTTATGAAAGTATTAAAGCATGGCATGTGGGTTCAGAAAATCCATATACAATTGGCTACGAACATGAAGGATATGTTAGTAACCCTGCTTGGTACACTACCGCTATGTACAATGCTTCGGCAGCTTTATCGTTAGATGTAACTCAAAATGCCACTTACGGAATGTCGCCTTTAAGAACCTATTACGGTCCAGCTACTTCAGGCACCAACACCTTAGGAAGTTGTACAAAAATTAAAGGTCACCAGCATTATCCAAATCAAAGTCACACAGACCCTGGTATTAACTGGGATTGGGAAAGATATTATCGGTTAATAAATGGAACACCTACACCAACCACTTTAACTGCTAGCTCAGGAAATTTTTATGATAGTGGTGGTAATACAGGAAATTATGGAAATGATGAAAGAATATTAACGCTAATATCTCCAACAGGAGCAAATTCTGTTACTTTAAATTTTAGCACATTTAATATAGAAGCGAATTACGACTATTTATTCATCTATGACGGAAACAATGTAAACGCATCATTAATTGGCAAATACACCGGCACCAACAGTCCGGGAACCATTACCAGTAGTGGCGGAAGTCTATTAATAGAATTCCGTTCTGATTGCGGTGTTACAAATCCCGGTTGGGCTGCTAGCTGGACAAGCTCCGGAACGCCAAACAATCCGGCAGATACTGTTGCACCAACCTCTTCAATTTCAGTAGCAGGGAACTGGCAAACCCAAGATTTTAATTCAAGCTTTACAGATGCTGATGTCGGCAAAGGCGTTTATCAACGCTTTTATCAAGTTATTCATAACAACAATATTGACTGGAGAGCCAATGCTAATAATGGTTTTTTTAGCGATAATTTTAATGGCACTACTATTCATCCTGATTGGACAAGCGTTACGGGAACATGGATTAATAACAGCGGTT
This sequence comes from uncultured Flavobacteriales bacterium, assembly GCA_937925525.1. GTDB lineage: Bacteria > Bacteroidota > Bacteroidia > Flavobacteriales_E > Vicingaceae > CALALS01. Next base: position 19,659 of record CALALS010000281.1, on the reverse strand, counting down.
TTTTAGAGCAAACAGATGAAAATTTAGGAAACACTAACATTTATGCTAATCTAAATCAAGATTCGGCTAGCGGATATTTATACCATTGGTCAGGAAATATTTCAGGAACGGGCTCATCCAGAAGAGCAGGCTTTCATTTTATGTGCGACTCTGCGCAATTATCTAACAGAGGAAACTCCTACTTTGTATGGTTTAGAGTGGATGATAATAAAATTCAAATTTATAAAGTGGTAAACGATGTATTTTCGTTAATGTCTGATTTACCTTTTACTTACAATGCAAATCAGTGGTATGATGTTAAAGTAACTTTTAGTAAAACATCAGGAGAAATAGATGTTTACCTTAACAATTCCTGGGCATCCGGGTGGGTTGACCCATCGCCTCACACCAAAGGAAATGCTATTTCTTTCCGTTCAGGAAATGCAAAATACACGGTTAACAATATGAAGGTCTATAAAACCAGAGGAACAAGTAAAACTATTTCTATTGGCTCAGCTCCTAACGATGACGTACCTTATGAGAATTACGACCCATATACTCCTTCATGCAGAATTAAATCAATTGTAACTGACTCCGTAAAAAATATTTCCAATATATCATCCTATGATGTAAATATTGATTGGACACCACCTTCCGCAATTGATACGATAAATGACGGGACTTCAAATGATATTGCAACTACTTATATTCAAGGACAATTATCTGCTAATTGGTCAAGCTCAGTTGATACTAACTCTGCAATAGGTGGTTACCATTACTCAATTGGAACTTCTCCGTTAGACACAAGTATTGTGGGTTGGACTTATAACTGGGCAATCAAAAACTTTACACACACCGGGCTTTCTTTAGTTCATGGACAAACCTATTATGTTAATGTAAGAGCGGAGAATGGAGCAGGTTTACTAGGGCCGATTATTTCTTCTAACGGCCAAACATTTGATTCTACTTCAACAGGAATTGATGAATATGTTACTAACTACAAGGTTTATCCTAATCCGGCTAAAAATAACATTATCATAGAAAAAGATAACCTTGACAAACTCTCTCTTCAGCTATTTGACATGAATGGTAAATTAGTTTTATCTACTGAACTATTCGATAAAAAATCTACTATTGACGTTAGCTTCATTTCAAAAGGAATTTATCAGCTAAAGTTGACCGGCAATAAAAATGTAGATATCAGAAAAATTGTGAAGCAATAGATTATGAAAAAACTGCTTTTATTCGCATCATTATTTATAGTTACACTTAGCTTTGCGCAGACACACTCCATTCACGAAGAGCAATTAAAACATTATGGTCAATACCAATTTACAAAGGAAGAAGACTATAATAAGCTTTTAGGGATTAATGCTTCAAAACCTAGTTATTCAAAAAAAGGAAAGGCTTGCAATTTAACGCATGATGTTTATGGCTGGCATCCTTTTTGGGTTGGTACGGCTTACAACAATTATGACTTTAGCCTTCTTTCAACGTTTTCCTATTTTTCCTATGAACTAAATCCCTCAACAGGAAGATATAACACTATCCATAGCTGGAGGACAACTCCCTCAATAAATTTAGCTCAGGCTGCCGGCTGCCGGGTAGAGTTGTGCGTTACTAACTTCGGTGCTACTAACAATTCCACTTTTTTAACCAATGCCACTGCAAAACAAACCTTTATTGATACCATCATTGCACTTATTCAATACAGAAATGCTGATGGAGTAAACATAGATTTTGAAGGCATTCCGTCATCACAAAGAAATAACTTAACCAGTTTTATGACGAGTCTTTCAACTCAATTAAAAGCGGCAATTCCGGGTGCAACAGTTACTATGGCTATCTTATCAGTTGATTGGAATAATGTATTCGATATTGCAGCCCTTAATAATGTAGTAGATAAGTTCATCATCATGGGGTATGGATATTATTATAGCGGCAGTTCACAAGCCGGACCTACTGCCCCACTTTGGAGTGCTCCGGGATGGACAAACTACAACCTAACTCGTTCTGTCAACTACTATTTAAACCAAGGCGTTACACCTGGCAAACTTGTTTTAGGTCTGCCCTATTATGGCTATGAATGGGAAACTGTAAGCAGTAGTATCCCAAGTAACACAACAGGCGGTTTTAGCAGTGCCAGAACTTATAAATTCATCAAAGACAATACTTCGGGAAACTACTCAAACAGACAGTTTAGCCAACAAGTAAATACACCTTATTATGTTTACCCATCAAGCGGAAACTTCCGACAAGCTTTTGCAGATGATGAGTTTTCTTTAGCCAGAGATTATGATATGATTAAAAGAAAGGGCATTGGCGGTATGGGTATTTGGGCATTAGGATATGATGATGGATACAATCAATTATGGGATTTAATAAGAGATAAATTCACTACCTGCTCCACCGACCCTTGCAGCGATACGCTTTATGATATGGGTGGGCCTTTTGCCAATTATTATGATGATGAAGATTATACTTTTACCATTTCGCCTCCTAATGCACAAAGAGTAAAATTAAGTTTTCAGTCGTTTGATGTAGAATTGAATTATGATACGCTTTTTGTGTATGATGGCCCAAGTACTTCTTCTACCCTCTTAGGAAATTACACCGGCAACACCCTACCTCCTAACCTTACTGCTAATTCAGGGCAAATGACATTACGTTTTTATTCTGATGGAGCAACTACCCGACCAGGCTGGCAAGCTGTGTGGCAATGTGAGTACGACACTATCATTCCTACTACTCAGATTGCAGTTAACGGTAATTGGCAAACACAAAACTTTACAGCAAACTTTACCGACAATGACATTGGCTCAGGATTAAATCAACAGTTTTATCAAGTTATTCATAACAATAATATTGATTGGAGAGCCAATGCAAAAAATGGTTTCTTTAGTGACAACTTTAACGGCACTACTATTCATTCTGACTGGACAAGTAATACCGGGACCTGGATAAACAATAGCGGTTTATTACAACAAACTGACGAAAACTTATCGAATACAAATATTTATGCCGAACTAAATCAAAATGACACCAATGCTTACTTATATCATTGGCAGTTAAATATTGATGGTGTAGGCACCAATCGTAGAGCAGGCTTTCACTTTATGTGTGATTCAGTACAATTAACCAACAGAGGAAATTCTTATTTCGTTTGGTACAGAGTTGATGACAACAAAATTCAGATATATAAAGTAATAAATGATGTCTTTACCTTAGAAGAAGATGTTCCATATACTTTAAATGCCAATCAGTGGTATGATGTAAAAGTAGTTTACAATAAAACCACAGGTGATATAGATGTTTACACAAATGATAAACTTTCTGCCTCATGGACAGATGCTTCTCCTTTAATAGTCGGTAAACACATTTCTTTCCGTTCTGGAAATTGCAAATACACCGTAAATAATGTAAAAGTTTATAAGGCAAGAGGTAATAATGTATTGGTTACCGTTGGACAAAACATGGATGCGCCTTACGAAAACTACAACCCCACTACACCATCATGTAGAGTTAAATCAATAGTAACCGACTCTATGAAAAACATATCAGCCGTTGCCAGTTTAGATGTAAATATTGATTGGACCAACCCGGATACGGTTATTGTTTTTGATGGCAACACAGTCGACATTGACACCTTTTATACACAAAATCAGATTGAAGCCAACTGGACATTAAGCGCTGATACTAATTCAGGAGTTACTTCTTATTGGTATGCTATCGGTGACAGCTATGGAGACAGTAATATTGTTGCCTGGACGAACAACGGACTAAACAACTTCCTTAATATTAGTCCTTCCTTAAATGTTGGTACTACTTATTATGTAAGTGTAAGAGCCGAAAACGGAGCCGGGCTGATTTCACAAAATACATCTAACGGACAGTTGCTTTTATGGCCTTTATCCATAAATCAGTTTAAAGATGGAAGTCTTGTTAAAATTTTCCCAAACCCAAGTAAAGGTTTTATTAATATTCAAATATCAAGTAATGAAGATAAAACTGCTAGCTACTCACTAATGGATATTAACGGTAAAATAATAATTAGAGATGATATTCAATTGATAAAGGGGATCAATGTTTTCTCTAAAGACCTTAGCCTATTTTCTGCAGGAACATATTTTATAAATATTGAATACTCAAACACTTCATCACGGCATAAAATAGTTATTCAGTAAGGATTATCAGTCTTTCGATTAACTATTTTGAAATGTTATTTTTGTAAAAAATTACAAAGATGAGAGAGATTTTAAGCAAACAATATTATTTAAACACAGTTGAAGACTGGTTAATTGCTGCCATATATATTGCGGGAGGTATTGTAATAGCTAAGCTTATTTATTGGATAATAGGTAAAACGCTAAAAAAAGCTACCGAAAAAACTAAAACAAGGCTTGATGACATTTTGATTGACATGCTAGAAGAGCCTGTGATATTTGCAATTGCAATTTTTGGCTTCTATCTAGGAATGGAGAGCTTAAATAAAACTCCCGGTGTTGCTGATTTTATTCACAAAGTCTATCATGTTCTCATCATTGTTAATGCAACTTGGTTAGTCGTAAGAATTATCAATGCATTGGTGGAGGAATACCTTGTTCCTATGAGTCAGAAAACGGAAAGTGATTTAGACGACCATCTTCTCCCTGTCATCAAAAAAGTAGTAACCATTGGAATATGGAGTGTTGGAATTATTGTAGCCTTAAACAATGCAGGCTATGATGTTGCAGCACTTATTGCAGGACTTGGTATTGGAGGTATTGCTCTAGCAATGGCAGCCAAAAACTTTGTAGAAAACATCTTTGGAGGAATTACTGTTTTTACCGATAAACCTTTCTTGATTAAAGATAGAATTAAAATAAACGGTTTTGATGGTGTTGTGGAAGACATAGGAATAAGAAGTACCAAAATCAGAACACTGGAAGGACGACTGGTTACACTTCCCAACTTCTTTTTTATCGGGAATGCCGTAGAAAACGTAAGCTCTGAACCAACAAGAAAAGTAGTTTTGGAATTAGGCTTAACTTATGACACTAGCCCTGAACAAATGGGAAAAGCCATGCAACTGCTTAAAGAAATTGCCAACAGCCATAGTGATTTAATAACAGAAGAAACACTTATATCATTTACCACTTTCGGAGATTTCTCGCTTGGAATTACTTTCATCTACTACATTAAAAAAGAAGCCGATATTTTTAATACACAAAGCGTTATGAATACGGATATATTAGCTAAGTTTAATGAAGCCGGATTGGAATTTGCCTTCCCTACACAAACCCTTTACAACATTAAACAAGAAGTAAAAGCTTGAAAAAATGCTTAACATATTTGTTCCTATTAGCTGTCAGTACAGTTTTTGGACAAATCAATCATTTTACATCATTTAAACAAGCACTAAAAAATGCCGATAAAGCTTACTTCTTAGAGAGCGAAGTAGAAGATTTAAATAAATTGATTGGTAAAATAAACAAGCTAGAGTACCTTCAAACACTTGTTTTAAAAGACAATTACCTTACTGCTTTACCAAAAGAAATTGAGGGTTTAAAAAGTCTCATCAAGCTTAGCATAAGTAAAAACCCAATTAGTTTTATCCCTACTGAAATTGGTTACATGAAAAGCCTAATGTATTTATCGTTAAGTGATACAAAACTGGATTCATTGCCCTCAAGCATAGGCTATTTAAAAAACTTAAAAACCATTAATATTGTTGACAACACTTCGGATAGCTTTAAAATTCCTCAAAGCATAACCAAGCTGCAAAACCTTTCACAATTACATCTTGAAAATACTAACTTGGTATTGCCGCAAAACCTTAACGGCTTTCCTTCACTAAAAAAGTTGAAGTTCTATAATTGCAAGCTAACTAGAATCCCAGAGGGAATTAGCAGCATGAGTCAATTAACTCATCTTACATTAGACAACAATCAATTTACTAAACTTCCTGAAGAATTAACTAAGCTTTACAACCTAGAACACTTATCGCTTCGTAATAATAAGCTAGAAAGCATTAGCGAAAACATTTCAAATCTGACTAAACTTCGTTATTTAGATTTAAGAGGCAACAGCATTAGCGATTATCAGCTAGATATTTTAAAAGCGCTCCTTCCCAATTGTGAAATTCTTGTAAAATAGATTTCAGTTAAGCAATCATTTTGCTCTATTCACCTATCCGTTTGTTTAACGAAGCAATAAGCATTGGAGCTTGAGGCTATCGGTTAGGTTCAAAGGGCTATCGGTAAGGCAAAAGGGGCTTAGACTAAGCCCCCTGAGGCAATGTACTATGGTCTGTTGGGCTTTCGCTAAGGTTAAAGAAGCTTACGTTTTGGTCTCTTGGGCAATCTGCATTGCCCTTTTAAGCTTTCGCTTAGGTTCGGTCGGCTAACGATTAGCCAAAGCCAACAATCCCTTAGCCCCTTCCGGCATTGGTTATGGTTATTTCATCTATTAAATAGATTCTCTTTAATGTATTTTTGATGGAATGAGTTTACAACAAGAAAAAGCCTACAAACACATACTTACTACACACACATCACTAATCTAATCGGGCCATGATAAAATATAAAAGTTATAAATCATTTCATTAGCTTTGTGGTTTAAAGCAAGTTTATGATAATTCTTCTATCTCCCGCCAAAACATTAGATTTTGAAAGTCCCAATAAAGTAAAAGATTTTACACAAGCTGACTTCTTAAAAGACAGTCAGGTTTTGGTAAATAAGCTTAAAAAAGAAAAGCCTGCCAAACTTAAAAAGCTGATGGGCATTAGCGAGCAATTGGCGCAGTTAAATTATGACCGTTTTAATTCATGGAAAACTCCGTTTAACTTAAAAAATGCCAAACAAGCCATTCTTGCTTTTAAAGGAGATGTTTACAGAGGCTTAGAAGCAGAAACATTTACTAAAACACAACTGGAATTTGCACAAAAACACTTACGATTACTTTCAGGGCTTTATGGTCTGTTGCGCCCTCTGGATTTAATTCAGCCTTACCGATTAGAAATGGGAACAAAGTATTCAGTTGATGCTAAAACCAAAAACCTTTATGCTTTTTGGGAAAAGAAAATCGCTAAAAAGCTGGAAGAAGAGTTTAAATCATTAAAATCAAATACTATCATTAATCTGGCATCCAACGAATACTTTAAAGCAGTAAATACAAAGCTGATGGATGCAAACATTATTACACCGGAATTTAAAGACTTTAAAAACGGGCAATATAAATCCATTATGACGTATGCTAAATTAGGCAGAGGCTATATGGCAAATTACATCATCAAGAATAAAATCAAGAAAGTGGAAGACTTGAAAGGGTTTGACAGTGAAGGATATTCTTTCAACAAAAAACTTTCTACCGATACCAACCTTATTTTTACCAGAGGATAATTGTGGAGCTATCATTTTTAAGTGAAGAAAATAAAGCTTTATTGGAAAAAGGCGAATGGCTCCCTATTATGGAAGAGTTCTACACCATTCAGGGAGAAGGTTTTCATAGCGGTAAAGCCGCTTACTTTATCCGTGTGGGCGGTTGCGATGTAGGCTGCCATTGGTGTGATGTAAAAGAAAGCTGGAATCCTGAAATACATCCCTTAAAAGAGGTGAACGCTGTTGTTGCTAATGCACAACAATATCCTGCCAAAGCAATAGTTATAACAGGTGGAGAACCACTAATTTATAACATGGATTATATTACCAAACAATTAATCGAAAAAGGGTTTCAAACACATATTGAAACTTCAGGTGCGTATCCTTTAAGCGGAATATGGCATTGGATTTGTTTATCTCCCAAGAAAACTATGCTTCCAAAAGAAGAAGTTTACCAAAAAGCAAATGAATTGAAAGTAATTGTTTACAATCAACATGATTTAGTTTGGGCGCAAGAACAAGCTGCTAAAGTCAGTAAGGAATGTAAATTGTATCTTCAACCCGAGTGGAGCAAACGAGAAACCGTTACTCCATTAATCATTGATTTTGTAATGCAACACCCACAATGGGAAATTTCATTGCAAACTCATAAATATTTAAATATTCCTTAGCATGAAATTCTTTATACCTATACTATTAGTTTTTACATTTTGGAGCTGCTCTATTCACTCACAGCCCACACAAAAATATTCCAGTGAGAACAAAAAAGCCCTAAAACTGTTTGAAAAAGCTTTTGAAAAGTTTAATGAAAAAAGTGATGAATTAGCGGAAATATATCTGAAAGAAGCCATTGAAGAAGACCCTAAATTTGTGGAAGCTTACGAATTGTTAGGCACTATTTACGAAGACCATAGAGATTACGACAAAGCCAAAGACATCTTTAAAAAAGGAATAGAAGCCACCGGAAATGCTAAATCTGCCATGAGCTTTTCTGTTGCCATGTATGCCATTCATAAAGGCGAATACCAAGATGCCAAGAAATATGCGGAACTATTTATTAAATCAGGTAACGATAACCGAAAAATGGTGGACGGTGCCATTAAGATTAAAGTAGATGCCGAATTTGCCATGGAAGCCATTAAAAACCCTGTAAACATTACCATTAAAAATATGGGACAAGCCATTAACTCAGATTTGAATGAATACTTCCCTTGTGTGTCTGCCGATAACGAAACCTTTATTTACACCCGAAGACTAAAAAGCAAACAAAACCCTACAGGTTTTAATGAAGACTTTTACATCAGTAAAGCAGCAAACGGAGAATGGCAACCATCCATGAATATGGGCGGAGGAATTAATACTCCATACAATGAAGGCGCTCCTTCCCTTTCTCCAAACGGGCAACTTTTGATTTTTACCGCTTGTGAGTTATACGGTAATTACGGAGAAAACAGAACCGGCTACGGCAGTTGTGATTTATTCTTTTCTCAATGGGATGGCGAGAAATGGAGCTTACCTAAAAACATGGGAAAGACAGTTAACTCAGGTAATTGGGAATCACAACCATCATTCAGCCCTGACGGAAGAACCGTTTATTTTGTGAGAGGAAATTACAGAAACGGTCCATACACCAACGATATTTATAAAAGTGAATTAGGAGACAATGGTTACTGGAGCACTCCGGAAAAATTAAGCGATAAAGTAAACACCCCTTTCCGTGAAGAATACGTACAAATTCACCCTGACGGCAAAACACTTTATTTTTCTTCTGATGGTCATCCCGGTATGGGCGGACTAGATATTTTCATGAGTAAAATGGATGAAAACGGAGAATGGCAAACGCCTATTAATTTGGGTTATCCTATTAACACCTACAATGATGAAAGTAGTTTGCTAGTAGCCGCTGACGGTGAGTTGGCTTATTTCTCTTCTGACAAAGAAGGTGGTTTTGGTGGCTTAGACCTTTACTCTTTTGTAATGCCCGAGCATTTGCGCCCTGAAAAAATTACTTACCTAAAAGGTAAACTATTAGATGCCGAAATCAAAAAACCGGTAGAAGGTAAATTTGAAATTGTGGATGTAGCTACCCAAAAAGTGGTAACTACTTCCTGGGCAAATGCTGCCGGAGAATTTTTAGTTTGTTTAACGGCAGGTTACGAATATGCTCTTTCTGCTGAAGCCACAGGCTACCTTTTCCATTCAGAGAATTTTGAGTTTACAAGCTCCAGTATTGATAAACCTGTAGAGAAAAATATCTTGCTTAAACCGATTAAAGAAGGTGAAGAAATTGCCTTGCGTAATATTTTCTTTGAAAGTAATAAGTACGATTTACTTCCAAAATCTATTGCAGAGTTGGAGAAACTAAAAGACTTCTTAACCAAAAACCCCAACGTAAAAATTGAAATTGGCGGACATACCGATAATGTGGGTAGCGATAAAGACAATTTAACTCTTTCTCAAAACAGAGCCAAAGCGGTAATGGATTATTTAATAAACAACGGAATTGCTAAGGAAAGACTAACCTCCAAAGGCTATGGCGAAACTAAACCGATTGCCGACAATAACACCGAAGAAGGTAAAGCTTTAAATAGAAGAACCGTAATGAAAGTGGTTGGGAAGTAAATTTTCATTTTCGGAACGATAATTGCATATTTAGTCCTGTAACCAAAAAACTATAAACCATGAAAAATATTATTAAAATTCTCTTTCTCTCGATAACTATCATTGGATTTTCAATAAATGCCAATGCACAACATCCTGCAAAAAGAAAAGCCGTTAAAAAAGCAGTTGTTGCCAACCATGTAGCTCAAAAGCAACAAATAAACAAACAACGTGCTGCCAGATACCTAAAAAGAACTTCTGCCGGAGTTATGAAAGCCAGACTTTATGTTAAAAGAAACGGAAATTATACCGGAGATTTGGCGAAAGCCTACCATTACCAAAAATTTGCAAGAGTGAAATTCAGAAAAGGTCAATATCAAAAAGCCGTTTACCACTCCAGAAGAGCGAGAGTGCACGCATGGAAAGCCATACAAGTAAATAAAGGAACGGTGGACAACGACATAAAAGACGAGCCTGGAGATAATGAATTATACAGCGACCAGTATTCTGAGGAAGAGTTAGATAAAGAGTTTAAAGATGAAATGGGCGATGTAAAATTTGATGACCAATCGTTATTCGACATGCCGCTAGATGAAATTGAGATCAATGAAGACGACATGAAGCCGGAAAGCGGTAAGTAATCTATTATTACCCATATTATATCAAAAACGCCCTTAGTGGCGTTTTTTTTATTAAAAGCTAAATCCTACTAGCTCCTTTTCTTTATCGTCTTTTAAATAACTTAGCCTGCTAACAAACTTATCATCATCATTATAAACTATTTTAAAAACGCAAGAAACTAAATCACGTTCCTCATCATCAATTTCAATTTTTTCTGTAATCCAGCCAAATTCTTCCCACCCGAAAATACTTTTATCATGAACCATCGAAAAAAGATTTACCAACACAGAATCATCTTCAGTAATGATATCTCTGTTAATCTCCTGCAGTAGTTTATCTATCTCTCCCTTCTTTAAAAAATTCATTAAATCGTTTGAGCGTGCAAAATAGGGGTCTATCTCTTTTATCTTTGAAGTGGTATAACTCATAGACATTTCTTTGCTTCCGGCACTAACTGTCGATTTAAAAGTAGTCTCCTCCTTATCTCCTAACTCTTTCATTGCCACTTTTGATGCGCCTGCCGCTATAACCTCTACGGGTATGCCTTTAAAGTCATAATCTTCATCAAAACTCATCCTAATTTCAATAACATTACCTTTTGTGGTTAGCTTACTCGACACAAGCACATTACAACCACAATACTTGGCTACTTGATTAGCAGTTTTAGAATTATCATTTACTAAGTTTAAATCACACCCCACTATGAATAATACTAAAGCGGAAAACAAAACATTTTTCATGACTATTATATTGAATTGTAAGACAATATTAGAAAATATTATTAATCATGAATGATTGCCCTAAATATTTTAAATGTTTCGAATATTCCTAAACAAATGAATACCTTTGCAGATGTTAAAAAATCATAAAACCAATCTAGCGGTAAAACAAATACGTAGGTTAAACAGTTTAGTGATTTAAACCATAGCAATGAATAAACAGATAAAAGGCTTTTCAAAGCTTTCGAAAAACGGCAAAATTGAATGGATTGCCGAAACTTTTTTTGACTCACCAAGTAAAGTAGTTGACTTTGTAAAAAGCTACTGGCACAGTAATCCCGAGCTTCAAAAGCTGCATGATGATTTTAGCGAAAACACTATTACCAACTATTATATTCCGTTTGGTATTGCTCCAAATTTCCTCATCAACGGCAAAGACTATTGCATCCCAATGGCTATTGAGGAAAGCTCTGTAGTGGCTGCTGCTGCCAAATCTGCAAACTTTTGGCTAAGTAGAGGCGGTTTTAAAACAACTGTTTTATCTACCACTAAAATCGGTCACGTTCATTTTATGTATAAAGGTGATGGAGAAAAGCTAAAAACATTCTTTAAAGAGCTGATTCCAGTATTTTACAAAAACACTGTATCCATTACACGTAACATGCAAGAGAGAGGCGGTGGTATTTTAGATATTCAGCTAAAAGACAAAACTGCTGAAGAGCCAAACTATTACCAAATTGAAGCAAAGTTTGAAACCTGCGATAGTATGGGTGCAAACTTCATCAATTCTGTATTGGAAGAGTTCGCCAAAACGCTGAGAGAAGAAATCTTTAATTCTGATTTATTTACCGATGAAGAAAAAGACATCACGGTAGTAATGTGTATTCTTTCTAATTACACACCTGAATGTATTGTTAGAACGGAAGTAAGCTGCAAAGTGGAGGAACTGGAAGATCCTAAGCATGAAATGCCTGCTCAAAAGTTTGCAGATAAATTTATACAAGCCATACGTATTGCTGAAATTGAACCATACAGAGCCACTACACACAACAAAGGGATTTTTAATGGAATTGATTCTGTAGTAATAGCAACGGGTAATGACTTTAGAGCCGTAGAAGCCTGCGGACATGCTTACGCTGCCAGAAACGGAAAATATTCAAGCCTTTCTCACGCCAAAATTGAAGATGGCATCTTTACTTTTTGGATAGATATACCAATGGCATTAGGAACCGTTGGAGGGTTAACTAAACTCCATCCTATGGTAAAATTTTCATTGGAAATGTTAGGCAATCCAGGAGCAAAAGAGTTGATGGAAATTACCGCAACTGTTGGGTTAGCTCAGAATTTCGGTGCTATTCGCTCATTGGTTACTTCAGGCATTCAAAAAGGTCACATGAAAATGCACTTGTTGAATATTCTAAATCAACTTGGCGCTACGGATGAAGAAAAAGAAAAGATTAAAGAGCATTTTGTAAGTCATGTGGTAAGCCATAGCGCAGTAGTAGATTTATTCTGCAAGATGAGAGGCATCAAAAACGAATCGAAAGTAGCCAAAGACTAAAGTGATATCCACTTTTAAAAGCAACGGAAAACTTCTTTTAACTGCTGAGTATTTTGTGCTTGATGGAGCAAAAGCACTTGCGTTGCCCACAAAATTAGGGCAATCGCTAATTATTGAAGAAACTTCATCGGGTATTGTTTCCTGGAAAACCTATTTGAACACCAATGAACTTTGGATTGATGCAGAGTTTGATCTAAATAACCTTGATGTTCTTAAAACCAACAACGCTGAAAAGTCAAGTAAAATTCAACAAGTATTTAAAACATGTAAAGAAATTAACCCTAATTTTTTAGCTGATTCAAAAGGCATAAAAGCACTTTCAAAAATTGAGTTTGATAAGGATTGGGGCTTAGGAAGCAGCTCCAGTATGATTACCAATGTTGCCGCCTGGGCAAACATTGACCCTTTTGAATTAAATGATAACGTATTTGGCGGAAGCGGATATGACATTGCTTGCGCAAATGCATCCTCTCCTATTTTTTATCAAAAAGTAAATAATCTACCCGAATGGTCAAACGCTTCATTTAATCCTCTTTTTCATGAACAACTTTGGTTTGTTTATCTAGGTAAAAAGAAAGATTCCAGGCAAGCCATTGCAGACTATAAATCAAAAAGTAAACCGTCACCAGAAACGATAAATAGCATTTCAGACATATCCAACAAAATAAGCAATACGCTTGACATACAAGAGTTTGAAGCCTTATTGAATCAACATGAGGAAATTGTAGCTAAGCAGCTGCAAATTCCTACCATTAAGCAACAGTTGTTTAGCGATTACCCTAAAACCGTAAAATCATTGGGGGCTTGGGGCGGTGACTTTATATTGGTAACAGGAAATAAAACTGATTTGGAATACTTTTCAAAAAAAGGGTATGCTACCATTCTATCTTATCAGCAAATAATATTGAATGAAAGCTAGTTGACAAAGACTTTTTTAGAACTTAACGGCTTTCCTGATTTTTTAAATACTGCAAAATAAGTTCCGGTAAGTAACGAAACCTTCACAACATCAGAATTACCATTTACAGAAAGTGATGAAGTAATTACATTTTGTCCTAAGCTGTTATAAAGTGTTATTTCATCCGCATTTTGATAACCTAACTTTAAATTTCCGTCACCCAAATAAGCTACCGAAAAACTATCTTCATTAGTAAGGTCTTTGATGCCTGTTGTGCCGGCTACGTAAATAACTCCTTTCATACCCATTGAAGCATGAGGCAAACAGATATAATAATACTTACCGGGTTGATTAATAACAAAATACATATTGCTTGTTGAAGCACCAAAACCTACCCAAAAGCCTCCATTATGGGTAGCTGTATTAGTTACCCAGTCGGCAGAATCAACTTCTGTCATGCTGTGATAACCTTGGTTGACTAAAGTTACCGTATCTCCCGTATTCATATATAAAGTATCAGGAGAAAAATAATGGTCATACGCATAAACAATATGATTTTGCTGCGCACTAACAAATCCAACTGAAAGAATAAGCAAAATTGATAGTAATGTTTTCATAAAAAATAATCAAAAATTAGTTTATATATACTTTTTTAGAACTTAACGGCTTTCCTGATTTTTTAAATACCGCAAAATAAGTTCCGGTTAGTAACGAAATCTTCACAACTTCAGAATTAGCATTTACAGAAAGTGATGAAGTAAATACATTCTGCCCTAAACTGTTATAAAGTGTTATTTCATCTGCATTTTGATAACTCAGCTTTAAATTTCCGTCACCTAAATAAGCAGCCGAAAAACTATCTTCATTAGTATTGTCTTTGATACCGGTTGTGCCGGCTACATAAATAACTCCTTTCATGCCCATTGAAGCATGAGGTTGACAAATGAAGTAATACTTACCGGGTTGATTAATAACAAAAAACATATTACTGGTTGGAGCGCCAAAACCTCCTACCCAAAATCCACCATTATGAACAAACGTGTTAGCTACCCAATCGGATGAATCAATCTCTGTGATACTATGATAACCTATGGTAACAAGAGTAACAGTATCTCCTGCGTTGATGTATAATGTATCATTAGGGGAATAGTAATGATCGTATGCATTTACTATGTGGTTTTGTTGTGCACTAACAAATCCAACTGAAAGAATAAGTAAAATTGATAGTAATGTTTTCATAAAGTTGTTTTTGTAAATATCAGACTAAAACAACGCTCAAAAAATTATTATTCTACCTAATAATTGTAATGCTATGCAATTACTATCTTTTGAATTGTATCTCCGGCCTCAATTTTATCAATCACATCTAAACCTTCTACCACTTTTCCAAAGCAAGTGTGGTTTCTATCTAAATGCTGTGTGTTTTCTCTGTTGTGGCAGATAAAAAACTGAGAACCGCCAGTGTTTCTTCCGGCATGCGCCATGCTTAACACTCCTTTATCGTGATATTGGTTATCACCGTCTAGCTCACAATCAATAGCATATCCCGGACCACCGGCACCTGTTCCGTCAGGGCAACCGCCTTGAATAACAAAGTTTGGAATAACTCTATGAAAAGTGAGTCCGTCATAAAAACCGCTTTCACTAAGATTGATAAAATTTTGTACTGTTTTGGGAGCATCTTTTTCGTAAAATTCAACTGTCATTACTCCTTTGTCGGTGTGTATTTCTGCTTTTTTCATTTGTTTGTTTTAATTATTGTCGGGATGAGAGGATTCGAACCTCCGCTCTCGCGCCCCCCAGACGCGCACTTTAACCGGGCTAAGCTACATCCCGTAAAATTTGGTTTTAAAAATATAGTTTCTTAGTGAGATGGCAATTTTGTTATTGTTGTATACCGTTTTTATTTTATAATAAATTCATATTTATCCATTGGATACTGTTCTAGCTTTTGCAAAGATTTTAATCTCCACCAAGCGTAAGCTGTTAATATGGCTCCAGAGCCTACCATGATAAAACCTTCAGGTCCAAAATTTGAGTATCCGCCACCACTCATTGGAGATAGAATAAGTGGAAGAACTAAAAATTCAACTCCAACAGTTAAGATGATAACATTAGCACCAGCTCTATTACTTAGATTTTTTTTGAAGTTCAGCTGACGTATGCTGTCAAAATTGGCATATATTATTGTGTCATGGAGAAGATAATTAAAGTTATAGTATGCATTATTGATTGAATCAATCAAAATGGAATCTAGTTTTTTACTATATGGAGAGTAATAAATCCCATTTTTATCCCATAACACAATCTTAGCATACAATGAGTCAATGTCATTTTTTAAGAATAGCTCAATAGTTTCATTTTCCTTCAAACGTTTCTTCTTCTTACTGGTTTTATTCTTAATATATAATTTCTGCTTAAGAGTAGATAGAGGGACAATGTCTTTATTCTTTGATTGAGACAGTGAAATGCTACATGTAATACAAAAAACTAATATTGTTAAGATTATTTTCATTTTTGATGGCTTACAACAAAAAAGTTAAGAGCTGTTTTAACCCTTCATATATACCGAAAGTTCTTCTTTCTCCTCTTAATATCAAATACTCAGGGTCATTTTCACCTATTTTTGTGGTACGTTTTTATTTTTTTCTTCTATTAATTTCTTCGCTATCATCAGACAGTGTTCACGGCTTCCAATAACTCCAATCGTTTCGGTTTCAATTTTGTAAAGTCTGTCAGCTATTTCTTCATCTGTCCTATTTTGAATGAGCAGAGAGAAAATTTCTGGGACATAACTTTGGTATTCATCTCTTGGTGCAACGTCATTCACTCCAATAGGGTCCCAATCGTTCCAAAGGATATCGTCAACCGATTTATACAAGTCTTCTTGTTTTTCTGTCATTCTTTCTCGCCTTGTCATTCCGATGGATATTCAGAGAAGTGAACGTCCATTCCAATCATTCCCATTATCGCCATAGATTCAGAGTTTAAAACTCCTCCTCCACCTGTTGCGTTTTTCCTTATGTCAAATCCAATGTCCGCCACATATTTACTCGGATCTAAAGTTTTTCCTTTATTTATCAACCAAGTTTCAAGAGCGTCAATTTGTGTTGGTAAATCCCAATCTTCAACACAGAGCCAGTCCAACTTTTCTCCTGAGTCTTTTATATAGATATTAATTGGCATTTATCGTTTTTTTTAATGAACCACAACAAAAAAGCTAAAGGAAGTTTCAATACTAAAATAAATTCAGCACAAATTTGCTTTAGCGTAAGTTATCGCAAGTTAGTTGGTTTTTAGGAAATAAGAAAATTTTAAAAGAGTTATTTTTCAACCAACCGAAGTAATAAATTGGTGTTTAAATATCCGCCTATCATTACGTTATTCAACACAATAATGGTTCTGTCGTTTTTTAAATCCCTTATAAAATAGCTTCTGTAGCATTTCCACCAGCCGGTGTGGTAAACTACGTTTTCATGTAAATCAGAAATTCGCCAGCCCAAGCCATAACTTCTGTCATACGCTTTAGATTCACTATATCTTGTGTACATTTCGGCTTTAGTGGATTGGTTTAGTAACTTGTTTTCTCTCAATGCTATGTCCAGTTTACACAAATCATCTAGGGTTGAAAATACGCCTTTATCTCCTACCACTCCATCAATATAAGTAAAGGGTTTTTCCTTTTTGTAGCCGTTAAATGCTTTTACAGGTTTTACTAATTTATCCCAATTATCAAACTCATAAATTTTGGTGCACTCCATTCCGCATGGCTGAAATATCCTGGTTTCCATAAAGTCAGAAAAGCTTAGTTGAGAAACTTTTTCTACAATGGAAGCCAACAAAGCATAGTTGGTGTTGTTGTAATCAAAAGATTGATTGGGCTGATAATACGTTCCGGGAATGCTGTCTTCTATAAATTTTAGCACATCATTGTTGGTCATTTTGGTAGAAGAATTTTTCCAGCTAGGCTCGGTAAAATACATGTAGTTTCCTAAGCCGCTTCGGTGAGCTAACAACATTTTTACGGTAATGCCTTTGTAAGGAAATCTTGGAAAAAAAGTTTGAATAGTATCTTCCAATGAGATTTTTCCTTCTTGAACCAACAGCATAACGGCTATTGCAGTTAATGGCTTGGAGGAAGATGCCAGTTGAAAGCTATAGTCTGTAGTTAAAGTATCGTTCGTTTTAAAATCAGCTAAACCATAAGCTTTTTTAAATAGTTGATTTCCCTCTCTAATCAATACCACACCGTTAAATCCTTGCTGATACAAAGAATCAAAATAATGCGAAATATTAAGTTTTCTGAGGCTATCAAACTCAATATAATCAGGCTCTGCAACAAACAAAGAGTCTTCCGTATTTTCATCCTCACTTAACTGCTCTGACTGATGGTTACAAGAAATTAAAAACAGAATGAGCAAAAAGAAGGTATATTTTATAAACTGCATTGCTATTTTCTTATGAGTTACCGGAACCGGTGAGTTCAGGTATTCCGCTCTTTTGGTAAGGATAAGAATTGAATGTGCCTAAAGCCGTTGCAATCAGCTCATTTTTTTGATTAAAAATCTCTCCTTTGGCAATAATAATTCGTTTTCCTTTTTGAATAACTTCACCTATTCCTTTTAACTTATCTCCCAATAAAACAGGTTTTAAAAAGTGTACTTTAAACTCAACAGTACTTACCAGTTTTTCTTCTTTAGAAGATAAGGTTAAAGCCGCTACACCCATTACACCATCCATAAAAGCTGCTACACTTCCGCCATGTGCCGCATAAGGTGTGGCCAAGTGTTTTTCCTGAACGGTCATTTCATATTCTATATAACCATCTTCCACTTTGGTAAGCTTCATTTCATTTTCTCTACCAAAATTGTTTACTTTATTATAAACTTCAATTAAATCAATCATGAGCCTGCTAATTCTATACTTTCAATAATTACTACTTTTTTTGGCCAGTCATTTCCATCTGTTTCAGAGTTGGCAATTTTATCCACCACATCCATTCCTTTGGTTACTTCTCCGAAAATAGTCATTAAATTATCTAAATGCGGTGCTCCGCCTTTGCTTTTGTAAATAGCTTTGTCTTTTTCAGGAATTGTAATGCCGTAACCCATTTCAATCATCATTAATTCTTCATCGGTGTGTTTTTTTCCTTGAATAATATAAAACTCATAGGGGTTTGAGCGCTTATCAGGATTGTCTTCATAAACTCTTGCCATGCACAAAGCTCCTCTCTGGTGAATGTATTGCGGAGAAATTTCAGGTGGAAGTGTGTATTTACCAATGCGGGTACGCTTTTCTCCTACCAGCTCATCATCAGAATTTCCGCCTTGTATCATAAAATCTTTAATTACTCGGTAGAATTGAGTTTTGTTAAAGTAATTTTCTTTCGCCATCATCACAAAATTAGCTCTGTGTAAAGGTGTTTCGGTAAATAGTTTAACTTCAATATTCCCAAAATTGGTTTTAATGATAGCAGAGGTTTCGGGATTTTCTTGTCCGTATTCCATTAAAAAACCTTCTACCATTGAATTGTGCAAAGGAAACGCACTTTCTTCATTTTCTGTATTTTCAACTTTGACTGTATCTTCGGTAACCAGAATATCATCATTGTCAGCTTCTGAAGTATCTGTATTGTTACAAGCAAAAGAGAATAGCAGGAGTGGCAATATGTAGAAAAACGATTTCATAAAAAAGGGGCTTTAGTAGCCCCAAAAGTAAAGTTATTGAAGTAGGAAACCAACCTTAAATATCAACAGTTACTTTTTCATAAGGTGAAAGTCCGTCCTCTGTCATTATCCAGTATTTATCAATCATGTTTCCGTCATAGGTATTAGTAGTATTCGGAATGTCATAAATGATTTCTTCCATGTGTTTATCTAAATAAACAATTTTACCTACCGGAATTCGTAAAACCATATTGA
>CALALS010000280.1 GCA_937925525.1 uncultured Flavobacteriales bacterium | reverse complement strand
CTTTATCGTAATTTCTGTAAGGGCTATTTCGTATATAGGCTTCTTCAAAATCTAACCTTACTTTATTGGCATTGGGTATCATAAAGTTGTTGAGATAAAATGATAAGCAAGCGATAACAGTTGAAGCAATTAAATAGGGAAGAAGAAATCTTTTAAAACTAACTCCCGATGCTAAAATGGCTACAATTTCTGTGCGATAAGCCATTTTGGAAGTAAAATAAATTACAGAAATAAAAACAAACAACGGGCTAAACAAATTAGCGAAGTAGGGAATGAAGTTGAAATAATAATCAAAGACAATTGCCTCTAGCGGAGCTTTTTTTTCAATAAAGTCATCCAGCTTTTCGGAAATGTCAAATACTACCGAAATGGATATGATTAAAAGTAATGAGAAGAAGAATGTTCCCAAAAACTTCTTAATGATATATATGTCCAGTAGTTTAATCATTTAATGAGCAAAGGTAACTATTTGGTAAACTCTATTTCCAGTGCACATTTAAAATGACCTTCGGGACACTCTTTTTTGCCGTGCAAACCGCACGGTCGGCAAGAGAGTGGTTTGTTTATTTGAATAACGGTTGAATTATCACTTAATGGTCCAAAGCCAAATTCCGGAATAGTAGAACAATAAACAGCACTTACATTTGCATTTACGGATGAAGCAAAATGTAAAGGGGCAGAATCATTAACATAATTCATTTTTGCATCTTTCATTAAGGCGGCAGACTCTAAAAAAGAAAGTGTACCACAAAGATTAATTATTTTCCTGTCAATATTAGTGTTAACTATCTGTGTGGCTATAATATTGTCGTCAACTCCTCCAAGTAGGTAAATTATTTTTTCTTTATCAAGCGTTTGAATAAGCTCATTCCATTTTTCTATGGGTAACTGCTTGGTAAACCAAACCGATGAGGGTGCTATGCAGTAATAATCATCTTTTTTTAGTTTGTTTACTTTTTCAATGTCTTCAGCAGAAGGGTATAGTTTTGGTTTTGCTGAAATAGCATCCGTAAGATGTTCAATCAATTTTTGGTTTCTGTCCACCTCATGAATTCCGGGTTCTATTTTATGATTTACTCTTTGGGTGTAGAAACGAGAAAGCGGATTTTTATCAAAACCAATTTTGTGTTTTGCGCCTGACATAGCGGTAATCAATCCTGAACTAAAAAAGCGATGCAAATTAATCACCGTATCGTACTTTTCCTTTTTAACTTCTTTTATTAAACGGTTGAGTTCTTTTCCTTTTGATTGTTTTTTATCCCAAACCAGAATTTTATTTATAAAAGGATGCTTGGAAAAAAGTGTGTCATTCGGTTTTTTAACCAATACATCTAGCTGAATATCCGGAAAAAAGGCGTGTAATTTTTCTAGTAATGCGGTGGCTAATACCACATCACCAATGAAAGCGGTCTGTATGACAAGTACTTTCTTAATAATTGTTGCTCAATATTTCTTTTTTTCGCTTACAACGTTCAATGGAATCAGAAGCTTTGTTAACGGCATCATTGTTAATGCTATATCTTACCGAATCCTGATAATGACGAATTGCTTTATCATATTCTTCCAAAGTTTCGAACATAATAGCATATTCGTTATAGATAGTCGCTTTATTGATTCCCGGTACTTTCAGTGCTTTTTCTAACAGTTTTCCTAAATCATCATACCTCCCAAGTGTAGAAAGTAGAATAGCATAGTTATAATAAACGGCACGATACTCAGGCGAGTTCTCAAGTGCCAGTTTGTAATTTTTTTCCGCTTCTACATAGTTTTGATGCTTGGTTTCGTAAATAAAACCTAAATGATTGTAAGCTTTGCCAAATTTGGGATTAGCAGTAATAATCTCATTTAAGGTTTTAATGGCTTGTTCAATGTAATTATCTTTTATATCTCTATCTGCTTGCTGAAGTAAAGTTTCACATTTATTGATATCCATAACTAAATATTTTTACGAATTTATTAATTAAACAGCAACTTCATGCTCTCTTAAAGCATCGTTTAACGAAGTTTTTAAATCGGTACTTTCTTTTCTTTTTCCAATGATTAATGCACAAGGTACTTGGTATTCTCCGGCACTAAATTGTTTGGTATAGCTTCCCGGAATTACTACCGAACGCTCAGGAACTTCTCCTCTGTACTCCACAGGTTTATTTCCGCTAACGTCAATAATTTTAGTAGATTTTGTCAATACCACATTTGCTCCTAAAACCGCTTCTTTCTTTACATGAACTCCTTCTACTACAATACACCTTGAACCAATAAAACAGCCATCTTCAATAATTACGGGAGCCGCCTGAAGTGGTTCTAATACACCGCCAATTCCTACACCACCGCTTAGGTGAACATTTTTACCGATTTGTGCACAAGAACCAACCGTTGCCCAGGTATCTACCATAGTTCCGCTATCAACATATCCACCAATGTTTACGTAAGATGGCATCATAATAACACCACTGGCTAAATAAGCTCCGTAACGTGCAACTGCGTGAGGCACTACTCTAACACCAAGTTCTTTGTAATTGGTTTTCAATTTCATTTTATCATGAAATTCAAACGGACCAACCTCAATGGTTTCCATCTGGCGAATAGGAAAATACATTACAACTGCCTTTTTTACCCATTCATTTACTTGCCACTTGTCTCCAGCAGGTTCAGCAACTCTTAGCTTACCTTTATCCAGAAGCTCTATCACTTCATTAATGGTGTTTTTTACTTCATCTGTTTGCAAAAGGCTTCTGTCATCCCAAGCTTTCTCTATAATTGCTTTTATTTCGGTCATTTTTTCACGTTTAAGGCTCCAAAATTAATAAACCATGCAATGAAAGGAAATTTTACGGCTGAAATAGTGAGTTTTTATCTTTTAAATGTTGGATTTAGTCTATCTCTTTGCTCTGTTGGGCTAAAAGTCTGAAAAAACTGAAACATAAACTTTACTTTTACATATAAATAAAAGTAACCTTAACTATGGAAACCATGCAAGCCTTCAAATTACGTCCGACTGAATTAACTCCTGAGGTGGTTTTTAATTCTTCCAAAAACATGTATTTAATTTCAGGTAAATCTTTAATGCCTGAGCCGGACAATTTTTACAGACCAATAATTGAAGCGTTTGAAGTATTTACTTCTATTCCTCCCAAAGAAATTACTTTTATATTTTCTATTGACTACTTTAACATTCCTTCCTTAAAACGAATAATGTTTTTACTTTATCGGTTAAAAGATTTAAAGGACAAAGGTTCTAATGTAAAGCTAAAATGGAACTACAGTAATACTGATGCATTGGAAATGGGAGAGATGGCCGAAAAAATGCTTGGCTTAAATGTTACCTATTCTGAACTAAAAAGTGAAGAAGTAGAGCAGGTTGCTTAACCTACTCCTTAATCACCTTACCGCTTTGGGTTTCTCCTAAAGCGTTTATTAATTTATAGAAATAAATTCCGCTGTTTAATCCGTTAAGGCTAATACTTGTATTTGCTTTTATGCTTTTTGTTAAAACGGTTTTGCCCGTTACATCATACATGGTTAACTGACCTGCCGAAGAAAACGATAGTATATCTTTAGTTGGGTTAGGATAAGCAGTGGTCTTTTTTTCTTCACTTATATCTGCAATGCCTACATTACATGAAGTAGCACAATAAGTAGTGGTAGAAGAAATAGTGCCGGTATTATAATCAATACCGCCTGCATTGGCATCGCAATAATCTCCGCTACCGTTAATAGCACCTGAGTTGTAGGTTTGTCCGCCAATACACCATCTTCCGTTACCGTTACTTACATCACTGTTTAGCCAGTCGCCACCAACAGAAATTAAAATATCGTTTAAAAATACCGCATCCATATTAGCAGAATCTCCGTTAAAGAATGTTCCACTATTATTCATCATAAATTTATTCATAAAATTTTCTTAATTCCAAAAATCATTCTTCTCTTGTATAAAGTCATAATTATGAAATACTCCCGCATTATAAAGAGAGTCAGTTACTACTTTACTTCCTACATTGTTGTGCCATGTGCCATCTGTTAATATCAATGGAGCAACAATAGAATCAGAACTCATTAGCGTTCCTCTTACTCCCAATGTATCATTTACATAAAGTTTACCTTGATTGTCAAAAGTGGCATTGCTATCAATGTAAAGTAATATGCTACTTGTAAATCTTCCTTTGTTCATGTATGCTGTAGTTGAGTTGGAGAACGCTACACGCGACATTTTAAATGTACCGTTATTGGTAAAGTTTCCTCCAAATGCTCCCAGATTTCTCGGAGTAGCATCTTCTATTAAAGAAGCACCTGTGTTAATGGTAATTCCGCCTGAAGTGTAAGCAAAATCAGTATCCATAATTACATTATGATTGATTACAATATTTTCTCCCGGCATTGGAATACAAGTGCAATCCCATGTTAATGGGTTAAGCGCGTTTCCATTTGCAACAGAAGTTCTGGTTTGGCTAAACCCTAAAGTGCTAACCAATAATAAAGGAAGTAATAGTTTCTTCATAATGAATTATTTAGATGCTAAATTAAGAAAATTGAAATTAATCAAACAAACATTGTTTGAGACGCTCCAATTCTTCTACCTTGTCAGGGTAACCTAGTTTTTCATAGGAAAGAATAAGGTTATTAATACATCTATTAATAATGGTAAGATTATCGGCAGGTAAATAATGCTCCGGCAATAAATCCAGATTGAGTTGTTTCAGAAACTTATCAATGTCTTTATCGCTAAACACATACCCCAGACTAAATGTATTGATGTAAAAAAGAATGTCTTCGCGCTTTACGGCTTTTAAGTCGTGAATTCTTGACTGAGAAATGTAACACATTACAAAGTGCTGAGGCAGGTTTACTCCGTAAACGGGTACGCCAAGACTCTGGCAGATAATCATGTAAAGCATACTCAACGTAAGCGGATTACCTTTTTTAGTTTCTATTAAATTATTGATGTAACAATTTTGCGGAGCGTGATAATTGGTTTTGTTTCCGCTAAAACCATGTACATCAAAAAAGATATGATTGATAACCTTTATCTTTTCAAGAGCGGTTAAGTTGTCGTTTAGTTCTAACCAAATGTCTTGCGTAACCTTTTGAATGACTTCATTGATTTTTGTTTCGTCTAAATCAGGATATTGATACCTTGAAACAATTAAAGCTCCGGTGAGCAAGTCTTTTTCATTGGTTTTACTCCATTCACGTAACGCATTTTTTACATTCTGGAACTGTATTTCATGAATAAGGTTCTCAATTCGTTGCTGAAAAAATGGGTTGAAAGAGTTTTCCCATGCATGCTCTAAGTTAGGGATAACATTATCACCCATATCTAATATCTTCCCTTTGATTTGTGTGTAAACATTATCATCAGGGTCGTCTAAAAGACTAATTAATGCTTGAATTTCCTTTTCAGTCATTACCCAAATATACGGACTAAGCCCAAGAAGGGTTATGTGGGAAGTTCAAATTATGAACGTCAGGCTGTTAATCTTTGCAGTGTATTCTCTATTAGTTTATCGATAGTAAGCTGATAATCTTTACTAAAGGTTTTTGAAAAACGATTGGCAATAACGGCACACATAGTACAGGCATTATGCCCCATTAATTTAGATAAACCATACAGCGCAGAAGTTTCCATTTCAAAATTGAGCACTTTGTTTCCTTCATGTTGAAAGGCTCTCAACCTCTCGTTAATATCAGGTACTTTTAGGTCCAGTCTTACTTGTCTTCCTTGCGGTGCATAAAAGCCGCAAGCTGTTGCGGTAATTCCTTTTATATATCCTTTACCTAATTTTTCTATCAGGTCTTCATTCCCTTTTATAATATAGGGTCTTGCCAGTTCTTGTGGCCAATTGGTCTGTTCAATAAACGCATTGTTAAGTGTAGTTTCCTGGGTGCTATATTCAGGCGTATAAAAATTTAAAAGTCCATCTAGTCCCAAACCATATTCGGAAACTACAATGCTGTCCACAGGTATATCTTCTTGCAAAGCGCCTGATGTTCCCAGTCTGATAATATTAAGTGAA
Source organism: uncultured Flavobacteriales bacterium (assembly GCA_937925525.1). GTDB lineage: Bacteria > Bacteroidota > Bacteroidia > Flavobacteriales_E > Vicingaceae > CALALS01. The sequence continues at coordinate 9,442 of CALALS010000280.1, read as the reverse complement.
GTTAGTTCACTTTTAGGTGCTCGTTTTTCAAAATCAATATTTACCAGTGCATCCAATTCATTCAAAAAAATATCAATGTTATCGGTACCCATTCCCGTGCTAATGGCACTTATTCTTTTGCCGTTGAAGTAGCCGGTATGTGTTAAGAACTCTCTGTTGTGTACTTCCACTTCTATTTTATCAAAGTGTGCCGAAACTTTTTTAACCCTTCCCGGGTCGCCTACTATAATAATATCATGGGCAATTTGCTCAGGGTGTAATTTTAGGTGATAAATACTTCCATCTTTATTGATTGGAAGCTCCGATATTTTAATTTTGTTGTCCAAATACTGTAACTTTACGGTGAAAGGCTAAAAATATGAATAATAAATCCAACATTATACTTGTACCGATAGATTTTTCAAAGCAATCGCTTATTGCGTTACGTCAATCATTTAATGTGGCACGCTTAAATAAATCCAGCATTACTTTATTATATGTGTATGAGGAGTTAAACCCGGTAGTGCGGTTAGTTTCTACTGAAAACTATAAAGAGATTAGGGTGAATTTGATGGAACGGTTAAAGAACTTAGCTAAAGCTACCAAGAAAGAAAGCGGACTGGAGATAAACTGTAAAATAGTAAAAGGAAAGCCCCACAAAAAAATAGTAGATGTAGCTTACGAATTAGGAGCTACCATGATAGTGATGGGAACCAGAGGAGTGTCTGCACTAAAGAGTAACTTTATTGGCGCTACTGCGCTAAGAGTAGTGAAAACAGCACCCTGCCCGGTAATTACCATTAAAGGAAAAAAGCACCGAAAGGGTTGTAAAACCATTATTGTTCCGTTAGACCTTACCAAAGAAACATCTCAAAAAGTAGAAAAAGCAATTGGGCTTGCTAAGTATTTTAACTCTACCATTCGTTTAGTGTCGTTTATAGGACAAGAAGAAAATTATGAGATAGAACGAATGAAAAATCAGCTGTTGTATGCTGCTATGAAAATAGATGACCAAAAAATGGAGCATGAAGCAGACTTGGTAAAATATCTTAAATCTGATGAGTCTATTGCCGAAGCATTGGCTGATTATGCCAAGCATTTTAAAGGTGATTTAATTGCCATTATGACGCAGGAAGAAGAAAGCCTTTCTAAATACTTATTGGGCTCGGCCGCACAAGAAATTATAAGAACTTCCGACATTCCCGTGCTGAGTATCCGACCGGAGTATAAGAAGTAAAAACCCCCAAGATTATTCTTGAGGGTTTCTAGTTTTTTGTTTTAAATATTTATTATTTCAACAATAGTTTTTCGTTTAATCTACCGCTTGGGGTAGTAATTTGTAAGTGGTAAATGCCTTTGGCAAAACCATTTAAGTTAATGGTTTGGGTATTGCCTCCCGCATTTAAGTTTACGTTATTTTCCATGATAATTCTTCCGGTGTTGTCCATTACACGGTAGGTAGCATTTTGGCTATTAAAGCTGTACAATGAAATGTTAAACACATTTTCGGAAGGGTTAGGATATACATTTAGCGAAGTCATGCCCGGGTTGTTTTGGCCTACCAGCATACTAATGTTAATGTCGTCTAACGCCATGTCACCTCTGTAACCGGTAGCGGTAGTTCCTCTGAAACGTACTAATATTTTTCTACCAATATATTGGGAAAGGTTGGCGGTTCCTAACAACCAGCTGTTTCCTTGGTTACCACTAATGGCAGTAATGATATCGTTTACCCAAACACCGCTGTCTAATACATCTAGGTGTAGGCTACCCATATCAGCACCATTCATGTGGTATCTAAAGGTTAGGTTAGCAGATAATGCTGTGGTTAAATCAATACAAGGAGAAACAAGGTGAGCTGTTTTGTTGTCGCAACCATTACTTGCCTCTAAGTAAACATAGTTACCTGATGCAGTTCCCGGGTTGAAATCGGCAGCCGGACCTGTGTTGGCAGAAGGTGTTCCGCCTTCGTCTGTTCTCCAGTCAATATCATCCACTACCATGTTAGGTTCGTTAACCCATCCGTTTGCCAGATTACATGTTGTGGCTTCACAATCGTAATTTGTAGAACAAAGCGTAAATGATTCAAAGTTTTCTGAAATTGGAGGGACAACAGGTGTAGAGGCTACAATAGTTACGGTTACTGTTGCAGTATCGTTATATCTGTTTTGGTCGTTACCCATATCAGCCCATATTTCAAATACGTGCGCTCCTTGTCCTGAAATGGTAGCTTGTTGTGCAAAGGTATGTGTACCCGAAGCACTTGGTGCTAATGTTCCGCTATAGGTTTCAGTTACGGTAGTACCACCGTTTACTCTGTATTTTACAGGGAAGTTACTGGCATTGTTTTGCCCTGTATTTTGTAAGTTAATGCTTACCGTAATAGGAGCAATGGTTTGGCAATCGGATAAATTTGCAGGTACCGGAGAAGTAACAGCCGTAAGATCAATATCATCAGAAATAGTACAGTTGATAAAGTTAGCCGCTTTTCTGATAGCTATGGCTCTTCTTCCTTCTGCTCCGTTAGGGCCTAATGCTTTAACACTTACCCAGTATTCATTAGCAGGGTTAATGCCTCTATATATATAAGTATTACCTGTAGAAACACCCACAGAGTCCATGTATTTTACTCCTAGCATACTAGCTTCATAGCCTGTAGCTCCTGAAACGGTATTCCATTGTAACTCCATAGAATCAGGGCAAACCCAGTTTAGTGTTAAGTTAGTAGGAACGCCAATGATAGAGAAGTTGGCCATACTTGTATCGGCAGTTGCTCCTCTTGAAATTCTCATTAAGGCTTGACCGGTAACTGTGGTAGGTACAGTCCAGTTATAATATCTTCTATTTCCGGCAATAGATGTGCTGATAGTATTCCAGCTGGTTCCGTTATTAGTAGAATATTGTAAGGTAAAGTTACCTGTGTTGCTAAGTGCATCCCATCTGATGGTTTCTGTTTCACCGGGAACAAAATGTTCTCCGCCAATAGGGTAAGTTAATACCACATCATCTTTCATAAACTCATAAATCACATAGTATTTTTGTGGCCCTTGAGGAATAGATGTTCCTGTAACGCTAATGGTATAGGTTCCAGCTGCAGGATTATCTATAGTAACTTGCTCGGCATTATTTAAGGTATCTACTTTTCTGGTGGCATTTGAATTTAATGCTGTTGCATTAGGTGTTGGATTTAACACCCAAGGAAGATAGACAGTGCTACTAGGAGCAGTTACGGTCATATCAATATCATTTACTAATGCTTTACTTACACCGGGAGATGCTTCATAATCACTCCAACAAACCATTACAAAAAGCTTACCTGTACCCGCAGGCACTGTAATGTTATGTGTTCTGTTTTGAGAGTTGGTAACAGTATTAGATAAGAATTGATTTTTTTCTAAAACTTCTATTGCTCTTCTGCCGTTAACTCTTCCGTATCCATAAATGTAATCAGGTCCGGGATTTCCTAGGTCATCTGCTGTACTTGTTATTAAACCTTTCATTAATGCAGCATCAGGGTCGGCATTTGAATTTAATGCTCTGTAAGCTTGGTAAAGTTGTGCCAGAGTTCCTGCAATTCCAGGGCAAGCCATAGATGTTCCGGTAAGGCTGGCGTAGTTATAGTTCTCTTGGGTTGAATAAACACTGGTTCCTACCGCACATATTTCCGGTTTAATTCTACCATCATGTGCAGGGCCTCTACTACTTGAGCCTGCAATAACATCAATATAGGTTAGGTTTCCTGTGGCAATAACATTTTTACCAACTTTGTGTCCGCCTGTTATGTTTCCCCATCCTGAACCGGCACCATAACCACAATTGGATGTTCCAGAGTTTCCTGCAGAAAAAACATGAATTAGTGATGCGTTTTGTCTGGTTTGTTGGTCTAATGTTTGAGAAAAAGTGGTATATCCTGCATTACAACCATTGCTGTACGAAGTAGAAGTGATTTTTACACCCGGAGTAGTGTAACGATTGGGTGCATCATATAAGTTATTAGGGTAATCATACACCATCATGTCAGCACCAAAGGCACTTCCTCTTCCTTTTGGGTCAAGGTTTCCGGCACCTGCGATTGTTCCTCCGCAGTGGTCTCCATGATTTCCTCCAAAATTATTTGGAGTTGGAGATTGGTCTAATCTTCCTTGAAAATCAATGTGTGGACCTAAAGTTCCGTCATCACCTAAAGAAACCCAAACACCGGTTCCGTCATACTTTCTTCCTCCCGGATAGTTAGAGGCTAGGTTGTTTGTTCTGTGATTGGTTCTTCCCGTATAGTTTTCCGGCTCAGCTGGAGGGTCAGTAGTTTCTATAAATGATATAAATGGCAATGCCACCAGTTTATCAATATCAGCAATTTTACACTCTAATCTCATTAGATTACTGTAGTCATATCTGTCATAAACTTCATATCCTAAAGAGCTTAGCATACCTTCTACTTCACCAAGAGTAGTTATGTCTTTTTGAATGGCAATGTTTAGTTTGATTCTGTCTTTACCAACAACTGCCCATTCAGGATAGTTTTTATGATATAGGTAGTGATTTAGTTTTAACTCTGCTGTTAGAGGATAGACTGCTCTGATATTAAAGTTTAATAAATCAGCATTGTTAAAGTTTTTAGAAACAGCAGCAATATAAGCATTACTTGGAAGGTAGTTTAATAATTCTAAACCGCTGTTTTTCAGAACGGCTTTCTCTTGATTAGAAGGAAGCACATTGAATTGGACTATTCTATAATATTTGTTGTTGTATAACTCCTGTGACTGAATTTTTTCCAAAGAGGAAACATAATTATCAATATTTGGAGTAAGTTCTACTTTACCAGCTTGCATTAGAATATCAAAATTCTGTTGAGCAAAGGAAATGGTTGTAAATAGTATTAATACTGAAGTAATTAAAGTGTAAGTCTTTCTCATTTTAAAATATTTTGATGAAAATTACTCATTTATGATGATGAAAGCAAATAGACTAGTTCAAAAAAATAACTAATATTTGTATCCTATATGTATAACGATAGGGACATAATCAACGATTTTTTTCAGTGGGATGTAAAAAACTGGAGTAAGGCTTTGCCTGTATGGGAGAAAAATGTTGATTGGAATAAGTGTACAACTGCTCTTGCCATAGGGGAGAGAGATGGAGGCTTGAGTTTATGGCTAGCAAAGAAGGGGATAAATGTTACCTGTACTGATTTAAAAGGTCCTTCTGATGAAGCAAAGAAAATGCATCGAGCTTATGGAGCTAGTCATTTGGTAAGCTACGCTAATGCTAATGCTATGGAGCTAAACTATCCCGATGCTAGTTTTGATTTGGTTGTGTTTAAGTCCGTGATTGGCGCACTTAGTACTTCAGAAAATCAACTGACAGCTATAAATGAAATGTTTAGAGTGCTTAAACCGGGAGGATTTTTGATTTTTGCCGAAAATACTTCGGCTAGTTTTCTTCATCAATTTGCAAGGAAAAGATTTATTAAATGGAGCGCATATTGGCGATATCTTGAAATCCCAAAAGACCTAACCTTTTTTAATTCGTTTAAATTGATTGATAAAAAAATGGTGGGCTTTTTTGCTGCATTTGGAAGGAGCGAAGGTCAACGAAAATTCTTGTCCTATATAGATTGGATTTTCAGCCCTATAATTCCTAAAAAATGGAAATACATACTCATTGGAGTATATCAAAAGAACTAAATTTTTAAATCTCCCCAGCGTTTTAATTGCTTGAAAATCCCGTTAGATAAACAGCTGGTATCTATATAAGAAATTTTACCATTAGATTTTTTTTGAACTTTTCTTAATTCACTGTTTTCGTACTCTTTTGATTTGTACTCCTTCCAAAACATTTCTTCGGGAGTACCATCATATAGATTTTTCTTTTTAAGTTCTTGTAGAATAAGTTGATTAATATTTTCTTGTTTTGCCGCCTTAGCCAAAACACCAACAACTAGTAACGCTTTTTCCGGAAACAGTTTTTTAAACTCTTCAAAAGAAGCATTTGATACCCTGTGAAAAATAGGGTGTTTAATAAACCGTAAATACGAAAAGTCACTTAGTATTTCAGATTTATTACAGATAATAAAGCAATGATATATTTCTTTGTCAAATCCTACCTTAAGATTTAATGGTTCACTTTTAATAGTAATGTCTGCTTCAAAATTGTTGGGAAGTAGTAATCTATCGCATTTAATAGATTTACTTTCACTAATTAATTCAACCGATTCATTATAGGAGATAATTTTTTTTACATCTTGTTGCTCAATTTTAATATCCTTACTAGTTTTAATTTTATCGATTAGTTTTGAGGTAAGTTCATTACATCCATTTTTTGCATAGTAATAGTCTACTTTTCTAAAAAACAGCTTGTTTCTGAGAAAGTAAACACCTTCACTAAATAGCGTATAAAAATTTAATTCTTTAATACGTTTTATTGATTTGATGATAATGATAGGTATCTCTTTCCTGTTGTAATGAAACTTTATATTATCCTTTATCAATAAAGGAACTGGCCTAAGTTTTTCTAATTCTACTCCAATATTTCTTTCTATAAATTTGTATGAAGACTTATTGTATTCCCATATATGACAACCTAATTCAATATTATTGTATTGTTTGTGTGAGAATGTTTTCCATGCACCTCCTAATTCAGGATTTTTTTCAATGATAGTTACTTTTTTTCCAATATTGGCTAGATGTATTGCTTCTAACATCATTATCGGACTGCTTCCTATAATTGCAAAATGTTCCATTGATTGGTAAAAATAAAAAAACACCCCACATTGGGGTGTTTTTCATATAACTAGTTTTAATTGGAGGCTAATTTACTTCTTTTTTTGACACAAAAAAGGGCTTTTATATAAAAGCCCTAAAATTTAATATTGCGTTAAAACTACTGAGGTTTTTTTACAAATGCCTTAATGTTTAATACTGTAGTTGAAGGTTCAGTATTGGCGACTAAAGTAACTGTTTTACTTTGTGCATTTTCTTGTTTTCCGGGACTATACACAACTTCTATCTCACCTGTTTTACCAGGAGCAATTGGTTCCTTAGGATAATTAGGTACAGTACAGCCACATGAACCTTGTGCGCTTGAAATGATTAATGGATTTGAACCGGTATTAGTAAACTTAAATTTGTATTTATTTTCACTGTCTTGCATTACTTCACCAAAATCATGGTCCATTTTTTCAAAAGCTATGGTAGTAGGTTGTCCTGCGGGAGCAGCTGGTTGGTCGTTATTCGGGTCAACCTGAATACTTTGGTCGCCAAATGGGTTGTTGGGGTCATGGTCATGTCCGGCATGCGGGTCATTTAATGCATTTGGATTGGCAAATTGGTTGTTATTGATTTCACTAGTTTCTGATTCGCCATGTGAGTGGGAAAACATTAATTGATATGTATTAAATTCTGTTAAAACAGCCACTAATCCTAATAAACCTAATTTTAAATTTTCTTTCATTTTTTTAAAATTTTACCAAAGATATTAATTGTAACTAAAATCAAAAAGGGGAAGTTACTTATAGCTTAATTTTTCCTTTTTAAATGTATTGTCTTGCATTACTTCCAGAGCCTTGATGTAGGTTTCTGAAAGTGAGTTGGTAATTTCAAAATAAGCACTTGAATCCCAAATTGTTCTGGCAATAATGCCTTTTATTTGAGTGTCAATTACTGTTTTTGATTTTAAGTATTCATCTTCTTTATACTCAACTCCTTTTAGTGCTGCAAACTCAGTAAACTCATTTGATATTTTATTATCAATAATGAAGTTATCTTTGAATAGCTCAAATGTCCGATGTTTTTCTTTAATGTTTGTTCGGTTAGCGTCAAGATAGTTTAAAACAAAGTCATTAATAATTCCTTTTCTTACTATTTTACTGTAATAACCGGAAGTAAATGAAGTGTCAAGTGAAACAAACACATCTGGTAAAATACCACCACCACCAAAAACAATTCTGCCATTTGGTGTTTTAAATTTCAATGAATCGGGCATTTTTATACTGTCTTGTGTGTACATTTCTCCATGCTCCAACCTTCTTTGAATTTCTTTATAATAGTCATCTTTTCCATTTTCATAAGGTCGTTGAATGCATCTTCCGGTAGGAGTGTAATATCTTGCTGTTGTTAGCCTGACAACTGAACCATCCGGTAAATTCATGGGGCGTTGTACTAGGCCTTTTCCAAAAGAACGCCTTCCAACAATCAAACCTCTGTCATGGTCTTGAACTGCGCCCGAAACAATTTCACTGGCCGATGCTGATGCTTCATCTATCATGATGACTAATTTCCCTTTTTCAAAACCACCTTTTGATGTAGCTTTATATTCTTGCCTTCTTTGGTTAACTCCTTCAGTGTAAACAATCATTTTATCATTTTCTAAGAATTCATCTGCTAAAAGCTGTGAGATGTGTAAATAGCCTCCACCATTTCCTCTTAAATCAAGAATAAGGTGTTGCATACCTTTTGACTTAAGGTCGCCAAGAGCCTTTACAAATTCTTCATGAGTTTGTTTCGCAAAACGATTTACTTTAATGTATCCAATTTCGGGAGTGGCCATATAACTTGCATCAACACTGTAAATTGGTATTGCATCTCTTGTAATAGTATAATCTAAAATTTCGTTTTCACCTCTTCTGAATATTCCTACATTTACTTTTGTTCCTTTTTTTCCTCTTAACTTTTCCATTACGTCACTATTCTTAATGCCAATTCCTGCAACATTATCATATTCAATTTCAACAATTCTATCACCTGATCTTATGCCTAATTTTTCTGAAGGTCCACCGGAAATGGGCGATACAATTACTATTGTATCATCAACAATATTAAATTGAACACCAATTCCATCAAAGTTTCCCTCTAGCGGTTCATTCATTTTTTGTACTTCCTTTAGTGGAATATAATTGGAATGTGGGTCAAGCTCTTTTAACATTCCTACAATAGCATCTTCTACCAGTTTTTCTTCTTGAATGGAATCAACATACTGGCGTTTAATCTGCATAACTAGGTATTCAAATTTTTCTACACCGGATTGGCTATAAATAAAGTTAAAAGAGATAAGTGCTAGTAAGATAGATAGAGTCTTTTTCATGGATATAATTTTTCTTAAAGTTAACGATTATGAGATAACGATTGTTACGAAATTTCATAAAATGTGTTAAACGGTTTTTTAGTTGATATTTAATTATTTTATAAAACAATGATTTACAATGCTTTATTGTTGTTGTGTTTTTTTGGCATAGCATTTGAAATAAGTATAACAGGTTTAATTTAAAGAATGGAGGAACCAAATTATGAAAACAACAATTACAAAATTAGCTTTAGTTCTCCTAGTAGGTTTAACAAGTTTAACCTCAAAAGCAAATCATCAACTTTCTGACGTTAGTGTTAGACTTTGGGACAACTCACCTTTTTACATTGAGTTTGATTATCAACGTTACAACACCAATGGATTTTTTAGCCTTCAAAATGTTACT
>CALALS010000279.1 GCA_937925525.1 uncultured Flavobacteriales bacterium | reverse complement strand
TAAACTATATAAAATAAAACCCCAGGTGTTTTGAATTAACTTATCTTTATACCATGTCTTCAAATTATCAAAGTGGTGTTGCAGAAGTTTTCGATAGTTGTGCAAAACAATATGAAGAGAAGTTTTTAGATGATGATAGATACAATTCAATTTACTATCTATTTTGTGATTTAGTAAAAACGAAAAACCCAAAAGCACTTGAAATTGGCTGAAGTATTAGGTATTGATTTATCGCCAAAAATGATTGAACTGGCTAAAAAGAATAATCCAGCTTCAAATTTTAAGCGATTAGATGCAAGAGAAATAAATACGTTAGATGAAAAATTTGATGTAGTAATATGTAGTTTTTGTTTACCGTACTTAAATAAACAAGAAGCCTTAAGCTTAATTTCCGATATTGCTGATATTATGCAGCCGGGTGGCTTGTTATACATAAGTACGATGGAAGATGACTATAATAATTCAGGATTGCGCCCTCCAAGTGGCAGAGCGGGAAAAGAAGTATATGTTTACTATCATGAGGCGTCTTATTTAATTAACGCCCTAGAACAAAATAACTTTAAAATATATCATCATCAAAAGCTGGAATACCTAAGCACATCAAATGAAGTTACGAAAGACTTAATAATTATCTCAACGAAATTATTGGGTGCTTAATAACCGATATTCAAATACTAAATTTAAGGCATGATAAATAACATAATAGATGAAATGAATTTTTCTTCGGATAAACCCGGTATAGTTTCTATTTTAAAAACGGGTAGAATTAACTACATAGCCGTAGGACTCCTTGAAGGACAATTTTTGCCAAAACATCAAACCTTAACGCCAACTATGCTTACCGTTTTGAAAGGAGAAATTGAAATTTACATAGAAGACAATGAAATTGTATTATCTGAAGGTGAGGTATATAAAATTCCATATAAAATAGAGCATGAAGTTAAAGGCTTAGACGAAGAGAATATATTTACATTAATTCAAGAAAAGTAATCTCTGAAAATACTTTAGTAAAATGATACTTAGAATAGTTTTATTTTTAATAATAAACTTTACTGCTTTAGCTATAGGCGGAATATTTACAGGAAAGGGTGTGCCGTCTGATTGGTATCAATCTCTCAATAAAGCACCATGGACTCCACCCGGATGGGTGTTTGGCGCTGCATGGTCTTTAATAATGGCATGTTTAGCTATTTACATGGCTTATGCTTGGAACATAGTTGAAAACAAAAAAGTATTTCTAGGTTTTTTTGTAGTTCAGTGGTTTTTAAACGTGTTGTGGAATCCTACATTTTTCTATTATCATAATACGTTGTTGGGGCTTATCATAATTTCTGCCCTGTCATTGCTTATGATTGCATTTTTTATAGCCTATTTACCTGATTTAAAATATAAATCCTTATTGCTTTTACCCTACATAGTTTGGTTGCTTATTGCGACATCTCTTAACTTATATATTGTGTTTAAGAACTAAATTTTTTGTTTCTGCAATTCTATAGAGTTTTTTATCTTGCAGAATTGAAAAATTATACATTCATATTATTATTCTTACCCTTTATCTGCTTTTCACAAAAAGACTCATTAAAGTCAATAATTGCAAAAGCTAATCAACCTGATAGTGTTTATTTTGATGCTTTAATTAAACTTTCTGACCTTTATTCTTATCAAAACCCGGATTCAGCAATTTATTACGCAGAGGAAGCAAAAAAAATAGCTACTAAACAAGGAAATGATAATCATATTGTTCAATCAGATGTTGAAATTGGTTGGAATTTATACATTTTAGGAAAATATAGTGAGGCTATAACTATGTTTAACAGAGCTCTAGATAGATCTATTAAAACAAAAAACTCAAGAGGAGTAGCTGTTTCGTACGGTAATTTAGGAACAGTGTATAAAGACCTAGGAAATTTAAAAGAGGCCCTGGATTGTTATTTTAAGTTATTGAAATTTTCGGAGGAGTCAGGTTCAAAAAAACTTCAAGCAACCGCTTTGGGAAATATGGGGTTAGTATATATGATGCTCGAAAATTTTGATAAAGCTAGAGAGTATTTTTCAAAAGCACTGCTTCTTGATATAGAGCTTAAAAATGATAGAGGGGTAGGAAGGCATTACGGAAATTTAGCCTTATTAAAAGAACGAAACAGTCAATATGATTCTGCATTTTATTATCATAAAAAAGCCTTAGCAATAGACAAAAAACTTAATAATAAGCTTGGCATGGCTCGTCACTATGGAAATATAGGGCAATGTTATTACCTAATTTCCCAATACGACTCAGCAAAACATTATTTTTTCAAGGCACTTGAGTTAGACAAATTACTAGACAATAAAAATGGTATAGGAGATCAGTATAATAGAATAGGTTCTTTGTTTGCAACCCTTAATGAATTCAAAAAGTCAGAAAAATATTTATTAGAAGCACTTAAGATTTCACAGGAAATAAATAATACAGAGATAAAGAAAAATTCAGAAATGAGTTTAAGCGAATTATACTATAAAACAAAAGATTTTAAAAAATCGGTTGACTATTATCATAGGTATATTCAGACATTAGAAAAATTAAAAAATGAAGAAGTAACTAAAAGTTCCGTTCAAAAAGAAATGGAGTACAGCTACATGAAAAAGATGGCCGCTGACAGTATAGCCAACCTTAAAGAGCAAGAAATAAAAGATAATCAAATAGCAAAACAAAAAGCTGAGATAAGTGCAAAAAGAAGCCAGCAATATGCTTTGTTTGGAGGCTTAATATTAGTAATTATTTTTTCTGTTTTTCTTTACAATAGATTCAAAGTAACAAATAGGCAAAAACTAGTAATCGAAGAAAAAAACAAAGAAATTACCGATAGTATATCCTACGCCAAACGAATACAAACCGCCATACTACCACCAAGTAAATTAGTGAAAGAATATCTAAGTAATAGCTTTATCCTATACAAACCTAAAGACATTGTAGCCGGAGACTTTTACTGGATGGAACACAAAGACGGAAAAGTGTTGTTTGCCGCAGCCGATTGTACCGGTCATGGTGTACCTGGAGCTATGGTAAGCGTAATCTGCAATAACGGACTGAACAGAAGTGTAAGAGAATATAACCTTACAGAGCCCGGAAAGATACTAGACAAAACCAGAGAGATAGTAATACAAGAATTTGAAAAAAGTGAAGACGAAGTAAAAGACGGTATGGATATAGCACTATGTTCATTAGCTGTCAGTTCGAGTAGCGAAGCATATCGAGAACTACAATACGCAGGCGCTAACAATCCACTATGGATTATACGAAACAACACCAATGAAATAGAAGAGATAAAAGCTACCAAACAACCCATAGGCAAATACGCAAACCCTGAGCCATACATTACACACAGTATTGAACTACAAAAAGGAGACAGTATATATATCTTTTCCGATGGTTATGCTGACCAGTTTGGAGGAGAGAAGGGAAAGAAGTTTAAAGGAGCGAACTTTAAGAAGTTATTACTCTCTATCCAACATGAGACAATGGAAAAACAAAAAGAACTCATCAATGAAGCCTTTGAAAACTGGAGAGGAGAGTTAGAACAAATTGATGATATTTGTGTAATAGGAGTTAAGTTATGAGATTTTTAATTTTAATATCATTTACTCTGTGTACTAATCACATTTTATCTCAAGCCTTTGCAGATAGAGATTATTATTTGATAGACAGCTTAGTGTTAAATGATTTTTCAGAAACTGATTTAGAATTGCTTGAAACTTCATTAAAAAAATATCATGAAGCTAGTAATGATACTGATAAAATAAGTGCTTTAGCTAGTATTTGTGAAAATATGATGCATGAGGACTGGAGTAAATATCAAATCTTCCAGTATAAATTAATTAATGATGCTTTAAAAAATTACCCGTCTAGCCACTCTATAACTAAATCGTTAAAAATTTCTCTCGCTGGAGCAATAAACAACATTGGGTATATCCATAAACAACAGGGAGACATTGTCAAAGCCTCTGAATACTATCATAATAGTTTAAATATTTATAAAGAAATAGGAGATAAACAAGGAATAGCAATTAGTTACAACAATATAGGTTCAATATACGAACATCAAGGAGATATTAATAAAGCCTTAGAATACTACTATAATAGTTTAAATATTTATAAAGAAATAGGAAGGAAGCAAGGAATAGCAGACATTTATAATAACATCGGCTTGGTTTATGAGCATCAAGGAGATATTCCTAAAGCCTTAAAATGTTACCTTAACAATTTAAAGCTTTATGAAGATATAGGAGATAAGCAAGGAATAGCAATTACTTACAACAACATTGGGATTATCTATAATAAACAAAATGATATTAGCAAAGCCTTGGAATACTATCAGAATGCCTTAAAGCTTTATGAAGATATAGGAGATAAACAAAGCGCTGCAAATAGCTACAACAATATAGGGTATATTTTTAAAGAGCAAGGAGATGTGGTTAATGCCCTGAAATATCATAATAAAAGTTTAACGTTAAGAGAAGAAATAGGAGATAAACAAGGAATGGCATATAGCTATAATAATATTGGCTATATATATAGGGATCAAGGAAATATTAAAAAAGCCCTTGAATACTATTATGAAAGTTTAAGAAATTATGAAGAAATAGGAGATAAGCAAGGAATAGCCATGATTTACAAGAACATTGGAGATTTGAAATTTCAACATGGAGATTTGTTAGCAGCTAAAAGATATGGAGAAAAGGGGTTAAAATTAGCCAAAGAACTTGGTTATCCTGAATTTATATCAAGTACATCCCAACTTTTAAGCAAAGTGTATAGAAACGCTGCTAAACAGGGACAAGCTCTTGAAGGGTGTCAACCCCTTCAATTATGGTCTAAAGCCCTAGAAATGTATGAGCTATATATTATAAGCCGAGATAGCATAGAAAGTGAAAAAAATCAAAAAGAAGTTATTCGTCAAGAGTATAAGTATGAATACGAAAAACAAGCGGTGGCAGATAGTATTGCTTTTGCTAAAGAAAAGGAAATAAGCCAAGCGCAAATTACAGCTCAAAAGGCTGAAATAAGAGCAAAAAGAAATCAGCAATATGCATTATATGGGGGCTTGTTTTTAGTTGTAGTTTTTTCAGGTTTTATGTATAACAGGTTTAAGGTTACTGAAAAACAAAAAGGAGTAATTGAAGTACAAAAGGAGGAAGTTGAGCTCGCTCATAATGAGTTGTCGGAAAAAAATAAAGAAATTTTAGATTCTATTGCCTACGCCAAACGAATACAAACTGCCATACTACCACCAAGTAAATTAGTAAAAGAATATCTAAGTAATAGCTTTATCCTATACAAACCCAAAGACATAGTAGCCGGAGACTTTTACTGGATGGAACACAAAGACGGAAAAGTATTGTTTGCCGCTGCCGATTGTACTGGACATGGTGTGCCGGGTGCAATGGTAAGTGTAATCTGTAATAATGGATTAAACAGAAGCGTAAGAGAATACAACCTAACTGATCCTGGAAAGATTCTAGACAAAACAAGAGAGATAGTCATACAAGAATTTGAGAAGAGTGAAGATGAAGTAAAAGACGGGATGGATATAGCGTTATGCACATTAGATGTCAGTTCGAGTAGCGGAGCATATCGAGAACTACAGTATGCAGGAGCCAACAACCCACTATGGATTATAAGAAACAACACCACTGAAATAGAAGAGATAAAAGCTACCAAACAACCCATTGGTAAATATGCTGAACCCCAGCCATACATTACCCATACTATAGAATTACAAAAAGGAGACAGTATATATATCTTCTCAGACGGTTATGCCGATCAGTTCGGAGGAGAGAAAGGCAAGAAGTTCAAAGGAGCCAACTTTAAAAAGTTGTTACTCTCTATCCAGCATGAGAACATGGAAAAACAAAAAGAACTCATCAATGAAGCTTTTGAAAACTGGAGAGGCAAACTAGAACAAATAGATGATGTGTGTGTAATAGGTGTAAAAGTGTAATAATAAAAAACCCTTCTCAGCAATGAGAAGGGTTAAGGTGTATCGGTAAACTATTAGTAACTACTACTGGGTAGCAGGACCAACTGGTGGGTTGTTTGCGTTGGGTGCAGTTTGCTTTAAGTCGATAATAATTCGAGCATCAAAGTACTGCGTAAAAAAGTCTGGGAAGTTTTGCTTAAATCTAAACATTAGCTTGTCTAACCTTTCGGTAAGCAATTTACTGGTTCCGCTAAAGCCATCCTTTAACTTTTTAGTAGCCAACTTACGAGAAGTAATGGCCACCCTTGTGCTTGGCACTATAGCCAAGTAAGCATCTATGCTTTGTTGCAGTTGTGTAAGCTTGGCATTACTTATTCCATAAGGGTTTAAGGCCGTACTTAACGCTTGCCCTTCATCTTTTATAACTTGAGCAAGCTCTGCACATAAAGTATCGCTGCTATAAATAAGCTTGCTTCTGCTGTATCTCACACGATCTTTCAGTGTATTATTATTCAGCGTAT
>CALALS010000278.1 GCA_937925525.1 uncultured Flavobacteriales bacterium | reverse complement strand
TGGATAAAATGGAAAAAAGACAAAACTAATAGCGAATATTTACGAGAGCTTTACTCCAAAGAATTTTATACTGATTTCAGGCTTCTAACACTTATGTTTGAAAGAGTTTGGTACGGAGAAGTAGTATTAGATGATGTGACTTTTAAAACGGTCGAACAAAACTTTACCTCAAGTATTTCCATGTTAAACGCCCAAAAAACGTTGTTAAAGAAAGATGAAGAATAAAACCGGGCTCATATTAGGAATACTAGGGCTAATCGGTTTAGTAGGCGTATTGCTTTATTTCTTCTCAACGGGTGATAAATACAAATGGTACGAATCATACAAGCATGACGGAGAGCAACCATACGATTTTAAAATTACAATAGATGTCTTACAAACTCTTTTACCTAAACAAGACTTTAATATTGTTAAAGAGAGTATAAAAGAAGAAGTAAAATATAATGAGCAAGAAGTTTCAAACTATCTTTTTATAGGTCACAACCTATACTTAGATAGCACTAGTTTAGACCATCTGCTAACTTTTGTAGATAAGGGAAACAGTGCTTTTATTGTTTCAAAATATATTCCGTATGAAATTATTGATAACCTCATCTATGATGAAGTTTACATACAAGAAGATAGCTATACCAGTTCGTTTGATTATCATGAAGACAGTGTTATTTACCCTTATTTTTTACACCCCAATTTAAAAAGAGAAAAGCCTTACGAATTCAGATATAAATACAGCGATAAATCCTTCCCGTATGAATAGGATCACATTGATTTAGGAATATTTTACGACAGTGGTATGGTTTAGCAGGAACTATGAAAGCTAGACAAAGAACGAACTAATTTTGTAAGGGTAAAACATGGTGATGGTTACTTTTATTTTCATTCTAACCCTATTCTCTTCACCAACTTTTTTGTTATCGACACAAATGGTTACGACTATCTAACAGCGTTTTTAACACACTTTGGAAACGGAGCTATTTACTGGGATGAAAAAAGTAAAATTCCTGATTATAACTTTAACGATAATACCTCCTTGTCTCGTTCTCCGTTAAACTTTATCTTATCAGAACCTGCCTTGAAGTGGGCTTGGTATATTTTGCTGTCTATTGCGTTGTTGTTTATGCTGTTTCGTGCAAAAAGGCAACAGCAAATTATTCCGGTATTACCGGCTAATGAAAACACCTCTTTAGACTTTGTAAATACCATTGGAAGACTTTATTTCTTGCAGAAAAACAATAAGCAGCTAGCCGAAAGACAATCGGAACATTGGTTCTCATTTATCAGAAAAAAGTACGGAATTGCAACCACAAAACTAGATAAAGAGTTTATAAAAAAACTAAGTGTGAAATCTGAGTTGCCTTCTCAACTCATTCAAAAAATAATTGATAATCATTTTATTATTGAAAAGGAATCGGTTGTTTCTGACGAAACATTGATTTATTTTCACCAATTAATACAAGAGTTTTATAATAAAGCAAAATAGACCCTTCAAAAATTTGAATTATGACTGAAGAAAACAAAAACGAAGAAAATAAAAGTGCTGAAAATTCTACCACTCCTAAACATGAAGAATTTATGCCCAAGCCGGCTGTGGGAGAACCCACTCCCCAGCAAGAACAGCAAAACTGGGGCAGCAATCGTGTACAAGTAGAAAAATTCAGTAACGACATCAGAGCTGTGCATACAGAGCTTTCTAAGGTAATTATTGGTCAAGGAGAAGTTATTGAGCAAATGTTAATTGCCCTTTTTGCAGACGGACATGTTTTGTTGGAGGGTGTGCCGGGAATTGCAAAAACATTAATGGCAAAGCTGCTTGCAAAATCTTTTCATGCCGATTTTTCAAGAATACAATTTACGCCTGATTTAATGCCAACCGATGTTACCGGAACTTCTGTTTTTAACATGAAAACATCTGAATTCTTTTTTAGCAAAGGGCCTATTTTTTCTAACATTGTTTTAATTGATGAAATAAACCGAGCTCCGGCAAAAACACAAGCTTCTTTGTTTGAAGTAATGGCAGAAAAACAAATTACTGTTGACGGAGTAACTTACCCAATGGGCTTCCCGTTTTTTGTAATTGCTACTCAAAACCCTGTGGAACAAGAAGGTACTTACAAACTTCCGGAGGCTCAGCTAGACCGATTTTTGTTCAAAATAAAATTAAAATACCCTTCTCTTGAAGAAGAAAATCAAATTTTACAGCGCTTTAAAAATGATTTGGGAAAAGACTTTTCTGAAAATGTAAAAGCCGTTATTACTCCTGAAAAAATAAAAGAAAACAGAGACATCATTAATCAAATTTATGTTTCTGACCAGCTAATGAATTACATTGCTTCTATTATTCATGATACCAGAAATAACGGAGATATTTTCTTGGGCGCATCGCCAAGAGCTTCATTAGCTATTTTAAAAAGCGCCAAAGCCTTGGCCGCCATTAAAGGTAGAGATTTTGTAACACCTGATGACATCCAATATGTATGCTATCCCGTGCTTAATCACAGAATTATTTTAACTCCTGAAAAAGAAATGGAAGGCACGCAAACGGAAGAAGTAATTAAAGAAATTATTAGTAAAGTTGAAGTTCCCAGATAATTGAAGTTTTTTAGGTCGCTATATCTTCCCAATCGTTTTTTTGTACTGTTTTTTTCAGTGGCAATACTCTTTGCTTTTTCCTATTGGCTGCCTTTTTTACTCATTATGTGTCAAGGGGTTTTAATTTTTGCCATTGCATTTGTATTGGTAGATATTGCTTTTCTATATCAAAAAAGTGTGAAGCTTTCTGCTAAAAGAATGTTGCCACAGCTTCTTTCTTTAGGCGATGAAAATTTTATTCATATTCTGGTTGAAAATCACTCTAATTTGGATTTGCGCTTAAAGATTATTGATGAGCTTCCCGAGCAACTTCAGGAAAGAAATTTTACCATTAATGCGGAATTAAAGCCGCAAACTGAAGAGCAGTTTCATTACACCATAACTCCGATAGTTAGAGGAGAATATTTTTTTAAAAACATCAATATTTATGCCTCTACTTTTTTAGGCTTAGTTACTAGAAGATTTACTATTAAAGCGCATAAAAAAGCGCCCGTTTACCCTTCGGTATTACAAATGAAAAAATATGCTTTCCGTGCTTTCTCCAGGCAAACGCATGAGCACGGCATTAAAAAACTAAGAAGATTGGGGCATAGTTATGAATTTGACCAAATTAAAAACTATGTAAAAGGCGATGACTACAGAAGCATTAACTGGAAAGC
>CALALS010000277.1 GCA_937925525.1 uncultured Flavobacteriales bacterium | reverse complement strand
GTAATTACTTCTGTGCTTTCTTCTAATGAAGATATAGCAGTTCCTTCTTCAGCTACTTTTGCGGCAGAAGTTGGTTTATCAGGCGAAATACGACCCGTTAGCCGAATTGAAAACAGAATTTTGGAAGCTCAAAAACTTGGATTCGAACGAATTTTTATTTCCAAATACAACAAAAAAGGATTGAATGTAAAAGACTACAACATTGAAGTAGTTTTTGTAGGAAAAGTAGAGGAAGTTTTTCAAAAACTATTCGGCTAATCACCATTCGGGAGTAAACGCTTTTTTTATATGCTCCAGCTTGTTTTCATTTCCATTTTTAGTAATGGAAATAATGTCAAATCGAGCTTCTAAATCATAGTCGTTTTGTTTTATAAACTCTGACGCTCCATTAATGATTTGTTGTTGCTTGCTATCGTGAACCGCTTCATGAGGCTCACCAAAAAAATTGTTTTTTCTGTACTTCACCTCAATAAAACACAGTTCGGTTTTATCTATTGCAATAATGTCAATTTCATATTTTTTATAGCGCCAATTAGTAACTACAACTTCATACCCACTAGACTTTAAATAAATTAAAGCCAATTCTTCTCCCGAGTTTCCTATTTCAACTGTTGTTTTCAAATTATGGCTTGGTTTTTGAAAATGGTGTCACAAATTTATTTATTATCTTAGACTTTTTAATTTCAACCCATGAAAACAAAATTCAGCCTTCTTTTTTCCGCTATACTTTTTACAATTGCTGCCGTTGCACAATTTGAAGGGAAAATAGAGTTTAATAAGATTAGCGGAAAAGACACTAGTAAATACATTTACTACGTTAAAGGTGATAATATTAGAATTGATAATCTTGGAGCTAAAGGAGAAGTTCTGGGCACTTCATTAGTTGACTTAAAAGACAATTCAAAGTATGTTGCTATCAGTCCTAACAGAAAGATGTACATGGATGTTTCTCCGAAAAAAAGTATTAAAGATTATTCTACCACTGAACTTAAAAAGACAAACGAAACAAAAAGCCTTTATGGTTTTACTTGTACTAAATGGTTAGCCACTAATAAAGATTTTGGTACAACCGCCACTTACTGGATGACCGAAGGTTTTGATTTTTTCAGCCCAATGCTTCACATAGTAAAACGAAAAGAAAATTTAGGCCAATATTTAATGACTTCTGAGTTAATTAAAGGTTGGTGTCCGCTAATGAGTGAAGAAAGAGACAGAAACGGAAACTTAATTGAAAAAATAGAAACCATCAGTATTTCAAAAGAAACCATAGCAGACTCTATGTTTACTATTCCAAAGGGGTTTCAAAAATTTGAAAACTAAATAAATCTTAGTTTAGAATTTTCACTATTTACTTCTAACTGTACTTTTGACCCAAAAATAATAGCGTTGTTTTCCGATATATGTCCTGCCGGAAAC
This sequence comes from uncultured Flavobacteriales bacterium, assembly GCA_937925525.1. Classification (GTDB taxonomy): domain Bacteria; phylum Bacteroidota; class Bacteroidia; order Flavobacteriales_E; family Vicingaceae; genus CALALS01. The sequence goes on along the minus strand of CALALS010000277.1, from coordinate 5,777 downwards.
CCAAAAGAGATAGGAAAGTTATACTCTTTACAAGCTAACGAAATTATTACTTCAGCATCAAATCCAAACGGAATTTTATTGTCATTCATATCATTCATTCCGCCAACTACAAGTGCTTTTAATTGAGTTAGTTTATCAGATAATTTAAGGTTATACATCATTCTATCAATATGATATAAATACTCATCTAAATCCTCAAAAAATAATATTTTTTCTTTAGTAGAAATATCATATTTCGTCCCTCCCAGACTGTAAATGATAGACAAATTTCCTCCCACAATAACTGACTCAGCTTTGCCTGTTTTATTTAGAGAATGATGATTCCACTCATAGTTTAATGGTTCTCCAAATAATGCTTTTCTCAGTGATTCTAAAGAAGAGGGGGCAGTAGTTGGAGCCTGAACGGGCATCACCGAATGAATAGACTGAATGCCAACATTATGTAAAGCATTATGCAAAACCGTTACATCACTAAATCCACAAATCCACTTTGGGTTTCTTTTCAAATAAGAAAAATCAATTTGCTCTATAACTCTAGCCGTTCCGTAACCACCTCTGGCACAAATAATTGCCTTTACAGAATTATCTGATAGCATTTCGTTAAAGTCAGTTGCTCTAAGTTTATCTTCCCCTGCAAACTGATGAAATTCAGCTCCGATAGTTTTCCCAATCTTAACATTCAAGCCCCAGCCTTCAAAAACATGTATTGCTACCGAAAGCTCTTCTAATGATATTTTTCTTGCAGTTGATACAATGCCTATTGTATCGCCTTTTTTAAGATGTTTGGGTGCTTGCCACATAATAAAGTTCTATTCTTATCTTTGCTGACTTAAATTTTGTGGGAAGATAAAGAATTGGAAACAAATAAAAGATATACCGTAACAGCAGCCTTAATTTATGCCAATGGGCCAATACATATTGGTCACCTTGCAGGCTGTTATTTACCTTCGGATATTTTTGTTAGATACCTTAGAAAAAAAGGAGCTGATGTTAAGTTTATTTCTGGTACTGACGAGCATGGAGTTCCTATAACCATCAAAGCCAAAAAAGAAAACAAAACACCTCAACAGGTTGTAGATGAATATTATGAAATCATCAACCAATCTTTTTTAGATTTTGGAATTGAGTTTGATATTTACTCCAGAACATCAAGAGAAATTCATCATAAAACTTCTGCTGATTTTTTTACTGACCTTTATAACAAAGGTGTTTTTAAAGAAGAAGTTTCAGAGCAATATTATGATGAGGAAGCGAAGCAGTTTTTAGCTGACAGATATATTACCGGTGATTGCCCCAAATGTGGTAATCCGGGAGCTTACGGAGACCAATGCGAAAAATGTGGTTCATCACTTAGTCCAACCGAATTAAAAAATCCAAAATCTGCATTATCAGGTTCCAAGCCAATTTTAAAACCGACTAAAAATTGGTATCTGCCTTTAGACAAAATGCAGCCAGAAATTGAAAATTTTATTGACTCACATAAAGACTGGAAAACCAATGTATATGGGCAATGTAAGTCTTGGTTAAATCAAGGGCTACAGCCAAGAGCAATGACCAGAGACTTAGATTGGGGAGTAAAAGTTCCACTAAAAGATGCCGAAGGAAAAGTGCTTTATGTGTGGTTTGATGCACCAATCGGATATATTACTGCTACTAAAGAATTACTTCCAAATGATTGGGAAAAGTATTGGAAAGATAAAGACACCAAGCTAATTCATTTTATTGGAAAGGATAACATTGTTTTCCATTGCATTATTTTTCCGGCAATGTTAATGGCTCACGGTGATTATATATTGCCTGACAATGTTCCTGCTAATGAATTTTTAAATTTAGAAGGAGATAAAATTTCTACCTCTAGAAACTGGGCAGTTTGGTTGCACGAATATTTAAAAGAGCTCCCGAACAAACAAGATGAATTACGATATGTTTTAACTTCAATTGCACCTGAAGCAAAAGACAGTGAGTTTACCTGGAAAGATTATCAAGCAAGAGTTAATAATGAGTTAGTTGCCATCTTCGGAAACTTTGTAAACAGAACATTAGTCTTAACACATAAGTATTACAACGGTATTATTCCTGAAACTACTATTTCAGAAAAGGACCAAAAAATTGTTGAAGAACTTCAAGCATACAAAAATAAAATTGGAGCCTTAATAGAAAATTATCGATTCAGAGAAGCACTTTCTGAAGCCATGAATTTAGCTCGCTTAGGAAATAAATTTTTGGCAGACACTGAACCTTGGAAGCTGATAAAAACAGATGAGGAAAGAGTAAAACAAATTATGTTTTTAGCACTTCAAATCACTGCTAATCTGGCAATTGTATTTGAGCCGTTTTTACCTTTTACTTCAAAAAAGTTAAACCAACTACTGAACATCAGTTCTTTAAATTGGGAAGATATTGGTAAAATTGATTTATTAAAGTCAGAGCATAAAATTAACCCTGCTACTCTTCTTTTTGAAAAAATAGAAGATGAATTAATTGAACAACAAATTGAAAAATTAAAAGCTACTGCACCTCCAAAAATTCAACATAAGCCTATGATTACTTTTGACGACTTTACAAAACTTGAAATAAGAATTGGCGAGATTAAAGAAGCCACCAAACATCCTGATGCAGATAAGTTATTGGTGTTAAAAGTTGATTTAGGTGGAGAGGTAAGAACCATAGTTTCGGGAATTGCTGAACATTACAAAGCAGACGAAATCATCAATAAAAAAGTAAGTGTGCTAGTTAACCTAGCCCCAAGAAAAATTAGAGGCATTGAATCGCAAGGAATGATTTTAATGGCAGAAGATGAGTCAGGCTTAGCTTTCATTAGCCCTGAAAAAGCCATTACCAATGGTGCTGAAGTAAGATAGTAAATATTTTATTTCCCGGTTATAAATTTTCTTACATTTACCTTATGCACAGGTGTTTATATTTTGTTTTTGTTTCCATAGCCATTGTTGGTTGTCATGCTCCTAGAGCTGTTAACGAATCAGGTAGAGTTACTCCTCATAAACACGTTAAAGTTAATTTTGGAACAACCACTAATGCTCCCGGAGCTTTCGCTAAGCAAGTTATCAATATTTTAAGTGACGGTATCGGAGATGTGAAAAATGATACCTTTCAGGTAAACGACAATATAAATGATATTACCGGTGCTATACTTACTTATACCCTAGACCCATTAACTCAAACTTTTGATTTTTATATGCGATATGGTGTTGCGCCTAATTTTGATTTAGGATATAAATACACAGGTGGAGTTCACGCATTTGACACACAATACCAGATAGCCGGACCGGAAGCTCATAACAATAGTTTTTGGGGAGAAAAATTATATAGTAGTATTGGACTACAATACTCACAAAAAAAATATAAACTACCAAGTATTATTGGAGATTTACAAGATATTTTGGGTTATAAAATGGAACGAAAAGATTTGTTTTTGAAATGGATAAATAGCCTATCCTTTGGAGACGAAGAAAAGTACGGCCATTTTGGTTTTGGCCTGGCTTATAATCACACATTTGTTAAATATGGACTATATCCATCCAAAATAATGACATATATTGATGAATATTCAGGAGGCACTATTTCTAAAGTTTTAGCTCCTCTACCTGAAGGAAAAAACAATTACGGTTCATATGGCGGTTTTGTAAATATTAGGGGCGGCTACCAATACGTTTATGTTTACTTTTCATTTTCAGCTTTCTACCAAAACTACGGCCAGTACTATCTATTTGATCAGTATGAATTTAAAGCAAAAGGCTGGACTTTCATTCCTAGCTTTGGTATTCAATTTGATTTATAAAAAATTTTAAATTTTAAATTTGCATTCACCATCTGGCTCCGTAGTTCAATGGATAGAATAGAAGTTTCCTAAACTTTTGATACAGGTTCGATTCCTGTCGGAGCTACAAGAAGCACTTGGTTTTTAAATCAGGTGCTTTTTTGTTTAGTAATTTCGCTGTTTTTCTTTTATCCTCCATCCAATCACTAAACTCTGCCAAAAATATATGTAGGTCAACCATCTGTACAATGCCTTATACTCATAAGTAAAAAGATGCTAGATTTGGCTGGCATTAAATAAAAACAATGAAACTTATGAGAAAAGTTAAATACATTTTAAGCTTAGTAGTAGTATCGTTTGTTACTAATATTATAGCTCAACCAAATTTTGAGTGGGCCATAAAATACGGTAACTCTAATATAGACCATATTAACGACCAAGTTATCGATAATAACGGAATGATATATTCTGTTGGATATTTCACTGGAACAGTTGATTTTAATCCAGGTCCGGGTATTTATAATCTTACATCGAATGGTGCTAAAGATATATTTATTACAAAAATAGACAGAAACGGGAATCTTGTTTGGGCAGTGAATTTAGGTTGGGGGAATGATGATATTGCTAATGATATAGAAATTGACCCATCTAGTGGAAACCTTGTTATAACAGGTTCTTTTATGGGAACATCAGTTGATTTTGATCCTGGGATAGGAGTTTACAATCTAAGTACTTATTCTTCTGCTTCTGTAGGGGCATTTGTTCTTAAACTTGACGTAAATGCAGGATTTATATGGGCAAGAGGGTCGAATAGATATACCGAAGGGGCTTCTTTAACAGTTTCTCCTAATGGAAATATATGTGTGGGGGTAAATGTGGTTAATTCACAACTTGGAAATTCTATTTCCTTTGGTATTGGGTATTCTTTTGCTTCAAATTCCGTTGATTTTTTTATATGGAAACTTAATTCTTCTGCTGCATATCAATGGATAAAACAAGGTTATTCTTCCGCTTCACCATTAAAAAATAATAGCATGATTTCAGATAATAGTGATAATGTAATTATTGCTTTAACACATAATGGTGGGGTAAATTTAACTGATTTCTCTGGTCCGGGCGTTTCAGGAGTGTCAGGAAATGACGTCTTAGTATTTAAAATAAACAATAATGGCTCACATCAATGGAACCGACAATTTGCTTCCTCTTCTAATATTGTATGTAATGTTTTACATAATGTGAACAATAATGCTTTCTATTTAGGTGGAAATTTTTGGGGTAGTATTAATTTTAACCCTCCCTTTCCAGCTAATAGTCATACTTCAGCAGGACAATATGATGGGTTTGTAGTCGGAATGGACTTTAATAATAATGTAACTTCTTCCTATACATTTGGAGGAACTAGTACCGAATATGTTTATGACATAACTACTAATTCAGCTGGGGAATTATACGCTGTAGGTGGATTTTATGGAACAGCAGACATGGATGGTTCAACAGCGACTAACAATTTAACTTCCGGCAGTGGAGCAGATGCATATATTCTTAAGTTAAATTCATCTGGAAATTATTCATGGGCTGTAGGTTTTGGACCAGGTACAGATGAATTTATTTATGCTGTTAATGTTTCGCAAGATACTTTATATTGTGCAGGCGATTTTTCTTCAACAGTTGATTTTGACCCTAGTGCAAGTGTGTATAATCTCACGGCTTCTGGAAATACTGACATCTTTACCCTAAAATTCGGAGACTGTGTTGTAGCCTCTCCAACCTTAGATGTAATTACTGCCTGTAATTCTTATACATGGATAGATAACAATACCTATACCACAAGTAATAACACAGCTACATACACCATAGTAGGTGGAGCAGCTAATGGATGTGATAGCGTTGTTAAACTGAATTTAACCATCAATAATACAGCTACCGGAACAGACGTAATTACTGCCTGTAATTCCTACACTTGGATAGACAACAACACTTATACTACAAGCAACAATAC
>CALALS010000276.1 GCA_937925525.1 uncultured Flavobacteriales bacterium | reverse complement strand
TTTTTTTATTTCATTTACTGCATTAGGTTTTGATATGTTAATATTAATATGATTTTTTTTGTGAGATAGTGGCTTGTGTCTAGATACAGTATATATGGTGTGATTTTTTTTTAAGAAATCTTTTGTTAGTTGTTGTCCGAGACTTCCATTTGAACCAGTAATTAATATGTTCATTTTTTTGGTACTTTTGTTTAATTGTTAAATGGTATATGAAGAGTTTACTTTTAATGTTATTACTTCTTTGTTCAATTTTCTTTAATGTTAAAGGGCAAAACGTTTCTTTTGATAAAAGTAGTTTATCTGAACAAGATAAAAAAGATTTATTTATTGCCGATGGTACTTACGATGAAGGTAATTGGGAAATGGCATTGGAATATTACAATAAACTTTTTGATAAATATAAAGGGGACGCTTATTTATATTGGAGGTTGGGGGTTTGCTATTACGAGCTAAATAAACCTTCAGAGGCTATAGATATGTTTTCTAAATCTCTTTTAATTACTAAGGATAATGAATTTCGATTGCACTTGGGTAAAGCATACTTATTAAACTATGATATTGATAGCGCGAAGGTAAAGTTTACTCAGTATTTGGATAGTTCCATATATAAAGAAAATGCTTCATTAATTAATTTATATAAAAAGTATTGCGAAAATGCAGAACAGTTAATGAGAGAAAAAGTAGCTGTTGAAATTAGGAACATTGGACAACCTATTAATACCAGAGAGGATGAGTATGTTCCGGTAATTAGTTCTGATGAAAATGTTTTGTTATTTACTTATAGAGGCGAACGTTCGGTTGGAGGAAGGCAAATAATTGAAGGAGAACCTAGTGATTATGGACAGTATTTTGAAGATATATTTATTTCTAGAAAATCATTTGAAGGACAATGGAGTGATCCGGAAGCAATAAAAGAAATTAATGGATATGGTCATGATGCTTGTGTTTCTATTAGTAATGATGGTCAAAAGTTGTATATATATAGGAGTTCTCCTAAAGATGGAGGAGATATTTTTGAAAGTAATTTAAACGGAACTAAATGGTCTCCTGCAAAACGGTTAAAAGGAGATGTGAATTCAAAAGCCTGGGAAGGAAGTGTGTCTTTATCTCCAGACGGTAAAACATTATATTTTTCAAGTGACAGGCTGGGTGGTTTTGGTGGTAAAGATTTATATATGGCCGAACTACAAAAAAATGGTTCATGGGGAAATATCCAAAACCTTGGAGAAACAATAAACACATCTTTTGATGAAGATGCTCCTTTTATTTCTTCTGATAACGGGTTACTTATATATAGTTCAAACGGAGAAAAAAGTATGGGCGGATATGATATTTTGGTTTCAGAAAGAGAAGGTGTTTTATGGAAAAAGCCCTATAACATAGGTTATCCAATAAATGGTACCGGTAACGATATTTATTATATGTTAAGCAGTGACGGTCAAAAAGGCTACTACGCTTCTGTTAAGCCGGAAGGATATGGTAAAAAAGATATTTATGTGGTTACTCCGGGCTTGGTTAAAAGAAATACAAATACACTAATGGTAACCGGATTAGTGAGTGTTGATGGTAAAGGGAAAGAAGGAAAAATTACCGTTCGATATTCAGGAAACGGGTTAGTTCAAGGAGAGTATAAATCCAATTCGGAAAGTGGTAATTATTTAATAAATTTAAATGGCGGGTATGATTATGAAATAGTCTATTTGGTAGAAGGTTTTGAATCAAAAGTAATAAAGATAAGCGCTGCTGATTTAGAAGATTTTAAGAAAGAAGAAGTAAATGTATCATTTTATACCAATGATTTTGATCCAAGAAAATTTGGGTATGAGTTTTTGTCAATGAGTTTTGAAGAGATGTTGATTGAAATAGGCGAAGTAGAAATTCCTAACCTGTTATATAAGGTGCAAATAGGCGCTTATACACTTCCAAAAAACTTTGATAAAAATGAATTTGCAGAGTTTGGAGAAATTGAAGTAAAAAATTACGATGATAATATTACAAGGTTTACACTAGGTACGTTTGCTAAACTAAATGACGCTCTTGATTTTAGAAATAAAGTTAGACTTAAAGGCAAGCAAGATGCTTTTGTGATTGCAATTTATAATGGAAAGAGAACTTATCTTGAAGACTTAATAAAACAAGGAGTCTTTGATAACTACAAAAAATAAATTGTTATAAATCAAAGTTTACAGTAACACTTTTTGTTTTAGGATGAGATTGGCAAGTCAATACATATCCTTGTTCAATTTCATGAGGTTCTAAAGCAAAATTAACATCCATTTCTACTTCACCTTCCGTGAGTTTTGCTCTACAGGTACAACAAACACCGCCTTTGCAAGCGTAAGGAACATCAGCGCCTCTGTTTATTGCTGCATCTAAAATGCTTTCGTGATTTGATAGTAAAGGAAATTTATATTCAACGGTATCTATGATTAAAGTAACCATACTTTCAAACTCCTCTTTCTTGCTATCTTTTTCAGTTCCCGGCTGTTCCAAAAGATGTTTGTCCTTAGCTAAGAAAGTAGTAAATAATTCAAAGTGAATTTTTGATTCATCAACTCCAGCATTTTTCATAAAGTCAGAAACTTCTTTAATCATTTCTTCAGGGCCACATAAAAAGGCTTCATCTACTGTTGAAAAATCAAGCAGCGTTTCTTGAAGTTCTTTACATTTGTCTGTATTAATTCTTCCTGAATAAAGCTTACTTCCTATATTTTCTCTGCTTAAAATATGGTGTACAGAAAACCTGTTTAAATAAGTGTTTTTTATCCCTTCAATTTCTTCTCTGAATATAATAGATTTAAAACCTTTGTTACCATAAAAAAGAGTGACGTTACTTTTTGGTTCTTCTTTTAAAATAGTTTTAATAATTGACATGATAGGAGTTATTCCACTTCCTGCGGCAAAGAATACATAGTTTTTTGAGTTATTAGCATCAATTTTTGGAGTGAAGTTTCCCATTGGGGTCATCACATCAATGGCTTGATTAATTGCTAACTCCTTATTTGCATAAGTAGAAAACTTTCCACCGGCAACTTCTTTTACAGCTACTGTAAGTTTATTTTCATAAGGAGCAGAACAAATAGAGTATGACCTTCTTAATTCTTCACCCCCTAAAACAGCTTTAAGTGTGAGGTATTGTCCCGGTATATATTTATATTCTGTTTCAATTTCCTTAGGAACATCAAAAGTGATAGATACACAGTCAGGAGTTTCCTTATTTATTTCAGCTATTTTTAGAGAATGAAATTTACTCATTTTTTAAAATTTTGACAAAAGTATCAATATCAGCAAACTTTTCAACTTTTCAAATTGTTTTAATTTTGATGACAAATATCAACTTGATATTATGTTTTAATGTTTAACTTTGTAGCTATGCAAGTAGAAAATGATGTAAAACAAATGGAGGAACAGTTTCAAGCTAAAATTGATGCTGATATCCGAATAGAGCCAAGAGACTGGATGCCTGAAAAGTATCGTAAAACTCTTATTAGACAAATGTCTCAGCACGCACATTCTGAGGTGGTAGGTATGTTGCCTGAAGCCAACTGGATAACCAGAGCGCCTTCTTTAAGAAGAAAAGTTGCCTTATTGGCAAAAGTTCAAGACGAAGCAGGACATGGATTGTATCTTTACAGTGCTTGTGAAACTTTAGGGGCAGATAGAGAAGAAACGATTGATGATTTACATTCCGGTAAAGCAAAATATTCAAGTATTTTTAATTATCCTACTATTACATGGGCCGATATTGGCGCTATTGGTTGGTTAGTAGATGGAGCTGCAATTGTAAATCAGGTTGCACTTCAAAAAACTTCTTACGGGCCTTATGCCAGAGCAATGGTAAAAATTTGTAAAGAAGAAAGTTTTCATCAGCGTCAGGGTTATGAAATCATTACCGTTTTAGCGAATGGAACTCCTGCACAAAAAGCAATGGCTCAAGATGCTTTGAATAGATGGTGGTGGCCTTCTTTAATGATGTTTGGCCCAACAGATGCAGATTCTCCTAATACGCAACAGTCAATGGCATGGCGAATAAAAAGACATACAAATGATGATTTAAGACAAATGTTTATTGATGCTACCGTTAAACAAGCTGAAGTTGCAGGATTAACAATTCCCGATAAGGATTTAAAGTGGAATGAAGAAAGAGGTCATTATGATTTTGGGGAGATAGATTGGGAAGAATTTTATAATGTTATAAAAGGCAATGGCCCTTGTAATAAACAAAGAATTGAGGCAAGAAAAAAAGCTAAAGAAGAAGGAATGTGGGTGAGAGAAGCAGCTATGGCTTATGCAGAAAAGCAAAAGACAAAAACAAAAGCAGCATAATTGAGAATATTATTATTCATATCAATTGGATTGATTTTCTTTTCATGTAAAAAAGAAAGAGAATCAATGTTTGTATTAGATAAAGAGAGTTATTTTTTTGGAGAAAAAGTTCAGCCTAGAAATTCTTCAATTAACATGAAAGAATATCGCTGGGATTTTGGAGATGGTTCATCAGAAGACAAAGAATACGATCCTGCACCACACATATATAAAGAAGAGGGCAGTTATACTATTACTTTAAAGGCTTCTCATAAAAGTAATATGAAAAAGTCAAAAAGTGAGAGCAAACAAGTTACAGTTACATCCTATAACGTCTATAAAATAGTAGTTAACTCAATTCCAAACATTACAAGCTGGGATAATGGTAGCGGACCGGATTTAAAAATTAAAATAAATGATACAAATTCTGAGTTAGCCGATATATTTGCTGCTGATTATACTTTTGATATTCAAGATAATGTTGATTCTACTGACTTACCTGTTACTAAATCAAACATATTCTTTAAGTTTACATACTCTGATTGGAGTGTTAGATTATTAGATGAAGATTTACCTTTGCCAAATACAGAAATGAAAGCTTGGACTGTAAATGCTTACAAAGAGGGAAGTAATGAAAAAGTTAAATTATCCGGAAACGGTTTTGATATAGATATTTATTATACACTTAGTAATTAAACATGAGCGAGATTAAAAAAGAGTGGCCTTTATGGGAGGTCTTTATTAGAAGTAAACAAGGCTTAAGTCATAAACATGTTGGCAGTTTAAGAGCTGCAGATGCTAAAATGGCTATTGAAAATGCCAGAGATGTTTACACAAGAAGAAGTGAGGGAATTAGTATTTGGGTAACTGAAAGCGTAAATGTTCATGCCTCAAATCCTACAGAACAAGGTCCTATGTTTGAACCATCTGATGATAAAGTTTACAGACATCCTACTTTTTATGAAGTACCGGAAGGCGTTGGACACATGTAGAAAAAAGCTAAATAAATTTTATGAATAAAGAGTTGTATGAGTATGTTTTAAGAATGGGTGATGATAGCCTAATTCTTGGACAAAGGCTTGGAGAGTGGTGTGGTCACGGACCAATTTTGGAAGAAGATATTGCGCTTACTAATATTGCATTAGATGTATTAGGACAGGCAAGAATTTTAATGGATTATGCCGGAAAGCTTACTAATAAAAAAGAGGATGAAGTGGCCTTTTTAAGAGAAGAGAGGGATTATAAAAATGTGTTATTGGTAGAACAACCCAACGGAGATTTTGCACAAACAATACTTCGTCAATTTTTCTTTGATGCCTTTCGGTTACCTTTTTTTAAAGAATTACAAAACAGTAAAGACGAAACACTTTCTGGATTAGCGTTAAAAGCAGTTAAGGAAACAACCTATCATTTACAACATAGTTCAAATTGGGTAATTCGATTAGGTGACGGAACAGATGAAAGTCATCAACGACTTGAGACAGCACTAGAAGATTTGTGGATGTTTACCGGTGAATTTTTTTATGCTGATGAGGTAGATACTAAGCTTGTAAATGAGGGAATAGCTGTTGATGTAAATAAAATCAAACCAATTTGGGATGCAAAAGTGAGTGAAGTTTTTGCTCAGGCAAAGCTACAAATACCTGAAAATGATTGGATGCAGAAAGGGGGAAGACAAGGAAGGCATACAGAACATTTGGGCTTTATTCTTTCTGAAATGCAATACATGCAGAGAGCTTATCCCGGCTGTGAATGGTAAGCATGAATTTTTCCAAACAAGATATATTTGATTTATTAGAAGAAGTTAAAGACCCTGAAATTCCTGTTCTATCTGTGGTAGATTTAGGGGTTGTGAGAGATGTAAATATTGGAGAAAAATTAGAGGTTATTATTACTCCAACTTACACGGGTTGCCCGGCAATGAAAGTAATTGAAGATGACATTAGAAGTAAATTACTTGAGCATAACATTGAAAACGTAGAAGTAAAAACTGTTCTTTCTCCCGCATGGACAACAGATTGGATTTCTGAAAATGGTCTAAAAAAACTGAAAGAATTTGGAATTGCTCCTCCCGCAAAAACTACAGTAGATAAATCTTCGTTAACCGGAATTCAAAAAGAAGTAGAGTGTCCCTATTGCCACTCAAAAAACACCGAAATGAAAAGCCAGTTTGGTTCTACTGCCTGCAAGGCGCTATACCAGTGCAATGATTGTAAAGAGCCTTTCGACCACTTTAAGTGTATTTAGAGTTTTAATAAAAACCAGCCCTAATTATTACAAACTTTTCACATGCTTGTCTAACTCCATGTGTAGGTTTTGTCCTCTTAAATCTAATGTGTTGGGCTGACTCCTTGCTACTATAATTCCGTTGGCATCAATTAAAAAGGTAGCAGGGATGGAGTTCACTTTATATTTTGCACTTAGCGCACTTCCCCAACCTTTAAGGTCGCTAATGTGGTAATCCCACACCAAACCGTCTTTTTTAATGGCGTTTACCCAAGCACCTTTGTTATTGTCTAATGAAACACTAAACACTTCAAAGCCTTTGGCATTTTTAAATTTTGCTGATTTGTATTTGTTGTAAGCAGCAACTACATTCGGGTTTTCTCTTCTGCATGGTCCGCACCAAGATGCCCAAAAATCAATCAAAACCATTTTTCCTTTTAAATCAGAAAGAGCCATTTCTTTACCTTCAGGGTTGGTGAATTTTAATTCTGGAGCTTTGTCGCCAATGTTTATTCCTTCAGAAGCACCTTTTTGGTTATTAATAAATGCTAAAGAAATAAGTCCGATAAGAGCTAAAGCAGAAAATGAGATTGCAATTTTTTTCATCATAAAATTTTAAAATATAACGTAAAAGAATTTTAAATAGTTGCCTAAAGATAAACTAATT
>CALALS010000275.1 GCA_937925525.1 uncultured Flavobacteriales bacterium | reverse complement strand
GTTAAAAATCCTGCTTCTTTAAAAATTATAACTTTGCTCTTTAAACCCGAAGCTTATAAAAAGCAAATGAAGGTAGATTATGTGGGCATGGAGATTGAAAATAAGTTTGTAGTGGGCTTTGGCTTAGACTATGACGGATTAGGTAGAAACTTAAAAGATATATACGTTTTAAATTAGGGAGATATATGTTAAACATTGTATTATTTGGCCCTCCGGGAGCCGGAAAGGGAACACAATCACAAAAACTAATCGAAAAGTATCAACTGGTACATTTATCAACGGGAGACATCTTAAGGTCTCAAATTGCTGAAGGAACTGAATTGGGTTTAGAAGCTAAAAAACTTATGGACCAGGGTTTATTAGTTCCTGATGAAGTGGTAATTGGCATGATTCGTTCTAAAATAGAGGCAAATAGTAATAGTGCCGGATTTATTTTTGACGGATTTCCAAGAACTACCGGTCAGGCTGAAGCCTTAGATAAGTTGTTGGCCGAAAAAAATACAGCTATTACCATGATGTTGGCATTAGAGGTAGATGATGATGAGTTGATTATGCGAATCTTGAAGAGAGGAAAAGAAAGTGGGAGAGAAGATGACCAGAATGAAACCATTATTATGAACAGAATTAAGGAGTACAACAAAAAAACAGCTCCGTTAAAAGATTATTATTCTGCTCAAAATAAATTCTTTGCCGTTGAAGGTATAGGCGATGTAGATGAGATTTTTAATGTTCTTTGTTCTGTTATTGAAGAGCATAGAATAAACGCATAAATTTTTTTCTTTTGGCTGGCGGTAACTTTGTAGATTACGTAAAAATATGTTGTCGCTCAGGTAAGGGTGGTAATGGCTCTATGCACTTTTATAGAGACAAGCTAACTGCTTTTGGTGGCCCTGATGGTGGTGATGGTGGCAGAGGCGGGCACATTATTCTAAGAGGAAACAAGCAGCTTTGGACATTGCTTCATCTTAAATTTCAGAAACATATTAGTGCCGAACACGGACAAAGTGGTAGCGGTGGTTTGCGTACCGGAAAAAGTGGTAAAGACATTATTATAGAAGTTCCGTTAGGAACGGTTGCCAAGCATGCCGAAACAGGTGAGTTTCAATTTGAAATTACGGAAGATGGCGAAGAAGTTATTTTACTAGAAGGCGGTAGAGGCGGAAAAGGAAATGACCACTTTAAATCATCTACACATCAGGCACCAAAATTTTCGCAACCCGGAGAAGACGGAAAAGAAGATTGGTTTATTCTTGAGTTGAAAGTATTGGCGGATGTAGGTTTGGTTGGTTTCCCAAATGCCGGAAAATCTACATTACTTTCTGTAATTACAGCAGCCAAACCTGAAATAGCTGATTACCCGTTTACTACTTTAGTTCCTAACTTAGGTATTGTAAAATACAGAGATTATCAATCGTTTATAGTAGCCGATATTCCCGGAATTATTGAAGGAGCTCACTTAGGAAAAGGTTTAGGACATCGTTTTTTACGTCATATCGAACGAAACTCACTTTTGCTTTTTATGGTGCCGGTAGATTCTGATGACATTAGAAAGGAGTATGAGATTCTGGTGAATGAATTGAATGAGTTTAATCCGGAACTAATGCATAAGGACAGGGTTTTAGCTTTAACTAAAAGTGATATGATTGATGAAGAATTAAAGCAAGAAATAGCACAAGACTTGCCGGATATTCCTTGCGTATTTATATCTTCGGTAGCACAAACGGGCTTAGTAGAATTAAAAGACCTGCTTTGGAAAACGCTCAATAAAGAAAATGATTGACACCATCGTAAATATTGATAAGGAACTTTTTCTCTGGTTCAATAGTTTACACAATTCCTTTTTAGATACTCTTATGTGGTGGGTTTCCGGCAAACTTACCTGGATTCCTTTGTATGCGTTTTTTCTTTATTTGGTATGGAAGAAATTTAAAACCAAATCTTGGTTACCTGTATTGGGAGTGGTTATGCTTGTTGTGTTAACCGACCAACTATCCGTTCACTTATTTAAAAATGTATTCGAACGATTGCGTCCATGTCATGACCCTAGTATTTCAAATCTAGTTCATTTAGTAAATGATTATTGTGGAGGTAAATTTGGATTTGTTTCCTCTCATGCAGCAAATACGTTTGGTTTAGCCATGTTTTTGTGGTTATGTTTGAGAAAATCTCACAAGGCTTTTTGGATGGTATTTATTTGGGCAGCTTTTGTCTCTTACAGCCGAATTTATTTAGGTGCTCATTTTCCTCTAGATGTTCTTTGTGGAGGGCTTTTAGGTGTGTTGTTGGCAACTTTTATTTTCTTATTGTTAAAAACGACAAATAAAAATCTTAATTTTGGTGTAACCTTTTGAAAACAATCTCGTTTACACACACTTTAAACTAAAAAACTATAAAATGAAAAAGCAAATTTTAAGTCTGTTTTTAGCTTCAGCAGTAGCTTTATTAACGGTGAATTCTTGCGGTAAGAAGAAAAACCCAAAACCTGATTTACCACCAAGTGCCACCATGCAAATGAATACCGATGATTTTGATCAGTCAAAAACCGGTCCTCAAAGAATTGATTCAACAACTACTAACTGGGTACACTCAGCAGTTAATGTTGGTGTATGGCAGTTTATTTTAACAGTAACGCTTATTGTTCCTGTGGCTTCTTATCACGAAGCATTTAATCATGAGCCTAAGTATAAAGGAAAAAACAAAGGCTGGTTATGGAAATACAATTTTGATGTAGCAGGAGTTAACCATACTGCTGAGCTTTACGGAAATAACGTAAACGGAAAAGTAGAATGGAAAATGTACATGACAAAAGATGGTGAGTACAAAGACTTTTTATGGTATGAAGGTATTTCTGACCCAGGGAATACTTCCGGAACTTGGACGCTTTATAAAGATCCTAAAAACGCATCTAAATTTTTAGATATAGTATGGTCTAAAAATACATCTTCAGGCACTTACGATATTACTTATACAGGAACAGATGGTGGCTATATTAACTATGGGGTGAATACAGCTAATAATCTTGATGCTTACTATACCATTTACAATGCTTCCAACAAAAATAAAATTGATATTGAGTGGAACAGAAGCTCTAAAAACGGAAGAGTTAGAGATTTAAACAAATATGCTACAACCGCATGGCAATGTTGGGACAACACCCTTCATGATGCTACATGTAACTAGTATAAATTAACACTTAAAAATCTAGCCATCAGGTTAAAAACTGGTGGCTTTTTTTTATATAAATTTGATTGTTAGGGATAACAAGCTTAAATTAGCAACTTTTAATACCAAAAAACCAAGCATTTATGTTCAAGAAAATTGGATTTGTCGTAGTCTTTATGGCTTTGGTAAGTTTAGCCTTTTCACAAAGGTCTATAAACTTATTTGGCTCTAATGCCAGTGCATTAAAAAAAGCACTTACAGTTAACGCTGCGAATACAGACACTCTGTTTATGTGTGAAGGAGATTCACTTCAACTAGGAGGTTCTCCGGTTGCATTTGGAGGTACTCCGCCATATAGCTTTAGCTGGACTCCGGCCTTTATGGTTTCTAACCCCATAGATTCTACGCCTTACTACGTTATGACAGCAAGTAACTGGGTAAAGCTAACGGTTACTGATGCCAGCCCTACCAGTGTGACGGATAGTGTTTACGTGCGGTTTTTACCCGTGCCATCTGCTCAGGCAGGAAATAGATACGATACACTTTGTCTTGGAGATACTATTGTGTTGGGAGGTAATGCCGGTGACCCAACTGCTCAAGGAGGAACAGGTCCTTTAACTATTTTATGGTCGCCTAATACTAATATAAGCAGTACAAGTGCTCCTAACCCTAATGCTTGGCCTACTTCTACAATAACTTATGATTTATTGGTTACGGACTCAATGGGTTGTACCAACAGAGATACGATAACAGTTACCGTTGGCTCGCAATTAATTGCAGATGCCGGACCATTAACTGCAGAAACATGCGAAAATGATTCTGTGCAGGTAGGTGGAAGCCCAACAGCTTCAGGTAGCTTTGGTGGTTACACTTACTCTTGGTCTCCAATATCGACAGGTGGAATTAATACACCTACAGTTTCAAATCCTTATGTTCGTCCTACACCTACACCACCTGCTTCTGTAATGGTTAAGGTTGTGGTTACCGATAGTTATGTTTGTACTGCAGAAGATAGTATTAATGTTACCGTTCGACCTTTCCCAACGGTTAATTTAGCTTATACCGACACCCTAAAATGTTCGCTTGATACTATTGTGATGGGTGGTTCACCTACTGCTTTTGGTGGAACAGGGCCATTAACTTATTCTTGGTCTCCATTAACGGCTTTATTGGGAGGTTCAACTTCTCCTAACCCATCTACATTTGTTTCTTCATCTACTAA
The DNA here is from genome assembly GCA_937925525.1 of uncultured Flavobacteriales bacterium. Classification (GTDB taxonomy): domain Bacteria; phylum Bacteroidota; class Bacteroidia; order Flavobacteriales_E; family Vicingaceae; genus CALALS01. The sequence continues at coordinate 2,817 of CALALS010000275.1, read as the reverse complement.
CTATATTGTAATTGTTACTGATTCTATTGGCTGTCAAGGAACCGATACGGTTAAAATAACTATTGCTCCTTCACCATTTGCCAATGCAGGCTCTTCGTTTACCATTTGTGCCGGAGATTCTGTTCAAATTGGAGGTAGTCCATCAGGTTCAGGCGGTACAGGTAGTTTAAATTATAGCTGGAATCCAACTACTAATCTATCTAGCGGAACAGCTCCAAATCCCTACGCTAAACCTACTTCAACTACAGTATATGGTTTAACGGTAAGTGATGCTAATAACTGTACTTACACTGATACAATGACGGTGTTTGTTCCTAATCCGATAAATGTTTCCTTATCTGCTACGGCTATTAATTATTGTATTACAGATTCAGTTCAATTGGGTGGTTCACCTACTGCAACAGGTGGCGGTGGTCCGTTAACCTATTCATGGTCTCCAACCACAGGCTTAGATAATCCAAATTCTGCAAACCCTATGGCTGCTCCTCCCGGAAATATTACTTATATATTAACGGTAGGTGATGGATTTTGTAATGTAAATGATACGGTTGTTTTAACAGCTTATAATAGACCAAACATTAACGTAGGAACTAATCTTTATACAATATGTCAGGGAGACTCTGTAAATCTTGGCGGCTTCCCTGCAGGTAGCGGTGGTAGTGGTATCCTAAGTTTTAATTGGAGCCCTTCTACAGGTATTAGTAACCCTTCTGCTCCAAATCCTTGGGCTAAGCCTTCTGTTACTACAACCTATACATTAACGGTTAGTGATACAGTTGTTTGCTCAAGAAGTGATACAGTTAGAATAAATGTTCGTCCTTCACCTATTGCCGATGCCGGAACAACACCTATTAACCTTTGCTTTAAAGATACGGTACAATTAGGAGGAAGCCCTTCCGGTTCAGGTGGAACGGGAACATTAACTTACTCATGGTCGCCTTCTACCGGTTTAAGCAGTCCTTCTGCTACAAACCCTAATTGTTTTGTAACTAACACTACAACTTATACACTTACTGTTACAGATGCAAATAATTGTGTAGGACGTGATCAGGTAACTGTTAATGTTAGGGCTTTACCAACTGCTCAAGCAGGATTTCCTTCTACTGTGGTTTGTTCTACTGACACATTGATACTTGGTGGTTCACCATCAGGTAGCGGAGGTAGCGGAACATTATCCTATAGCTGGACTCCAACAACTGATGTTTACGGACCAACATTGGCAAATCCTCCTGCATCACCTGATACAACGATTACTTACTACCTAACTGTTACCGATTCATTTGGTTGTCAAGGGGTAGATTCTATCAGGGTAAATGTAAATATTGCTCCGGATGTTGATCTTTCCGGTATGGTAATTAATCCCGGAATTTGTGATAGCAGTAATGCTAGTATTACAGGAATTACGGTTACAGGTACACCAACCTTATTATACCAATGGACTGATTCAACTACTACAGTGAGTTCTTCTTTGGTATTAAGTGGAGTGCAGGGTGGTTCATATTATTTATCCGTTAGAGACGGGAATAATTGTGTCACAAAGGTCGGCCCAATTGTCTTGCCGCAGTTAACCGGGCCATCTATTGATTCTACTAATGGATTTGTGGTAGATGCAACTTGTGGGTTAAGTAATGGCGCTATAACCGGCTTAATTGCAAATGGAGGTAACGGAACGGTTACTTATTCATGGTATAATGGTGGTAGCTTAATAGGAAGCACCCAAAATATAACGGCTTTGTCTAGCGGAAATTATTTATTGGTAATTGCGGATACTAATAACTGTACTGATTCATTATCATTAGTAGTAACGGCAATTCCTTATACCGCTGCTAATGCTGTATTTGATTATGTGGAAATTCCTTATGAAACAACTACTTCTATTAATGCGCTCTTAAATGATGCAGGCGGTTCTGCTTCTTCCCTAGTAATTCTTACTAGTCCGATTAACGGAACAGCTAGTGTAATTGGAGGTGGGTTAGTTTCTTATACTCCAAACCCTGAGTTCTCAGGATTAGATAGTATGCTGTATCAAATATGTGAAACTACTTGCTCAACTTGTGATGAGGCTACTATATATGTTAAGGTTGGAGAAGCTCCTCCTGTTGACCCTGAAGATATTCCGACAGGTTTTACACCTAACGGAGATGGATACAATGATTTACTAATTATTCCTAATATTCAGGCTAACGCTAATAATGAGTTAGTAGTGTTAAACAGATGGGGTGATGTAGTTTATCAAGCTCAGCCTTATAAAAATGACTGGGACGGCACTTCAAATGCGGGAGGCAAAGTTCCTGACGGTACATATTATATTATTGTGAATTACGATGGCGTTTCCGAACCTTATAAAGCCGCCCTTGAAATTAAAACTAAATAATGAAGCAGATGAAGAATTTAAAATATATCATATCGGGATTATTTGTGGTAGGAGTGTTAGTTTCTAATGCTCAAAATCAGCCACACTTAAATCAATACATGATGCAAAAGACATTTATTAATGCTGCATCTGCCATTTCGTCTAACCAAACTAATGTGGGCTTATTTTACAAAAATCAATGGGCCGGATTTGATGGAGCGCCAACTATTGGCGGACTTAATCTTTTTGGAAACATCGATAAAAAGCATTATATCGGTTTTGATTTCAATTCAGATAATATTGGGGTAAACAACTCCAGTGCTTTTTACGGAAGCTATACCTACAAACTGCAAGTAGCTGAAGATGCTGACTTAGGTTTTGGGCTTTCTGCCGGATTTAACTTCATCCAAAGCAATTATGCTGAAATTAAAACGAAAGATGCTGACCCATTGTTTGCCGGTAAT
>CALALS010000274.1 GCA_937925525.1 uncultured Flavobacteriales bacterium | reverse complement strand
GATAGAGACGGACTTCAAAAACACCTTGAAGCAAAAGGAATTCCTTCAATGATATATTATCCGGTAGCACTTCACATGCAAAAAGCCTACGCAAGCGATAGATATAAAGAAGGTGATTTCCCTGTAACAGAAGAGCTTTGCAAAAAGGTAATTTCGCTGCCTATGCATACCGAGCTTGATGAAGATCAGTTAAAGTACATTTGCGACTCAGTATTAGAATTTATTAATCAATAAAACTAAGTAAAGAATGAATATAGCCGTTGTCGGTACAGGATATGTAGGATTAGTTACCGGAACATGTCTTGCAGAAACAGGAAACAATGTTATTTGTGTTGACATTGATGAAAAAAAAGTAGAAAAAATGAAAAATGGGATTGTTCCCATTTATGAACCACACCTTGATGTTTTGTTTGACAGAAACATTAAACAAGGTAGACTAAAATTTACTACTAATTTAAAGGAAGCGGTTGACGGAGCCCAAATTATTTTCTTGGCCCTTCCCACTCCACCTGATGAAGACGGTTCAGCCGACTTGTCTTATATATTAGGAGTTGCTGATGAATTAGGAAAAATAATAACTGATTATAAAGTAATAATTGATAAAAGTACCGTTCCGGTTGGCACTGCCGAAAAAGTTACTGCTGCCGTTAAAAAGAATGCAAAAGTTGATTTTGATGTTGTTTCAAATCCTGAATTTTTACGTGAAGGGTTTGCAGTAGATGATTTCTTAAAACCGGATAGAGTAGTTATTGGAACATCTTCAAAGAAAGCTAGAGAAATTCTTGAGAAGTTATATAAGCCTTATGTAAGACAAGGTAATCCAATCATCTTTATGGATGAGAAGTCTGCTGAGTTAACTAAGTACGCTGCTAATTCATTCCTTGCTACTAAAATCACATTTATGAATGAGATAGCTAATTTTTGCGAAAAAGTTGGTGCAGATGTAGATATGGTAAGAATTGGAATGGGATCCGACACTAGAATTGGGAAACGATTTTTATTCCCTGGTATTGGATATGGCGGTAGCTGCTTTCCAAAAGACGTGCAAGCTCTTGCTAAATCAGGAAAAGAAGTAGATTATACATTCAATATTCTTGATTCGGTAATGAGTGTTAACGAAAAGCAAAAAACCATTCTTATCCCTAGAATTAGAAAACACTTTTCAAATGATTTGAAAGGTAAAAAAATTGCTATTTGGGGATTAGCCTTTAAGCCTGACACAGATGATATCCGTGAAGCTCCGGCATTATACATCATTGACGAACTATTAAAAGACGGAGCTCAAATTAAAGTGTATGACCCGGAAGGCATGCACAACGTACAAGCAAAATTAGGAGATAAGATTTTATATGCTACCGACCAATATGATGCACTGACAGATGCTGATGCATTAATTATTTGCACAGAATGGTCAGTATTTAGAACTCCTGATTTTGACAAAGTGAAATCCGCCTTAAAATCAAATGTAGTTTTTGACGGAAGAAACTTGTATGAAACTGAGTTAATGGAAGAATTAGGTTTTACTTATTATAGCATAGGTAGAAGAAATATTATTTCCTAAGCATGAAAACAGTATTAATTACAGGAGCAGCAGGTTTTTTAGGTTCACATCTTTGTGATAGATTCATCAAAGAAGGTTATAAAGTTATTGGGATGGACAACCTAATAACAGGTAACTTAAAAAACATTGAGCATCTGTTTAAATTAAATGAATTTGAATTTTATCATCATGATGTTTCTAAATACGTTCATGTTCCGGGTAAATTAGATTATATACTTCACTTTGCCTCTCCTGCTAGTCCTATCGATTATTTAAAAATTCCTATTCAAACACTTAAAGTAGGCTCTTTAGGAACACATAACCTTTTAGGCTTAGCAAAAGCTAAAAATGCCACTATTATGGTAGCATCTACATCAGAAATTTATGGCGACCCTCTTGTTCATCCACAGACAGAAGAATATTGGGGAAATGTAAACACAGTTGGGCCGAGAGGAGTTTATGATGAGGCCAAAAGATTTCAGGAGTCTATTACTATGGCCTACCACCGTTTTCATGGAATTGACACCAAAATTGTAAGAATTTTTAATACTTATGGACCTAGAATGCGTCTGAATGATGGCAGAGTCTTACCTGCTTTTATTGGCCAAGCATTAAGAGGTGAAGATTTAACTATATTTGGAGATGGCTCCCAAACCCGCTCATTTTGTTATGTTGACGATTTAGTAGAAGGAATATACAGATTGTTATTAAGTGATTGTCACGACCCTGTGAACATTGGAAACCCTGACGAAATAACGATAAAAGAATTTGCAGAGGAAATTATAAAACTTACCGGAACTACTCAAAAAGTTATTTATCAGGATTTGCCTGTAAACGACCCAAAACAAAGAAAACCTGATATTACAAAAGCAAAAACTTTACTAGGCTGGGAGCCAAAAGTAAGCAGAGCCGAAGGCTTAAAAATTACCTATGAGTATTTTAAATCTCTTCCTAAAGAAGAGCTATATAAAAGCGAACACAAAGAATTTGATGATTATATAAGAAAGTAATGAGTTATTTTTCACATGAAACAGCAGTAATTGATGAGGGGGCTCAAATTGGAGAAGGCACTAAAATTTGGCATTTCTCTCATATTATGCCCAATTCTATTATCGGTGAAAAGTGTAATATTGGACAAAACGTAGTTGTATCGCCTGGAGTTAAGTTAGGCAACAATGTAAAAATCCAAAACAATGTGTCACTTTATACCGGTGTCATTTGTGAAGATGATGTATTTTTGGGACCTTCAATGGTATTTACTAATATATTAAATCCCAGAAGCGCAATAGTTAGAAGAGACCAATATGTTGAAACTTTAGTAAAAAAAGGAGCTTCAATTGGCGCAAACGCTACTGTTGTATGTGGAAATAGCATTGGTGAATACGCATTAATTGGTGCAGGTGCTGTGGTAACTAAAAATGTTCCGGCTTATGCTCTTTTAGTGGGTAATCCGGCTAAACAGATTGGTTGGGTTAGCGAATACGGACATCGATTAAATTTTGACGAAACAGGAAAAGCAATCTGTCCTGAAAGTAAAGAGGTTTACGAGTTAAAAAACGGAGAAGTAAAAAAAATAATAGCATGAGTGATAAAGTAAAATTTGCAGTTGTAGGCTGTGGACACATTGGAAAAAGACATGCTGAAATGGTTGACGGCAATCCTGACTCAGAGTTAGTTGCCTTAGTTGACATAAAGCAAAAAGACAGCCTTGGAATTGAAAAATATGATGTTCCCTTTTTCAACTCAATAGATGATTTATTGAAATCCGGAATTGATATAGATGTAGTAAATATCTGCACTCCTAACGGGCTACATGCCAATCAGTCGAAAAAAGTATTGGAAGCTAAAAAGCATGTTGTTTGTGAAAAGCCAATGGGATTAAGCAAAGCAGACTGTGAAGAAGTAATATTTAAAGCACTGCAAGTAAGTCGACATGTATTTTGCGTGATGCAAAATCGCTACTCTCCTCCTTCTGTTTGGTTAAAAGAAGTGATTTCTGAAAACCGCTTAGGAAAAATATTCATGGTGCAGGTAAATTGCTATTGGAACAGAGATGAGCGTTACTATAAAGCTGACGGATGGAAAGGAAAACAAGATTTAGACGGAGGAACTTTATTTACTCAATTTTCACATTTCATTGACATTATGTATTGGTTGTTTGGCGACATTCAAAACATACAGGGAAAGTTTAAAGATTTTAACCATCAAACTAGCACCGATTTTGAAGATTCAGGGTTTGTTTCCTTTGATTTTGTGAACGGAGGTATGGGTTGTATCAATTATTCAACTGCCGTATGGAATCAAAATCTTGAAAGTAGTATGACAATTATTGGTGAAAAAGGAAGTATAAAAGTTGGCGGACAGTATATGAACGAAATTGTTGAGTGTAATATTGAGAACTATACTATGCCGGAATTAGCTCCATCTAATCCACCAAATGATTATGGCCCTTACAAAGGTTCCGCTGCTAATCACCATTACGTAATAGAAAACGTCATCAATACACTCAAAAAAGAAGGCACGGCTACTACCAATGCCCTTGAAGGACTGAAAGTAGTGGATATGATTGAAAGAATATACATTGAAAGAGATAAAACATTAACTAAAACACAGAAAAAACAAGAACAGCATGTCTAATATTTACGATAAATTAGTCAATAAAGAAACTAAGCTAGCGGTAATAGGTTTAGGTTATGTAGGATTACCCATTGCGCTTGAGTTTGCTAGAAAAATTAGTGTGATAGGTTTTGACATCAATCAAAAAAGAGTAGATATGATGAAAAACAATATCGACCCTAGCGAAGAGTTAGAAGCAAAAGATTTTGAAGGATGCGATATTGAGTTCACTGCAAATATTGACGATTTAAAAGATGCTACTTTCTTTGTAGTAGCTGTTCCCACTCCTATAGACGAACATAATTTACCAGATTTAAAACCACTTATTTCGGCATCTAACACCGTTGGTAAGGCGCTTAAAAAAGGTGATTATGTTGTGTACGAATCAACCGTTTATCCCGGCTGTACAGAAGAAGATTGTGTTCCTGTTTTAGAGCAGGTTAGCGGATTAAAATTCAAAGATGATTTTAAAGTAGGTTATTCACCGGAAAGAATTAATCCCGGTGATAAAGAACACACTATTACTAATGTAAAGAAAATTGTTTCTGGTTGCGGAGATGAATCTTTAGACCAAATTGCTAAAGTATATGAGCTTGTAGTCACCGCAGGTGTGCACAGAGCAGCAACTATCAAGGTAGCAGAAGCTGCAAAAATTATTGAGAACACACAAAGAGATGTCAACATTGCTTTGGTAAACGAGCTTTCTATCATCTTTAATAAAATGGGAATCAATACGTACGATGTACTTGAAGCTGCCGGAACAAAATGGAACTTTCTTCACTTTAAACCGGGTTTAGTGGGTGGACACTGTATAGGCGTTGACCCTTACTACCTAGTATATAAAGCACGTGAATTTGGTTATCATGCTCAGGTAATTAATTCCGGTAGATTTGTGAATGACTCTATGGGAGGATATACCGCTAAGCAAACCGTGAAAAAAATTATTGCTGCCGGAAAAGATGTAAGAGCCGCAAAAGTTTTAATTATGGGCGCAACATTTAAAGAAGATGTAAGTGATATCAGAAACTCAAAAGTAGCCGATGTTGTAAAAGAGTTTAGTTCATTCGGTGTAAATGTAGATGTAATTGACCCACATGCTAGTTCAGAAGAATTAAAACATGAATACGGCTTTGGATTAGCAGATAAAGTAGGTAATGATTATGATGCAATTTATGTTGCGGTTAATCACCAAGAATATTTATGGCTGGATGA
>CALALS010000273.1 GCA_937925525.1 uncultured Flavobacteriales bacterium | reverse complement strand
TCGTATTTCCATTTCTCGTATATTTTCTCATTTTCGCATAAAATTTATTTCATGAGAAAGCATTTCTTCTTTTTTCTTGTTTTTTGTAATTCACTTATAGCTCAAAAGGTATTGCTAGATGATGACTTTAATGACAATACAAACAAATGGCTGGTAAAAAATACAGAGGAATACAACAGTTATATTAAAAATGGAAAATTTATAATTGATGTAAAAGCAGAAAAGGCATACTGGTTTTATCAAAAACTACCATTTGTTCCTGATACGATTGATTTTGAAATGGAAGCTGTAATTACTCAATTTGAAAGTGAAGGCAACTATGGTTATGGAATAGTTTGGGGATTATATTCAGATGGCTCTAACTTCAAGTACTTTTTAGTTTCTAAAAATAAGTATGCAAAAATCAGCCATTATTATAACAATGAATATCACGAAAAATTAAAGTGGACACTTGACGAATCCATTAACCCTTTAGGAAGACCTAATGTGTTTAAAGTGGTAAAAAAAGGAAACTTAGTGGAACACTTTATTAATGGAAAGAGCATTAATTTAAGTGGAGATTATCGTTATCACGGTAGTAAGTTTGGTATTTATGTGGGTCATAAAATGAAGGTGGAAGTTGACAACATTAAAATTACAACTTATCCAACCAGAATAAAAGTTGCTGAAAATTTAGAAGTGTCAGGAGAAAAAGTAAAATTAAGTAGCGCAATTAATACTGATAATTGTGAAGAACTTTCACCCATTACTTCCACAGATGAAAATATTCTTTACTGTGTTAGGAAAAACTGTAAAGACAATAGTATTTCTAATGATGATGTTTGGGTAAGTTATAAAGATAAAGAGGGGAATTGGTCCACACTACAAAGGCTTCCCGGCACTATTAACAACAGCGGAAACAATTTTGTAGTTACACTTTCACCGGATGATAACTCTCTATTTATTGCAAATACCTATAAGCCGGATGGAACCTCAAAAGGACAAGGAATAAGTGTTTCCAATTTAACTGAGGATGGTTGGGAATTACCAAAAGAAATTGTAATAGATGGATTTGAAAATAAAAACAAATACGTTGCTTATTGTGTTAGTCCTGACAATAAAACCCTTTTGCTCTCTATAGAAAATGAGGAGGGATATGGTGAAAAAGATTTATTTGTTAGCTTTAAAAAAGGAGACGGAACTTGGAGTCATCCCAAAAATTTGGGATTACAAATCAATACCGTTTTAGATGAAACAAAACCATTTTTAGCATCTGATGGCAAAACACTTTACTTTAGTTCAAGAGGGCATCCAACTTATGGTTACTATGATGTGTTTGTATCAAAGCGATTAGATGATAGCTGGACGAATTGGAGTGAACCGTTGAACTTAGGGCCTACCATTAACACCAGTGGCTCAGAATTAGGCTATCACATCAACACAAAAGGAGATAAAGCTTATATTTCTTCCGGTGGGGACATTTATGTTATAGATAATCCTGTAAAACCGGAAGCCGTAACCATTGTTAAAGGAAAAGTATATAACCAAAAAACGAATGAGCCTATTTCGGCCAACATTAAGTATTCTGATTTAATGAATGATGAAGAATTGGGAATAGCCATTTCAAATCCAACAACTGGAGAATACAAAATTGCCTTACCAAAAGGAAGGGCTTATAGCTTTTTGGCTGAAAAAGAGAATTTTTACTCCGTTACCGAAAATATTGATTTAACTAATCTTGACGAATATCAAGAAGTAAATAAAGACTTATATCTTTCTCCTGTTGAGGTTGGTCAGACTGTTAGGCTAAACAACATCTTTTTTATTTTCGGAAAAGCGGATTTAAAAGAGGAATCTAAATTTGAATTGGACAGACTTTATTCTGTCTTACATAGTTCTCCATCACTAAAAATTGTAATTCAAGGACATACTGATAATATTGGAAGTCCTGAGTTTAATCAAAAACTTTCTGAAGACAGAGCAAAAGCTGTATTTGATTATTTACTGTCAAAAGGAATTACTGAAAAGCAGATTTCTTATAAGGGGTTCGGACAAGTCAAGCCTGTAAAAGATAATCATACTGAGCAAGGCAGAGCTTATAACAGAAGAGTAGAGTTTGTGGTAATTGAAATGTAATTAGTAAAATAAAGCAGGTTTTACTCTTTCTGTTTGATTGATAAACCAATGCGCTTTACCATTTAAGGTTTGTGGCTCATAGGTAACACCGATTACTTGTGTGTAACCTTTACCAAGCCCCACACTAATCACATCTTCATAAGAAAACACAAAAGTATGTCTATCAGCAGCTACCATATAGCTCACGCTTTTTTCAGGACCATGTAAAGCAAATAATAGAGAATCACAATTCAATTGGTCGTCTATTGTTAATTCATACGGTTTACTTGCAGGTATATCGCCACTTCTAATTCTTCCAACAATAGGAAAATTTTTGTTGGTAGTTGCATTAAAACCGGGCCAGGCAGCACCTCTTGCATACCACTGCATACCCGCACCATGAGCAACTGCATTGGCAGAACCTGATGGTAAAGAATAAGAATTGTTAGCAGCTTTAGAAAGTAAATATCCTTCTAACTTTACAGAATCTGCGTTTACATAAGTTGCTCCGCCATCTGTAGAAAAATAAGCAAGCCCTTCTTTGGTTAGCACATCATCCCATCCGGTTTCTTTTTCTGTGTAAACTAATTTTCTTCTAAAAATTAAAGCGGCATATTCTCCCGGAAATTTTATAGAGTATGAAGAAGGAAGCTCAGGTAATACGGTATCAGGGTGAATACAACTACCATCATCTTTACGTGCTTTTTCGTCATAGTTTTCTGCCGACCGGTCTGTACAACCTTTTTTGTTGCAGGCAGAAAAAACCAACGTAAGAGAAATTAAAACAAAAACTAAATGTTTCATAATTAATGAAATAGTAAGCTCAAAGATACTCATATTTTACCAAGTCATGTTTTTTTTTGGTAAGATTGCGCTCTGGTTATGGAAAAAGAAAATTACATATTTGGTATTCATCCGATAAAGGAAGCTATTGCGAGCGGTAAAGCATTAGAGAAAGTGTTTTTTCAAAAAGGCATTAAAAACCCTGCTATGAACGAGCTTTTTGCTCATTGTAGAGAGAAGGGAATTAACACGCAGTTTGTGCCCGAGATAAAGCTTAAAAAGCTGGTAAAAGGCAATCACCAAGGTGTGGTGGCGTACATTTCTGCTATTGAAACGTTTTCTTTAGAAGAAGAGTTTGAAAACTTTACCGGAAACCTGATTTTAGTTTTGGATGAGGTAAGTGATGTAAGAAATTTTGGAGCCATTTGCCGAACGGCAGAGTGTGCAGGAGTTTCATTAATAGTTGTACCTAAAACAGGTAGTGCGCAACTTAACGGAGATGCCGTAAAAACTTCTGCAGGAGCGCTTAACAGAATAAAAATATGCAAAGAGGATAGCTTAACCGACAGTGTAGATTTTTTAAAACATCATGGATTTAAAGTTATTGCTGCCACCGAAAAAGCTACTGAAACCATACATGAAACCGATTTTAAAGGAAAGTGTGTAATTGTAATGGGTTCGGAAGGAAAAGGAGTTTCTAAAGATATTTTAAACCTTAGCGATGTAAAAACCAAAATACCCATGCAAGGCAAAACTTCTTCGTTAAATGTATCAGTAGCTACGGGTATTATTTTGTTTGAAGCCTTAAGGCAGAATGGCTAGTTTATTGGACAACAGCCTTAACTTGCTTTATGTATTGACCGCTTTTAGTTTGTAGAGAGACAATATAAACTCCTTTTGCAAGTGACCGAGTACTTATTTCTTCTTTGTGGTAGCGTGAAGAGAACTCTTGGTGATAAAGCTTTTCTCCTAAAAGGTTGTACAAGCTTAAATTGATTTCTTCTTTGTCAGGGTTAGTGATTTCTACATTAAAATAATCTTGAGCAGGGTTGGGGTAAATACTAAAAGCTACATTTTCTTTATCAGATAATTCTCCTATTCCGGTTCTATTGCCACAAGTGTCTGCCCCTGTTCCTATGTATTTTGCAATACGACTTATAGTACTGTCGCCATCTATAGATAAAAAATTTCCGCCTATATACATCGTATCATGGTAAAATCCTATTGCATTTACATAACTATCAAAAGTAGAGTCTGTTGTACCAAAGCCACACCAGCTTGTACCATCCCATGAAGCTATTTTTCTTGTAGGTGTGCCTCCGGCCTCATCAAACCCGCCAACTACATAAAGTTTATCGTTATGGACTTTCATATCAAATATTCCTGCACCCCATTGATGATACTCTATACCTCCACCTACATTTTCCCATTTAGTACCGTCCCAAGTAGCAATACCTTTAGCAAAGGTATTTGTGCCTGCGCTTTCAAACGTTCCGGCTACATAAAGTAAACCTTTATATACTACCATTTTATTAATATTACCAACCCCTCCTTTTATTCCTCCACCAACACTTACCCATTGGCTACCGTTCCATTTTGCTATTCTCCAGATATCTCCGTTAATGTTGTCATAAAAATCGCCTCCTACGTATAGTTCTCCATTATACATTTCTACATCAGCTACAGTTCCTATAGTATAACCTGGAAAATTATGGACAGAAGTCCATTGGCTTCCGTTAAACTTAGCAATGCTTTTTACAGGAACTCCGGCACAAGTTTGGAAATAATAACCGCAGACGTATAGCTCATTATTAATTACCTTAAGGTTTAATCCCCATCCCGTATTTGTCCCAACCTTCAGTCCAGAACCTTCTACTTGCCATGCATTTCCATCCCATTTAGCCAAACCATGAAACTTATTATTAGGACCTTTAAATCTGCCCGTTGCATATATTTCATTGTTATAGCGGACTATTGCCCAAGCTCCATTTGTTGCAGCCTGAGGATTGCCAATTGAAAAATTACAATCCCACTCAAAACCACAGCCCATAGCATAAAAATTATTACCATCATACTTTGCTATTCCAAACATGGTGTCTCCATTTAAGAGCTTAAATTCACCGCCTATATATAATTCATCTGAAATAGTGTCTGTATAAAAAGTATTTATATAACTACTCACATCTGTAACTTTTGCCCAGTTTTGGGAAAAGCAAAGACTATTAATTAAAAACCATAATACAATTAATGTGGTTAGTTTTTTCATAATAAGCAATTTGTATATTAAGAATAACTTTTTAACCTTTCTTTTATTGCTTGCAAGTTCTGCTCTTTTTTAGGTTGTCGGTTTTTAATGGAAGAAGCCGTAAAAAACTGGTGATGGCTTAAAAACTTTACTTGTAATTCATCCCACTCTTTATCGCTTTTTACTTTTTTACGCTCCATTAATTCAAGCTTCAACTTATCGCCAATTCTAAAAAAGTCGTCACGCCCTAAATAATCAAGGTCGGCATCACAAATAATTTCTTCTAACTTATTTTTAGGATTGTGTGGCACACGGGTAGCTAAAATCAGTTGTTTCACTACTTCTATTTCTTCTTTGGTGTAGCCAAACTTGGGTAAAGCTTCTTCTGCTAGGTGCGCACCGATTGATTCGTTTTGCTCATAAATTTCTACAAATCCGGAGTCGTGATAAAGGGCTGCTGTTTTTAATAAAAACACATCTTCGCCTACCAAGCCTTCATTTAGTGCAATTTTTTCTACTGCATTACAAACATCCAATGTGTGTTCAATGCTATGATAATGTAAATTGTTAGGTAGTTTTTCTTCCAATAAACTAATGATGTATTTCTCTGCCTTTCGGTAGTTAATTTTACTGTAAAGGTGCAGGTCAACGTATTTCCAGAATTTTTCGTTAGGCTCTTTTCCTAATCCGTCAACAGAAAGCTCTTCTTTAATGGCATTGACAAAATACATATCAATGGTGCCTTTGTTTTTGGCATCGATTTTTCCTCTAAATTCAAAATCGAAAAAGTCCTTAACCTTATCGTAAGTTTCTCCCGAAATATTAACTCTTCCTACTTCTCCTGCTGTTTCAATTCGTTTGGTAACGTTTACGGTGTCTCCCCAAATATCATAAGCAAACTTTTTAATTCCTACTACACCTGCTACTAAATCTCCGGTATGTATTCCTATTCTGAACTCCCAAGGAACTCCACCTTTTTTGCTGTTATAATCTTTAACAAACTCCTGAATTTTTAAACCTGCTAAAACGGCATCTATGGGGTTACTTTTATTCCTAATAGGTAAACCACCTGCACACATGTAAGCATCTCCCATGGTTTTTATTTTTTCCATGTTGTGACGCTCTAAAATTTCATCAAACTTTATAAAGTAAGCATCAAGTTGGGCTACTAATTGTTTTGGTCTTAACTTTTCAGAAATTCTGGTAAAACCTTTAACATCGGCTAATAAAACACTAACTGTTCGGTAACTTCTGGCGCTTGCTTTTCCTTTAGATTTTAGTTCGCCAACGGTATCGGGCGGTAAAATGTTTAAGAGTAACTGTTCGGTTTTTTCTTTTTCTTTTTCCAGTTCAGCATTTTGAAGTTGTATTTTTTCTTTTTGTTCTATTACCTCTTTCGTTCTGGCGTTTACTAATTTTTCTAATGCTAATTTTTGATTTTTAATTTGTTTTATTCTAGAAATATAAAATAAGTAACCGCACAAAAGGGCTACTATTATCATAATAGTTCGGAACCACCATGTGCGCCATAGCGGAGGGTGAATAGTTATTTTTAAAATAGGAATTTCTTCTGTCCATACTCCGTCACTATTAGCTCCTTTAACGTAAAAAGTATAGTCGCCATCTTCTAAATTGGTATAGTCAGCTTTACCAAAGTTTTCACAATAAATATAATCTTCATTAAAACCTTCTAATTTATATGCCAGTTGATTTTTTTCCGGTGCAGAAAAATGTAATGCGGCAAATTCAATAGTAAATACATTGTCTTTGTATGTGATGTCAATATGTTGCGTTTCTGAAATATGTCTGTCAAGAATTTTCTTTTCGTAAGCATATTCTTTTTTATTGAAAAACAATAGTGAAGTAAGTACCATTTTTGGAGGAATGGTATTGATAACAATGTCAGATGACTTAAAATAGCTCACCCCATTTATGCCTCCAAAATAGAGCAAACCATTTTGGTCTTTGTAATAGGCTCCGGTGTTAAACTCGTTGCTTTGAAGTCCGTCTGTTTCTTCAAACACCGAAAACTCTTCTGTTTTTTTATTAAAACGGCTGATTCCTTTGTTGGTACTCATCCAAAGGTTTTGTTTTTCATCTTCTAGTATGCCGTAAACAACATTATTGGATAGTCCGTTTTTTTGGGTAAAGCGTTCAAACTTTTCTGTAGCTAAATCTAGTTTATTGAATCCTCCGCCAAAAGTACCAATCCACAAAACATTATCGGCATCGGCATGAAGGCATAGAACAGTATTATTGCTAAGAGAGTGAGGATTGTTGACAGAACTTTTAAATACTTTAAATTCAGGGGTAGATGATGGGTTTGTTATTTTAATTAAACCGGAAGCATCCCCACCTGCCCATAAATTTCCTTTATTATCTTCAGCAATAACTCTTATAAAGTTGGATGAAATTCCTTTTTCTGAATTTTCACTTTTGTTATAGCGTATCCATGACTTTCTGTCCGAAGAAATTCTAACAATACCGTTTTTAGTTGCTAGCCAAAGCTGCCCTGAACGGTCTTCAATAATTCTATAAACTCTATCTTCATTGGCTTCACCCGAAAACTTAAAATGTTCAAGTGTATTTTTGTTTTCATTGAAAAAATAAAGACCGGCATCGGTACCAAACCACAATACATTTTTTCTGTCTCTAAATGCGTTAAATACATATACTGTTTTTTGCTTGGAGCTATGAGAAATGTTGGGAACATAAAGGGTTTTGGTGTTATTTTTTAAATTAATGTGATCTATTCCCGAAGAATTTCCCACCCATAAGGTTCCATCGTTATCTTTAAATATGCTCCATATATTGGCATCAGAAAGCAAAGAGTTTTCTTCTGTTACTCTGATGTGGTGAAAGTATTGTTTCTTAGGTTCAAACTTACTAATGCCATTATTGGTTCCTATCCAAATAATACCGGAGCTATCGTTGCAAAAAGAATATACACCGTTATTGGCAATGCTGTAGTTGTTGTTTGGTTCATTAACAAATTGTTGAAGTTGCTTTAGTTTTGGGTTGTAGTGGTAAAGCCCGTCTAAGTTAGTTCCTATCCAAATGGTGTTATTTACATCGGTTGCAATTACCTTAATTTCTTTTTTAGCTAAATCAGAAAGTAAAATTTTGTTTGGAAGCGGTATAGGGGAAAGAGTTTGATTGTCGATAAGATAAATGCCTTTTGAGGTTCCAACCCAAAGCTGAGTTTTAATTTTTTTGAGGGAAGTTACCGATTGAATTGGAAATATTTTTTCGGCTTCTTTTTTAGTTGTGTTAAAATAAATTAACCCCATTTCTTCTGTTCCAATCCATAAGTGATTTTCATCTGCTTCTGAAAGTGAAGTAATTTTAAATTGGCTGGTTTTATCATCTATTCTAACGGGTATTCTTAAAAAAACCTTTTTATTTTTTAAATAGAGGTTTAAGCCTTTTTCGGTTCCAATCCAAAGGCTTTGTTGTTGGTCTTCATGAATAGCAAAAATGCTATTATGGTTGATTGAGTTTTTATCTTGTTCTTCATGTAAATAATTGGTAAAAGAGTTTTTTTCTCTTTCATAAACACAGAGACCTCTTTCTGTGGCTAACCAAATTTTGTGATCGCTGGACTCAATGATTTGTCGAATAAAACTATTAGATAGGGAAGAAGAGTCGTTTAAATCGTTTACGTAAACCTTAAAGGAATGTCCATCATAGAGGTTGAGCCCATCTTGAGTGCCAAACCACATAAACCCTTTATGGTCTTGAATAATTGAGTTAACGGAACTTTGAGACAATCCGTCTTTGATAGAAAAAGTTTTAAACTTAATTTCTTCTGTTTGGGCGTTTGTGAGGGTAAACGTCCCAATAAAAATAATTAATAGGATTTTTGAGTAGAGATTATTCAAAGCAAGATTATTATTTAACCTTGTAAACCTTAAACTCCGTTCTTCTATTTTTTCCGTGCTCTTCTTCAGTACACTCAACTCCATTACTACACTTGTTAACCAGTTTGGTTTCTCCGTATCCAACACCTTTCATTCGTTCTATTTCAATGCCTTTTCCAACAATATATTGAACAGCTTTTTCGGCACGTTTTTGTGAAAGAGAAAGATTAAACTCATCTCCTCCTCTTGAATCGGTATGTGAGCTTAGCTCAACTCCGATGTGGGTATTTTTCTTTAAAATCAAGACTAGTTTATCAAGTTCTTTGGCTGCACTTTCTTTAATTTCGGCACTGTTGTAATCATAATAAATATTGGAGATGATAAAGTTTTCATCTTCTTTAATTTTAATAACAACATCCTCTTCATTAATTAGCGTAAGCACAACATCATCTCCAGAAAGTCTAGTGTAAACAAAATATCCTTTTCCTTTTCTTTTTGGAGAATCTACTACTTCTCCATTTTCATCAAGAATAATAATATTCAAATCTTTTTCTTCTGCCAGCTTAAACAAGTACTGTTCATCCGGAGGAAGTTTTTCAAACACAAACTTACCATCTTTGTCAGTTTTTGCAGTACCAATAATAATTCCCTTGTCGTTTACCACATATACATCCATTCCTCCTGAGTAATCTCCGGGAAGTTGGTCATATATCTGACCGTAAACGCTAATGGTAAGTAAGCTTTCATCTTTTTCTTCAATGATGGGCATTTGTTCAATTTCATCAGAAGAAAGCGCCTCAAACTTAAATGCATCGTTTCTGAAACGATTTACTTCCATCACTTTTTTTCCTTCTTTATTTGTAATAAACATTTTAGCTTCTGCAGGAATGTCGTTTTCGTTTACAACAATCATATAATTTTCATCAATGTTTAAACTTTCAAAAGAGAATTCACCTTTTTCATTAGTTTTGGTAGATGCTACAATGGCATCATTTTCATCAAGAAGATTAAGGTTTACACCGCTAGCTCCAAGACCTTCGTATTCAAATACACCTTTAACTGTTGTTTTTTCTTTTTCCTTTTCAGGAAGTTTTGTAAAAGCATAAATATCATCATCTCCTTGTCCACCATCTCTATTGGAAGAAAAGAAACCATGTGTGTCATCTGTCATGGTTATTCCAAAGTCATCATATCTACTGTTTAGCGGATCTCTTAAGTTTTTTGGGGCATTATAATTGTCTTTCTTTTCGGTAACAAAAATATCTAGTCCGCCATATCCCGGAAGTCCGTCTGATGAAAAATAAAGCTTACCTTTTTTATGATAAGGGAATAACTCATTGCCCGGACTGTTGGTTCCACTACCTAAATTTTTTGGTTCTCCCCAGCCGTTTTCTGTTTTTTCACACATATATAAATCCATTCCGCCTTGTCCGCCCGGCATGTCCGAAGCAAAAAAGAAATAATTGCCATCATCAGAAACACACGGATGTGCAACAGAATAGTCTTTTCCATTATATTCAAAAGGTTCAAACTTAGTGAGCTTTTTCTTTTTGTAAGTGGCTTTGTAAATTTTAAGATTGCTTACCTCTTTTTTGGATGAAGCTGTTCTTTCAACTCTTGTGAAATAAATTTCGGTACAATCAGGGTTAAAGGTAACGGGACCATCATGATACCTTGAATCTATTTTGTTCGAAAACCTTTTTGGTTTATCAAATGAAGTTTTTTCTTCATTTTGGTATTCTGCAATATAAACAGTTAAAAAAGGTTTGTTTGTCCAGCCATACTGTACATCATTGATGTAGTCTTTTTCTCTTTCTGTAACAAACACTAGTCCGTCTGGATGTGTAGTAGGAGAAAAGTCGGCTACTTCAGAATTAATATTTTCCGTTTTGCTTACTTCATATAGTGGAGATTCTTTTTTCCAGGTATTAATATTGTCACAAGATTGAATAAGAAGTTTTGCCAAAAAACTATTGGGGTCTTTTTGTGAAGCTAATTCAAACTGTTTTCTTGCTTCTGAAACCTTGCCATTGTTTTTTAAAACCTGACCAAAGTACATGTGATATTTTGGCGTGAAATCATCATTTTCAAATGCCTTGGAGTAAAACAACTCAGCTTGTTCATATTGCTTAGTTACTCGATAACAATCAGCAATTTTTCTTAAAGCCTCAGCATTTTTATCGTCTTTTTTTAAAACCTTTGAATAGGCTTCAATGGCATCGATAAACCTTAGCTCATCGTAGAGTTTGTTGGCTTTTTTCATTTGACCAAAAAGGGAAATGCCAATGGCTAGGAAAATCAAGGTTAATATGTTTCTAGCTTCCCTCATTAAAAATACCTTGGCGAAGCCATTTTTTGATTATAAATTTTAAAGTCGTATCCAATAAATAACTCAAGAGAACCTCCTGTTTGACCCCTCAGTCCATTAAGCGCATAGTCATAAGAAAGTCCGGCTCTAAAATGGTCTGTAATATTCATTTCAATAATTCCTGCGAGCCCGTAATTTGACCGAAGCGAAAGCCCACACCAAATGGTATTATTAAACAGCAAGCTTAAATTGACATCAACTGTACCTACATTTTTTGGCGCAGCTCGCATTAGTAAAGAAGGTCTAAAAACAACGTTTTCATTAATTTCAAAAGCTCGGGCAACTGTTAACGTTGAGTGTGGACGCAAAAAGGTGCTTGAACTATCTGAAAAAGATAAGTCAGGTCGATTAAGGTGAGCTATTTGTAAACCTGCGTAGAATAATTTGGTGTTATAGTAAACTCCAAAATCAAAATTAGGAGTGGTTTTGGAACTAGCTCCAACTAAAATAACATTGTCGTTTTGGTTTTGGTATTCAAGCTGATCCCAATTAAATCTATAATTATAAAATCCACCTCTAAGACCAAAAGCAAGCTTACCCTGTCCAACTCTTAATCTGTAAGCATAAACAAGTGATGCGGAAAGCGTGTTTTTAGGGCCAATGGCGTCATTAATAATTTGCATTCCAAGCCCCATTTTTCCGTTTTTAGTAGGAGCATGTATAGCTAGGTTTTGAGTAACGGGAGCACCATCAATACCAATCCATTGACTTCTGTGAGTAAGAACAGCACTTAATGCTTCTCTACTACCGGCATACCCGGGATTTACTTCAAGTGGGTTGAATATATATTGCGTGTAAAGAGGATCTTGCTGGGCAATAATATTGCTTCCAAAAAACAGGAATAGAATCAGAAAAACCCAGTTTGATTTGTTTACGTTCATGTTTGTTTTCAAATATGCAAAAAAATATTGGTAGGACAAGTTTATCTAGTGATTTCTATCCACCCTTTAATTGTTGTTCCTTCTGCTTTTATGATATAAAAATAGGTTGCATCCATTGCTTCATTTCCTGTATTTTGCCAAGTTCCGTCC
Organism: uncultured Flavobacteriales bacterium; assembly: GCA_937925525.1. GTDB lineage: Bacteria > Bacteroidota > Bacteroidia > Flavobacteriales_E > Vicingaceae > CALALS01. The sequence continues at coordinate 7,154 of CALALS010000273.1, read as the reverse complement.
CATGCATTACTATTGTTGTCGTAATCTTGTGTTTTCCAAACTAAAGCTCCCCATCTATTAAAAATAGAAACAGTATTTCCTGGGTATTTCCATATATTGTCTATAAACCAAGTTTCATTTACGCCATCACCATTGGGCGAAAAGGCGTTTAGTCCTTTAATGTCTGTGGTTATTATTTCTTCTTCCGGCTGCTGAAACCCTTCGGTATAAGTATAGCCTGAGCTTGTAGTCCAGGTATATACCATAGGCTCACCTACGGTAAAGTAATATGTATTTGAACCGGAATTATCTGCTGTTTGTCCTGTTGAACCAATTACTTGGCGTTCAATGCTAACTTGAGAAAATGCAGTTAGTCCAATAAATATATTTAGGGATAAAAATATTTTTTTCATAATCATTAATTCTTTTTTACAAACTTCTACCAATTTCTATCCAAATGCTACCATTCCAAATAAGCGTTAAAGTACTGTTTAGCGCCATAGAAAAAGAAGTATTACCATTTAACTTAACACCGGAACCATTGTTTATTGTCATTATAGGCGTAGAAGCATTTTCAATAATCACAACCTGTCCAATAGAAGAACCTGCTCCAAAACTGGTTATAGATAGAGTATTAGAGTGGAGTATTCTGATATATCCTTCATCACCAATATTTAAAAGTCCGGTAGCTCCTCCATAGTTTCTGTTAGTTGGGGTGTATGTTATTGCGCCATTAACGTGAAGCTTTGATGTTGGGGTGGTAGTTCCAATCCCAACATTGCCACCACTTAAAATGGTAATTCTATTTTGGTTGGAAGTAAAAAGATTTAATGTATGAGCAGAAACGGTTCCAATTTGAGCACCGGCAATGGAATTTACAGAAGACCTTAATGTTAAGCTACTAGTTGTTAAATCAATGGAAGAGTTTTCTCCACCAACAATATCTACTAATTGATTTGGACTATTAGTTCCTATTCCAATATTTCCGCTACCAGTAATTCTCATTCTCTCTGATAGATTACTTGGGTCTCTTGTTAGAAAAACTAAATCACCTTGTTGGCTTCCAATAGTGTGATTTACTGTTTGCCCAACAATTTTAGCCATTTCAGCTGATGCATTATTAGAAAGCATGGTAGAAAAAATGATACTTGAAAAATTATTGTTAGTTAAATCAGGATTATGTATCCTAAATGCAGATTTTGGAGAAGCCCCAAAGGCATTTAAAGCTGTACCATTGTCTGCTCCTTCAATCCTAAGGGCCACATCAGGAAACTCTGTTCCCATACCAATTCTACCATTTCCATCAATTGTTAAAAAATCGGAAAGAGTAGCATTAGTTCCATCTGCACCGCCTTTTATGTGGAAACCTGTATTGTTTGCTACTTGCTCCCAGTCAAAAGCATTTAAGTTTGTTCTTTCCATACGGAATACTGTATTTGCTCCACTTGAAAGAGTTAATAATTGTATGGGACTACTGGTGCCAATTCCTACATTACCTGCATTTTTTTTAAAAATATCTAAACCGGAGATACCCCATTGACCTACAGAATTTGCATTTGTCCAAACAGCTTTTCCAGTTCCGTCATCTGTTAAAATATTTCCTGCTATACCACCGCCCATTACAAGTTTAAAGCTATCAGTTTCAAGAATACCGGCAACATCAACTTTTGCTTGCGAAGAAGCAAAGCCCTCAAAACTTGTATTGATGGCTCGCTGGCGTAATAAACCATTAGCTTCAATATTTATACCTCCCAATGGATTTAGATTTTCTAGAAATAATCTTTTTGGACTGGAAGAAGGGTTATAACCAATGAAAACAGAGTCACCTCCTGCTTTAAAGCCCAAAGCGGCCACAGTATTTGCGGTGTTTTCAATTAAAACTCCATTACCACTGGCATTCGAGCCTGAAAATTTTGAAATTATTTGATTAGTGTTGTCTACTAGATGAAACTTATAACCTGGAGAATTCGTTCCAATCCCAACATTCCCACCATTATTATAAATATTTTGATTAATGATCCATGCTGTTCCGTTCCAATAAGGAGTTTCACCGGCAAAATTACCCGGCATAAAAGTACCTGTTGGTCCGGTAGGCCCTGCAACTCCTGTGTCTCCTTTCAATCCGGGAGGTCCGGTTGGTCCTTGTGCTCCGGTCGCTCCTGCAGCGCCATTTGCTCCCGTTGGTCCCTGTGGTCCTGTCGGTCCGGGAACTGTTGAAGGAGCTCCTGTTGGCCCAGTTGCTCCATTGTTGCCTGAAGGCCCTGTCGGTCCGGGTACACCTGCGGGTCCTGTAGGGCCTGTAGCACCCGGTGTGCCCTGGCCTCCATATTCTGCATAAAGTGCATAAGGAACAGACATTAATTGTGTTTCACCCACTAAATCATAGCCACTACCTGCATCAATTTCTACTTTAAGGAATTGATTATTACTACCCCAAGAAGGAGTAGTTAAAACATCAGTACCAAGAGAAGGCGCACCACTTCCAATAACTAGAGTAAAGAGACCATACTGATTAGTAGTTACGGAAGAATGTTCCTCAGTATAAACAGCAGAAGCAGAAGATAGGTTAGCTCCCTGTAAAATAGTAAACTGAACTTTAATGGTTTGATTTTTCAATAGTTCCCCATTAGCATCACGAGCTACAGCCTGATAATTAATACCCGCAGGGGATTGGGAAAAACTAATGAATGAAAGTGAAATAAATAGGAGTGAAAAAAGATTTTTCATGTAGTTTATTTAGATTTTAGTAAGTCGATTTCTTTTTGCATTTTTTCAATTAATGCTTGTTGTTCTTTAATTGCATTTATTAGCATGTAGGTCATAGCTCCATTATTAACACCTAGATATTTTTCAGCAGGACCTATAGCTTCCCCTGTTTCTTCGTCATGAGGAACATATTCCCATTCATCTACCATAAAAGGAGCTATTTTTTGAAGTTCTTGAGCAATTACTCCGACCCCAGTGTCATCAGGCATTCCTGCTTTCCCATTATATGTAAACCAAACTGGATTTATTTTTAATACATCAGCCAAACCTCCTGTAAATGGTTTAATATCCTTTTTTAGGTTTCTATCAGAAGCAACTGTCCATGTATTTGTAGTTGGTTTGGCGGCTTGATCAACATTAAGCTGAAGTTTATATGCAGGAGTATTATTAAAATATAAAGCTGTATTTCCATTATTGGCAACAATAAACTGAGTCCCTCCTGATATTTGAACCCTTAATCCAGGGTTAGTAGTGTTTTCATTTACATGAAGTTTTGCATTTGGCGCAGCAGTACCAATACCTACATTTCCAACAGAGTTAATTCTCATTACTTCATCTGCTAAAGATACGTTTGTACTATTTGCAGTATTATTTATAGCAAAAATCATATCCCCCTCTCCATTAGCACCGCCTGCATTTCTAAAAAATATTCCTCCTTTATAATGAAAATTACCATTTATGGAAGTTGTGCCACCCACTCTAAAACGAACGCCTGTTGAGGTGCTTGTTGTATTTGCTAAATTTTGCAGACTTAAATATGAGTTTCCAGATGCATCTGTACTAGTATTATTATCTTGAATAAAAAGTTTGGTAACTTCTGTAGTTGGGGTTCCGATAGTTACGTTACCACTTGGCCATATTGACAAACTTGGCTGACCAGAACCATTGAAGAAGTATGCTGTTGCGGCACCAAAACCACTAAAAACTTTTAAAGTGGATGCTAATCCTGATGTCCCACCGATTTGAGTAACTCCATTGATATTCGTGTTGCCAATAACATCTAGAGGAACTGAAGGGTTTAAATTATTGATGCCTAAAAAATTTCGTATGTATACGTTCCCCAAATCAAAGTATCCAGCATAATTATTTGATAAACTATTGTTTGCGCTACCGTAAACCCCATAGTTATTACCTGAAGTTGAGCCTGTGGAAGTAAAAAATCCACCATAGTTATTACCAGTGTTAGAAAAACTAACACCCTCAACTCCTTTATGGTCACCTACTCCAGAGGCATTCGCATATCCTGCAATACCTATGTCAGAAGCTGTTCCACTTGTAGTTCCAGATGTGGTGGAGTAAATTCCGTGAATGGATTGGTTACTTGCGTTATTTGCTTGAATGTATAAACCTGAGTTTATACCTAGGGATGTTCCGCTATAAGTGTAATTTATATGTGAAGCGCTTTGATTTGAATTGCTAGTTATGTGATTTACATGAAATAAATATGATGGTGTGCTAGTCCCTATCCCCACATTTCCTGTATTTCCATTATATAGATTATTTCCTAGAACTAACCAATCTGAATCATTTTTAGCTTTTAGATTTCCGGGAGCTGTCCATACTGCATTTCCCAAAGCATCTACAGATGTTAATATATCTCCAACTGTTGCTCCTTGCCTAATTTGAATTGAATCTGTGTATGTTTTTCCAGAGACATGTAACCTGTATGCAGGAGAAGTTGTTCCTATTCCTAGCCTGCCATTTAAATCAAGAGTCATTCTTGTGGAAAAATTTGTATTAAAATCTATACCATACTTACCAAAAATATCTAGCCTGTTTGATGATCCTTGCTTACCAATGCTCCCTATTTCGTCATATCCACTTGGATTATATCCAAAGCCAAGTAATGAGGTTGAAGTTGATAATGTACTTGTGTTTTCTATTCGAACTCTAGCTTTAGAACTTTTTACTAATAAATCAATTCCAGTATTTGGTGCGGAACCTCCTATGCTTACTTCATTTGCTATGTTTGATTGTAGCCCTGAAGTAGCAACCCAGCCTGTTGTACCATCATGTCTTAATGTTTGATTAATGCTTCCAGATACTGAAAAAACACCTGTTGCACCTGTTGCACCCGTAGCTCCTGTTAAGCCAGTTGCCCCAACACTTCCGGTTGGTCCAGTTGGCCCAGTTGCACCCGTAGGTCCTGTTGCGCCTGCGGCTCCGTTTATTCCTGATGGACCGGTAGGGCCTGTAGGTCCAATTGCTCCGTTAGCACCTGTAGGTCCTGGAGTTCCGGTTGGACCGGGTATTCCTTGTGGTCCAGTAGGCCCTGTGCTTCCGTTTGTTCCTGCTACACCCGTAGGTCCTGTTGGTCCTTGAGCTCCGGTCGCTCCTGTAGTACCATTTGCTCCCGTTGGTCCCTGTGGTCCTGTCGGTCCGGGAACTGTTGAAGGAGCTCCTGTTGGCCCAGTTGCTCCATTGTTGCCTGAAGGCCCTGTCGGTCCGGGTACACCTGCGGGTCCTGTAGGGCCTGTAGCACCCGGTGTGCCCTGGCCTCCATATTCTGCATAAAGTGCATAAGGAACAGACATTAATTGTGTTTCACCCACTAAATCATAGCCACTACCTGCATCAATTTCTACTTTAAGGAATTGATTATTACTACCCCAAGAAGGAGTAGTTAAAATATCAGTACCCAAAGAAGGAGTTCCTTCACCTAAAACAAGCGTAAAAAGTCCGTATTGATTAGTAGTTACGGAAGAATGTTCTTCGGTGTAAACTGCAGAAGCAGACGAAAGGTTAGCTCCTTGTAAAATAGTAAACTGTACTTTTATGGTTTGGTTTTTCAATAATTCACCATTAGCATCACGAGCTACAGCCTGATAATTAATACCCGCTGGAGACTGTGCTAGACTTATAAATGAAAAAAAAGAGAGAATGGAAAAGAAAAGTATATTTTTAAACATAGCAGTGGTTTTGTTATTGGTAACTAACAAAATACGTCATTTTTTTATAAAGCATCAAATTTTTTTATGGCATAAAAAAGGCGGAAATTTTTCCGCCTAATCAAATAACTATTAAAAATATTTTTAGAGAGTCTGTTTAACTTCTACTTGTTCAAAAGATTCAACTACATCACCCACTTTAATATCATTAAAGTTAGCGACATTTAAGCCACATTCAAACCCTGCTGATACTTCTTTTGCATCGTCTTTAAATCGTTTTAAAGAGCCAAGCTCCCCTGTATAAATTACAATTCCTTCTCTAATTAGTCTTATTTTATTATTTCTAACGATTTTTCCGTCAGTAACCATACATCCTGCAATGGTACCAATTTTTGAAATTTTAAATGTTTCTCTAATTTCTGCAGTACCAACAATTTTCTCTTCAATTTTAGCTTTTAACATTCCTTCCATCGCTGATCTCATTTCATCAATGGCATCGTAAATAATGGAGTAAAGTCTAATGTCAATTTCTTCTGTTTCAGCCATTTTACGGGCAGTAACAGATGGTCTTACCTGGAAACCAATAATAATTGCATCTGAAGCAGTTGCTAACATTACGTCTGACTCGCTGATTTGTCCTACCGATTTATGAATAATATTTACCTGAATTTTTTCTGTAGAAAGTTTTTGAAGTGAGTCTGAAAGCGCTTCTATTGAACCATCCACATCACCTTTAACAATAATATTTAACTCTTGGAAATCTCCTACGGCAATTCTTCTTCCAATTTCATCTAAGGTAATGTGTTTTTTAGTACGCATTCCTTGCTCTCTCATCAACTGCTTTCTCTTGTCTGCAATGTTTCTTGCTTCTCTTTCGTCACTTAGCACATGGAATTTATCACCGGCTGTTGGCGCTCCGTCTAAACCAAGTAAAGTAGCGGGTGTACTTGGTCCGGCTTCTTTAATGGCCTGACCTCTCTCATTATACATGGCTTTTACTCTACCACTATAACTTCCTGCTAAAACTACATCACCTGTTTTTAGGGTTCCTGATTGAACTAAAATAGTTGCTACGTAACCTCTACCTTTATCTAATGAAGATTCAATGACTGTGCCTACTGCACGTTTATTAGGGTTTGCTGTTAATTCTAATAAATCAGCTTCAAGTAAAACTTTATCCAATAATTCTTTAACGCCCGTTCCTTTTTTTGCAGAGATGTCTTGTGACTGATATTTACCACCCCAATCTTCAACAAGCAAATTCATGTTTGCTAATTGCTCTTTAATTTTTTCAGGATTTGCTCCTTGTTTATCAATTTTATTAAATGCAAAAATGATAGGAACTTCTGCTGCTTGAGCATGGCTTATTGCTTCTTTTGTTTGAGGCATGATGTTATCATCAGCAGCAATTACAATAATTACAACGTCAGTAACTTTTGCTCCTCTAGCTCGCATGGCTGTAAATGCTTCGTGACCCGGAGTATCTAAGAAAGCAATTTTTCTACCGTCTTCCATTTCTAC
>CALALS010000272.1 GCA_937925525.1 uncultured Flavobacteriales bacterium | reverse complement strand
CAAAAGAAATGACAAAAGGTTTATAAAAAGGTTGCATGGTTCTTTTATTGTTTTTTTAGGACAACATCGTACAAATCTGTTCTTCTGTCTTTTAAATTTTTTACACTTCCAAAATTGTGAAGTTCCTTTAGTAAATCTAAATCTACGTCAACAATTAGAGTTGTTTCTGTATTTGGTGTTGCTTCTACTTTTGTTCCATTGGTAGGAAATGCAAAATCTGCTGGGGTAAATACAGCGGATTGAGCAAACTGAATGTCCATATTATTTACTTTTGGTAAGTTTCCTACACTTCCTGCAATAGCTACATAGCATTCGTTTTCAATTGCTCTTGCCATAGCACAGTTTCTTACTCTTGTATAGCCATTTTGAGTGTCGGTTAAAAAAGGAACAAATAAAATCTTCATTTTTTGTTGTGCGAGTATTCTTGGTAATTCAGGAAACTCTACATCATAACAAATAAGTATACCAATTTTACCGCAGTCTGTATCGAAAACTTTAATAGTGTCACCACCCATCATTCCCCAGTGGTGTTTTTCATTTGGGGTGATATGAATTTTCTCATACATCTCATGGGTTCCGTCTCTCCTGCATAAAAATCCTACATTATAAAGCATGCCATCTTCTTTTTGATAGGGCATACTTCCTGTAATAATATTTGTATTATATGAAATGGCATATTGTTTAAAGCGTTCTAAGAGGGGTTCAGTAAATTTTGCCAATTCTCTAATAGCATCTGCCTCATTCATATGGTTATAATCTGACATTAATGGGGCGTTAAACAGTTCAGGAAATAAAACGAAATCACTTTGATAGCCTGAAACTGCATCTACAAAAAACTCTATTTGTTCGCATAGTGAATCCATATCTTTAAATGGTCGCATTTGCCACTGAACTAAACCAAGCCTAACCACCGGATTGGCAGCGTTTAAAAGCTTTGGATGTTCATCATAATAAATGTTATTCCACTCTAGTAATGACGCATATTCTAAGGATTCTGAGTCTCCGGGAAGATAGCCTTTCAGAATTCGTTTAACATGAAAATCGTTTGAAAGTTGAAAGGTGAGAACCGGATCAAAAATTTTCTTGAATTTTACTTCTTCTATATATTCTTTTGGTTTTAATTTATCTGAATACTTTCCGTAATTTGGTAGCCTTCCTCCCGCAATTATGGCTCGCAAATTTAGGTTTTCACACAGCTCTTTTCTTCCGTCATATAATCTTCTTCCAAGTCGTAAGCCTCTGTATGCCGGATGAATAAAAACATCTATTCCGTAAAGAACATCTCCTTCAGTGTCATGTGTGTCAAAAGTATAATTACCGGTAATTTGTTCGTAGGTGTGTTTATCCCCAAATCTTTTATAGTCTACGATTAGAGATAATGCACTTCCTACAATTTTTCCATCAGCAACAATACATATTTGACCTTCCGGAAAAATTTCCAATAATTTTTCAATGTGATGTCTTTTCCAATAACTGCCAAGCTTTTTATAGGCTTCTTTCATTGAGCTTTCCAATTCTAAAAAGTCTTCTATTCTAAGGTTTCTTAATTCAATTGTTTTAACTGATTCTACTTTCATAAATTTATTTTATTGTACTAATA
>CALALS010000271.1 GCA_937925525.1 uncultured Flavobacteriales bacterium | reverse complement strand
TTTTTTCTTCGTCTTCAATTTCTTGAGCTTCTTTAATCATGTTTTCCAAAATCTTTCCGTAGTGCTTAAAGGTGATTTTACCTTTAGGATATTCCATCCTTGTTGGTTTTTCACTTAAAGATTCAGGTGTTGGAATAGGATATGGAGAATCTACGTCTAATTTAAAGTTGGAAATAATGATTAAATGATCCCAAAGTAAATGTTGGTAATCCGGCACATCTCGCAAATGAGGGTTTAAATTCCCCATCACTTCTATGATGGCTTTTGCACACTTGTTTCTTAGTTCTTTGTCTTCAATAGTTAAGGCATGCTCAACCATTTTCTGCACATTTCTGCCGTACTCAGGCAGTACCATTTTATTTCTTGTTGAATTGTAATCTTTAATCATATTGGAAAAATAGAGGGTAAAGGTAAGGAAATTTAGTTAAGATATCAGTTTTGAGAATTCAGATTTAGGATTTGAGATGTGAGAATTGAGAAGAGAGAATCAATAAATGAGCAATCGTCTTTAACACATTAACTAATCTCCAAACACTATTTACTATTGCCTTTTGCCTAATATACTAACCCACTATTTCCAATTTTGCATATTGCAGTAAAAGCTGTTTTTTGCCAACGGTTTCAAAATCTATTAATGCTTTATTGCCACCTTCAATGCCAACTACAGTGCCTCTTCCAAATTTTTGGTGGGTGACAATTGTTCCTGCTTTTATATCAGGAAAATCAGCAGATGCTTTTTCTTTATAGAAGTTAGCATCACTTACTTTTTTTAGTTTTTTCTTTTGAAAAGCAGGAGCAGATGTAGTAGTGCTTTTTTCAAAAAAGCCGCCTTTGTTTCCCCAACCGTCATCCCATGAAGTTTGCTCAAACTTTTTAGGTTCGGGTGCTTTTTGAATGTCTAAATACTTGTCGTCAATCTCCTCAATAAATCGGCTTGGTTCATTGTGAATTAAATTTCCCCAGCGATATCGGCTCAATGAATACGATAAAATAATTCTATTCATGGCTCGGGTAAGTGCCACATAAAATAATCTTCTCTCTTCTTCTAAGTCGCTTCTGGAGTTTAATGAAAGCTGTGAAGGAAATAAATTTTCTTCCAATCCCGCAATAATAATGTATGGAAACTCCAAGCCTTTTGAAGCATGAATGGTCATTAAAGAAACTCTGTTGTGGTCTTCTTTATCATCATTATCGGCATCTGTGAGCAGAGCTACATCTTGCATAAAATCGGCAAGCATTGGTTTTGCACCAAGGTTATTGGCAGGATAACTTTCGCTAAAGTCTTTCAATCCGTTTAACAACTCTTGAATGTTTTCGTAACGAGCTACGCCTTCAGGAGTTTTGTCGGTAAACAAATCTTTTAATATTTCGGAGTGAGAAGCAATATAGCTACCTGCTTCGTAAGCTTCAGCATTTTCGGCTACTTTGGAAAAACTTAAAATCAGTTCAGAAAATTCATTTAACTTTTGAAGTGTTCCTCTATTAAAGCCTAAGCCCATTTGTTCAGAGCTTTGAATGACATCCCAAATGCTCATGTCATTGGTAGTAGCGGCCGTAATTAATTTTTCCAAGGTAGTATTCCCAATTCCTCTGGTAGGATAGTTAATCACTCTTTTTAAAGCCTCTTCATCATTATGATTGAGCGATAATCGGTAATACGCCAGGATGTCTTTAATCTCTTTTCTTTGGTAAAACGAAAGTCCACCGTAAATTCTATACGGAATATTTTTCTTTCTTAAAGCTTCCTCTAATGCTCTGGACTGTGCATTGGTTCTGTACAAAATAGCAAAGTCGCTGTATCTGGCTTGGTGGTTTTGCTGAATGTCAAACACTTCATTCGCAATATATTTTCCTTCTTCATTGTCGGTAAGACTTTGGCTTACTTTTATTCGTTCGCCTTCAGTATTATCTGTCCAAACTTCTTTTTCCAGTTGTTCTTTATTGTTTTCAATGACGCTGTTGGCAGCATTTACAATGTTTTGTGTAGAACGATAATTCTGTTCCAGTTTAAAAGTTTTTACATCCGGATAATCTCTTTTAAAGTTTAAAATGTTTTGAATGTTTGCTCCTCTGAATGCATAAATACTTTGAGCATCATCGCCCACTACACAAATGTTTTCAAAACGAGCAGCCAGTTTTTTTACAATTAAATATTGCGAAAAGTTGGTGTCCTGGTACTCATCTACCAATATAAACTTAAATCGTTCCTGATACTTTAATAAAACCTCAGGAAAATCTCTCAATAAAACATTGGTTTTAAAAAGCAGGTCGTCAAAATCCATGGCGCTGGATTTAAAACAACGCTTTTCGTACTCCAAAAATATTTCACCTAATCTGGGTTTGGCATTTTGTCGGTCTTCGGCTTGTATGTTTACATTAGCCATGTAAGCCTTTGCCGAAACTAAATTGTTTTTAGAAGATGAAATTCGGTTGTAAACCAACCCGGGTTTATATACCTTATCATCCAAGTTCATTTCCTTGATAATACTTTTTAAAAGACTTTTAGAATCTTGTGTATCATAAATAGTAAAGTTGCTGGGGTAACCAATTTTTTCTGCTTCCGCTCTCAGTATCCTGGCAAATACACTGTGAAACGTACCCATCCATAAATTTTTGGCTTCGTTGCCCACAATTTTATAGATACGCTCTTTCATTTCTTTGGCGGCCTTATTGGTAAAGGTAAGCGCTAAAATATTAAAGGAATCTACACCATTATGAATAAGGTGTGCGATACGATAGGTGAGTACTCTTGTTTTTCCTGAACCTGCTCCGGCTATTACCATACTGGGTCCTTCCCATGCTTCTACTGCTGCCCGCTGTGCCTCATTTAGCTCGTCTAAATAATTCATACTGCAAAAGTAAAAATTCAATTTGGCTGGCGTAGCAGTGTTGAAAAGTAATAATAGACTTGGTGGATTAGACTGTTGAAATTTGCGCTACGATAATAGTCAGTTTAATTATCTATCTATCTATCCTTAATGCTATAAACTATGTTTTAAGGCGTTTTTTTATTATTTTTTCAATTTGTTCTTTAACAACTTCAAAGTCATAACCTTCGTCAACAATTATTAAGTAGCAACTGTTTTCCTCACATTTCTTTCTTTTTGTTTTATCTCTCTCAATTGTTTTTTTAAGGGCTTCTTCTCCTCCAAAAAAATCAACTGCCACATAATGTTGAGCCCCTTGGTATTCCACACCAATATTTAATTCTGGAAAGTAAATATCCAAATGTTGTCGACCGAGCCAAGCAGGAGATCCGTGATGTACTACTTCAAATTCATGAAATGTGTCAGCAATTCTGTAGTATAATTCGGTTTCACTTATCCATCCTTCACCTATTTTTGGCATTCCAGTTGATTCACGATACAAATCCTCTGCTTGTTTTAAGATTAGCCTGCATTGATTATATATTGCTTTTTCAACCACATGTGTAATATCATCACGACTATTGAAATGTTCTTGGCTATCGTCTATGGACTTGTAATGCATGTACTCCGCTTCACTTAAATAGAATTGTTTGTAGTATTCAGCATCATATTTTGTGCTTGACGATTCTTTATTTGTTTTAGCAAAATTAAAAAGGGAGCTTTTTCTATTTGATGTGATAGATTTATTTAAAGTTTGGTATGGTTGACCATTTTGAAAGAATAGCTCAAAAAACTTCATTCGCTTTTCGTTTTCATAAGCCTTAAGTTGCCTTTCAGCAAACGGTTTAATCTTATCTATGTTGTTTTGTCCAAACTCTGTTAAATGGGTAAAGCCACCAAGTTTTACTATAAGTTCACCATCAAGCAGCGAACGCTGTAATTTTTGCTCATATTCAATAATTGTTTGGATTCCTAAATATTGCTCTTTGTACTTTAACTTCCAAGCACTTTCATAGTCCCCATAACTTTTCATTTTTTCAATGATTGCTGATTGGGTATAGCCCCTAGTCTTAGGATAGTATTTTTCAAGATTTTTAAAATGCGCTTGTAGTTCTTGAATATTTTCACGGAGAGAATATTCGTCAAGTAAGTCGTATAAAAGAAAGAATGAATAATTATCATTCCCTTCTAAATCTAAGAATTCACCGTTTTTAAATTTTTGTTTATAGGTCTTATAAAATTTTGTTTGTTCGTAATTTTGATTTTCCAGGTCTCTTAGATAAAAAACGTATTGATTTTGGCTATGAGGAACTCCGTTGGGATAAATTGTCAATCCGAGTTCCTCCTTTGGTACAATAGTCCTTTTGGTTGTACTGTCATTCCAATAACGAATTTTGCCATTTACAGTAACTTTCGAAAGGTCTATTTTATCCTGAAGTCTTTTCGGTAAATACAAGTCACCTCCTACATATGTTAAGGAGCCTAAATTTTCAATCGCAGTGTCTCTTAAACTTAATTTTCCACCGACTTCCTTCAATGTGCCTAAGTCAATAATATTCGAATATCTCAGACTCACTTCCCCACCAATTTTTTCAAGCTTTCCTAATGAGGTTAGTCTAGAAAATACCGTATGAGAACTCATCCAAAAATCCCCAGCAATCTCTTTAAGGTCGCCAAGACTTTCCAAGGATGAGTCGCTTATTCCTAAGAAACCGTTTACTTTTTCAACCCCATTGAGGTCTTTTAAGTGTTCTCCTCTTATAATAATGTCCTTATTTATTATTCCCGACTTAGTCAGCAATCTAAGGTCGTCTTGTGTGAATATGTCTGAGGGGTCGTAAGCCATTTTTTAATACCTCTAACAAAAAAGCTAAAATAAGTTTTAATTTGCTTTAGCAGAAGTTATTGTAAATTAACAGCTTTTTCTCAAATGCTAAAAAATTACCATCTAGTTTTATTTATAGTATTGTTATTCAGTAATTTAATAAGTTTTCAGGGTATTTACGCCTAAAATCGGCTCTAAAACTTATCAACACCCAAAATCTTGCTGTTTTTTGGGTTCAGAAAAAAAATCACAAAAAAACTGTTGAAAAAAATGATTAGCATATTGTTTTAATAAAATATTCTCGTACATTTGCCGTCCCAAAAAATGGGGGGTTATAATAAAATTAAACAAAAATAAATGCCTACAATTCAACAGTTAGTAAGGAAAGGAAGGGTTAAGGTGACTAAAAAAAGTAAGTCAGCTGCGCTTAATTCTTGCCCGCAAAAAAGAGGAGTTTGTGTAAGAGTTTATACTACTACACCAAAAAAACCTAACTCGGCTTTGAGAAAAGTTGCTAAAGTTAGATTGACTAATCAGATAGAAGTTATTGCTTATATACCTGGAGAAGGTCATAATTTGCAAGAACACTCTATTGTATTAGTTAGAGGTGGTAGGGTAAAAGATTTGCCGGGAGTAAGATACCATATAGTAAGAGGTACTTTAGATACTGCCGGTGTTGAAGGTAGAAAACAAAGAAGATCAAAATACGGTGCTAAAAGACCTAAAGTAAAAGCTAGCTAAAAATGAGAAAGACCAAAGCTAAAAAACACATTTTATTACCTGATCCAAAATTTAACGATCAAGAGGTAACTAGATTCGTAAACATGCTAATGCTTGACGGAAAGAAAAATGTTGCTTTCAAAATATTTTATGAAGCAATTGATACTGTTTCTGAAAAAACGAAGGAAAACGGACTTGAGATATGGAAAAAAGCATTATCTAATGTTACTCCTCAAGTAGAAGTAAGAAGTAGAAGAGTAGGTGGAGCAACTTTTCAAATCCCTACCGAAATTAGAGCAGAAAGAAAAAATTCTGTTGCCATCAAATGGTTAATTGGTTATTCAAGAAAGAGAAATGAAAA
>CALALS010000270.1 GCA_937925525.1 uncultured Flavobacteriales bacterium | reverse complement strand
AAAAAACCACAGCTTGGAGAAAATTGTTTTATAGCTGAAAACGCTACAATTGTTGGTGATGTGGAATGTGGAAATGATTGTAGTTTTTGGTTTAATGCAGTGGTAAGAGGAGATGTTCATTATATAAAAATGGGCAATAAAGTAAATGTGCAAGACGGAGCCGTTATTCATTGCACGTATCAAAAATCTCCCACAACTATTGGCAATAATGTTTCCATTGGTCATAACGCTATCGTTCATGGCTGTACCATTCATGATAACGTATTAATAGGTATGGGCGCCATTGTAATGGATGATTGTATAATTGAAAGTGGAAGCATAATAGCAGCCGGAGCTGTAGTAACAGCAAAAACAGTTGTAAAAGAAGGAAGTTTATATGCAGGAGTTCCCGCAAAATATGTAAAACTAGTAGATGAAAATTTACGCACAGGCGAAATCGAGAGAATAGCAAACAACTATGTAAAATACAGCAGTTGGTTTAAATGAAACTTTTTACCGCACAACAAATTCGTGATGCTGATGCTTATACCATTAAGCATGAACCCATCTCTTCTATTGATTTAATGGAAAGGGCTTCTCAAAAGTGTTTAGATTGGCTGGTAAATAAATACAATAAAAATTTTTCGTTCTCTGTTTTTTGTGGAGTAGGAAATAATGGAGGAGACGGATTGGCAATATCAAGAATGTTATTAGAAAAAGGCTATCAAGTAAATTGTTATGCGGTGGAGTTTTCTAAAAATTATTCGGCTGATTTTAAAATTAACTTGGAGCGGCTTCAACTCAAAACGAAAGTTAATTTTTTGTCAGAAGAAAATGAAAATTTTACCATACCGGAAAACACAATTGTAATAGATGCAATTTTTGGTTCAGGGCTTTCTCGTGCTGCAGAAGGATTTACGAAAAACATCATTCAAAAAATTAATTCATTTTCAAATGAAATAGTATCTATTGATGTTCCTTCCGGCTTATTTTGTGAAGACAATTCGTTGAATGATAGAGAAGCGATTATTGTTTCTGATGAGGTTTTAAGCTTTCAATTTCCAAAGCTTTCGTTTTTATTTCCGGAGAATGCAAAATGGTGTAACTCCTTTACAGTTTTACCAATTGGACTTCACTCTGAGTTTATAAAACATACTTCAACTAACTTTTATTACATAGATGAAAGCTTGGCGAAAGAAATGTATCGACCAAGAAAAAAGTTTACTCACAAAGGAAATTATGGTCATGCTTTAGTAATTGCCGGAAGTTATGGAATGGCTGGAGCAGCCGTATTATTCGCTAAGGGTACTTTGAGGGCTGGTGCGGGCAAAGTAACGGCTCACATACCGAAAAAAATAGTAGAAATTATCCAAATTTCTTTGCCCGAAGCAATTATATCTATAGACATTCATGAAGAATATATTTCAGAAATTTCTACATTAGAAAACTACAATGCCATTGCCATTGGCCCGGGAATAGGAATTAATGATTTTACTAAAGAAAGTCTAAAACAGTTACTTCAGTCAAGTAAACCTTCAATAATAATTGATGCCGATGCAATAACCATTTTAGGAGAGGAAAAAGAGTTACTAAAAGTACTTCCTGATGAATGTATTTTAACTCCGCACCCAAAAGAACTGGAAAAACTTATAGGTACTTGGAAAAATGACATTGAAAAACTAGAAAAAGCGAAAGCTTTTTCAGAAAAGCACAATTGTTTTGTTGTGGTTAAAGGAGCACATAGTATGTGTGTTTGTCCCTCAGGAGAGGTGTATTTCAATTCCACCGGAAACCCAGGCATGGCAACTGCGGGCAGTGGAGATGTTTTAACAGGGATAATAACAGGTTTGTTGGCTCAAGGATACTCTTCAAAAGAAAGTGCTATTTTGGGCGTTTACTTGCATGGATTGGCTGGAGATGTTGCCGTTCAACAAATAGCAAAAGAAAGTTTAATAGCTTCAGACATCATCGAATATCTTGGAAAGGCTTTTTTTCGGCTAAATTGATACGATAAAATTCGTATTTCCATTTCTCGTATATTTTCTCATTTTCGCATAAAATTTATTTCATGA
>CALALS010000269.1 GCA_937925525.1 uncultured Flavobacteriales bacterium | reverse complement strand
AAAGGAATGGCAGACTTCAAAGCTAAAATTCTTGAAAACCGTTTTACAGGCTTAACATTAATGATTGACGGAGAAGAATTTTGGAGCAGATTGATAGGAACTTTTAACGCATATAACTTATTAAGTGTTTATGCTACTGCAATTTTAGCAGGAGAAAGAAAGCTGGATGTTTTAACTGAACTAAGCAAAGTAGATGCTGCAAGAGGAAGATTTCAGTTTATCAAAACAGAATCGGGAATTTCTGCCATTGTTGATTATGCGCACACACCTGATGCATTACAAAATGTATTAGCCACAATAAAAGATATAAGAACAGGAAACGAACAGCTGATAACTATTGTTGGTTGTGGTGGCGATAGAGACAAATCAAAAAGACCTGTTATGGCTGAAATAGCCTGTGAACTTAGTACTAAGGTAATTCTTACTTCGGATAACCCTAGGTCTGAAAACCCGGATGCCATCATTGAGGATATGAAAAAAGGTGTTCCTGCATTACACTTTAAAAAGGTGTTGGCTATTACTGACAGAAAAGAAGCAATTAAAACAGCGTGTACAATGGCCAACAAAGGAGACATCATTTTAATTGCAGGTAAAGGACATGAAACTTATCAGGAAATAAATGGCGTGAAACATGATTTTGATGATGCCAAAATTGTGAGTGAAATGCTAAAAATGTTAGAGAAATAATGCTGTATTATTTATTCAAATATTTAGATAGTGTTGATATTCCGGGAGCGGGAGTATTTCAGTATTTATCGTTTAGAGCGGCATTGGCGGTTATTATCTCTCTTCTTATTTCAATGGTTTTTGGTAAAAAGCTCATTGGGTATTTAAGAAAAAAACAAGTAGGAGAAACAATAAGAGATTTAGGTTTAGAAGGCGAAAAACAAAAACAAGGAACGCCAACTATGGGTGGTCTAATCATTTTAGCGGCAATTTTAATTCCTACACTACTGCTTGCTAAACTAGAAAATGTTTACATCCTCCTGATGATTTTTACCACAATAGGTTTAGGCGCAATTGGGTTTGTTGACGACTACATTAAGGTATTTAAAAAAGACAAAAAAGGATTAGCCGGTAAGTTTAAAGTAGTTGGTCAAATTGGTGTAGGATTGGTTGTAGGTGCTGTGCTTTACTTTAATAATGATGTTACAGTAATGACAAAATCAGAATCTCCTTCCTATGTATCAATAATGAATGATAACGCAGATCAAGTTAAAAACACATTTAACTGGGAAGAATCAAAATCTATGATTACGACTATCCCGTTCATGAAAAATAATGAATTTGACTATGCTTCATTGATTAGCTGGGCTGGAGATGGCGCAAAAAAATACGGATGGATATTATTTATTCCATTAGTAATAATTATTGTAACAGCAGTTTCAAACGGTGCAAACATTACAGACGGATTAGATGGTTTGGCAACAGGTACATCCGCCATAATTGGAGTTACGTTAGCTGCGTTTGCATACGTTTCGGGTAACTTCATTTTTGCCGATTATCTGAATATAATGTACATCCCTCAAACGGGAGAATTGGTAATATTTATTTCTGCATTTATCGGAGCTTGTGTAGGGTTTTTATGGTATAACTCCTATCCCGCACAAGTATTTATGGGAGATACGGGAAGTTTA
This sequence comes from uncultured Flavobacteriales bacterium, assembly GCA_937925525.1. GTDB lineage: Bacteria > Bacteroidota > Bacteroidia > Flavobacteriales_E > Vicingaceae > CALALS01. The sequence goes on along the minus strand of CALALS010000269.1, from coordinate 1,168 downwards.
GCATTAGGAGGAATTATAGCTGTTTTTGCCATTGCGGTGCGCAAAGAGTTGTTAATCCCTGTTTTCTGTGGAATATTTTTAATAGAGAATTTATCAGTAATGATACAAGTGGCGTATTTCAAATACACCAAGAAAAAATTTGGAGAGGGAAGAAGAGTCTTTTTAATGTCTCCGTTACATCATCATTTTCAAAAAAAAGGTTGGCATGAATCTAAGATTGTTGCTCGCTTTTGGATTATTGGTGTAATGCTGGCAATTATATCCATTATCACCTTAAAGCTAAGATAGTTTTGAGTAAAAGAATTGTGATACTGGGTGCCGGAGAAAGTGGTGTTGGTGCAGCAAAATTGGCGCTTAAACAAGGGTTTGAGGTGTTTGTGTCAGATTTTGGGAAAGTAAAAGAAAAGTATAAAAACGTTCTTTCACAAATTGGTGCTGAATGGGAAGAAGAGATGCATACCGAAGAGAAAATTCTGAACGCTGATGAAATTATTAAAAGTCCCGGAATACCGGAAAAGGCTGAAATAATTAAAAAAGCTAAGGCAAAAGGAATTGCCATTATTTCAGAAATTGAATTTGCAGGTAGGTTTTCTAAAGCAAAAATGATTGGAATTACCGGAAGTAATGGTAAAACAACTACCACTTTGCTAACCTATCATATTTTCAAAAAGGCCGGATTAAATGTTGGTTTGGCAGGAAATGTTGGAGAGAGCTTGGCAAAGCAAGTGGCAGAAGAAGACAAAGATTTTTTTATCATTGAATTAAGCAGCTTTCAATTAGATGATATGCACGATTTTAAATTGGATGTAGCCATTTTATTAAACATCACGCCAGACCACTTGGACAGGTACGATTATAAAATGGAAAACTATGTAAAATCTAAGTTTAGAATTATACAAAATCAAACGGAGAGCGATGCATTTATTTATTGGATGGATGATCCGGAAATAAAATCGTATTTAGAAAAAATAAAAGTCGTTGCAAAAAAATATCCATTCAGCATAACACAAATTCCCGAAGAGGGAGCATATAAAGAAAATGAGTCAATTAATGTTAAACTAAATAATAAACTATTCACTATGTCAATCTACGAACTTGCTTTGCAAGGAAACCACAACCTTTACAACACTATGGCGGCAGCCGTAGCAGCCCGAATATTTGATATTCG
>CALALS010000268.1 GCA_937925525.1 uncultured Flavobacteriales bacterium | reverse complement strand
TGTACCGTTGTCTTTTTCATTTTAATGATAAAGTGTTGGTCTTTTTCTTTTACTTCCACTACCAACTCTTCTCCGTTATCAGACGGCATTAATCTGGCGTTGCTTCTTTCTTCATAAAATCCCCAAGGATTACAAATAAGCATTAAGTAAGTATCCAGTCCGTCATAACCAGGCTGACCATGAGGACCACCCGGACCGCCAGGATTGATAAATATTTGATACGTTCCGTACCAATACTCATGTGGATTAACGTAATACTCAAATTCGTACAAACCCGTTGCCGTTGGATAATAACTTCCTAAAGTAGGATTATACGGTATGGAAGGATTATTGTCCCAATAACTGTAAGGCATATAATTATCATAACTCACTCCGAAGAAAGCTCTTCCCGGGCGTCCCGGAGGACCCGGAGTAGGGCTAGGAGCTACATACACACAGCTCTGTAATGCTATTGCTAAAACGGCTGCTATTAGTATTACTACACGTTTCATAATTGACAAATTTGAACTTACTAAAGACAAGCACCATGCCAGATTTAAGTTTTTAGAATTACTTTATATTTACAACTAATAGCTTACAACTATATGGAAACAAATATTTGCCCTAATTGCGGTAATCAAAATATTCAAAACTACTGCCCTAACTGTGGTGAGGAAAAATATAAAAGAATTACCCTTAAAGATGTAATAGGTGATTTTGTATCCAACTTATTTACCTTAGAAGGCAAAGTTCTAAAAACAGTAAAAGACTTAAGTATTCGTCCGGGCATAATGATAGCTAATTACTTAAACGGAATACGAAGTGTTTACTACAAACCTTTTCAGTATTATGTATTGGCTACCACTCTTTATTTTATCTTTTTTTATTTATGGGGAGACGGCTTTTTAGAAATGTTTTCTGACATGGGAGCTGCTCATAATAATACAGTCAATGCAGAGCAAATGGAATCATTTAAAAAGCAAATGGCAGAATTTCAAAAAGAAAACATGAGGCTATTTACCTTTATGCAAGTACCTATTTATGCTTGGCTTATTTGGTTGTTTTTTAGAAAGAAAAGCAAACACTCATTTACCGAATGCCTTATTGTTAGCTTGTATATTATGGCTCATGCATTATTGATTGGTATCATTTCAACATTGTTAACTCCCATTGACCCAAGCCTTACACTAATTGCCAACACGGTTTTTACCTTTATATATGTCCCTTGGACTATGGCACAACTTTATAAAGAAAAACTATTGCCTACCCTTTTAAAATCTTGGTTAGTTATTATATTAAGCATGATTACTTTTGGTATTTTAATGGGTATTATTTCAGTGGTATGGCTTATTGTCATTAACTCTTAAGTAGTATAATAAAACTAGATTACATAAAAAACCACTTGACAAAACCCTCAAAAGAGGTTAATTTTAATCTTTGTTATTACCGGTCGTTACACAAATAACTATAAACTGATGCACTATGAACGAAAGAAAAGTAATACTGTACATCTCTATGAGTTTAGATGGCTACATTGCCAGTAAAGACAATGACATAAGCTTTTTAGAAGCCGTTGCAAAAAAAGGCGAAGATTACGGCTACTTTGATTTTGTAAACAGTACCGATGCCGTAATTATTGGCCGAAACACCTACCAAAAGGTAATAGACATGGGTTATGAATACCCACACAAAGACAAAGAAGTATATATTATTACCCGCACCCCACAGCCGGCCATTGGCAACTTTAGTTTTTACACCGGTGATTTAAAAGAGCTGGTAGCAGAGCTAAAAGATAAAAAAGGCAAAAACATTTATTGTGATGGCGGAGCACAAGTAGCCAATATGCTGCTACAACACCGACTGATAGACGAGCTTATTATTTCTGTAATACCCGTATTGTTGGGTGATGGCATAAAACTATTTGCCCCCAACACTCCTACCCAAGAGCTACAGCTCATTTCTGCCAAAAGCTTTGAAAAAGGTTTGGTGCAACTACACTACAACGTACTGCCTTTGTAAGTTAAGTTTTATTACTTTTCAACAAGCGTTGCCCGCACAAGCCTAATAGGGTAAATTTGTGTAGTTAATAAGTTAATTATAAAAATGGCTACATTACTTGAATATTATCAAACAGATTTTAATCGCATAATGTCTGCTCATAGCATATGGCAGATGCAGAAAAATGGGGAAATAGAAAGAAATGAAATCATAGCAAAAGTTCACTTAGATTTTGATTCTAACACAAAATATTTGTCATTTTATATTCCAAAAGTATCTAATGAATTTAATGTGATAAAAAGTATCGTTTCTCGATTTAAAGAAGCTTTAATGATCCTAGATTCAACTTTAATTGAATCTAAATCACCAGGTGAAAAAAAAATTAGTTCAAATGCATTAATTTTTTCAGGAAGAATTTTTATATATATTAACTCTAGTATTGATGAAGAAAAGTTTAAACTATTAGAAAAAGAATATCATTCTAAAGGTATCTTTCTGCATATAAGAGATACTAATTATTCAAAAGAAAGGTCAAAAACTGAAAAACCTTTAGCTTTTATTTCTCATGATTCAAGAGACAAGGAAAAAATTGCAAGCATAATTGCAAAAGGTCTTCAAAAAAAAATGTGCCCAATATGGTATGATGAATATTCACTTAAGGTTGGCGATAGCCTTAAAGAATCAATCGAAAAAGGATTAAAGGAATGTAAAAAATGTATTTTAGTAATTACACCAAACTTTATTAACAATAAAGGCTGGACTAAAGTTGAATTTAATTCCATATTTACAAGGGAAATTATTGAAAACAAAAACATAGTACTTCCAGTATGGTACAATATCTCAAAAGAAGATGTGTATGAATATTGTCCAACTCTTGTTGATAGGTTCGGCTTACAATGGAAAACTGGAGAAAGTGATGCAGATAAAGTGATAAGGAAATTACATCATGCAATAATCAAAGAAGATTAATCCAATTAATTTCCAAATAAACTCTCACAACACCTATACCCCCTGCTCATTACATTCGCTGTCCCCCTAATTTAGGGGGACAGTTTCGAAACAAGGTGAAGAAACAGGGGGTAATCAATCCACAAAAGTTAAAAAACTAAAGACATTTCCTTAAAATGTCTGCACAAAAGCTGAAAAGGTGCGGACATTTGTTGAGAAGGTCTGCACAAAAAGGCAAAACGTCTGCACGTTTGTTGAAAACGTCCGGACAAAAGTCGAAAAGGTGCGGACATTTGCCGTGTTTGTCCGCACAAAAGCTCAAAACGTCTGCACGTTTGTTGAAAATGTCCGGGCAAAAGCCCTAAACGTCTGCACAAAAGCCGTAAATGTGTATACAAAACAAGCAAACGTGCACGCAAAAGCCCTGTTTATGGGCATATTTTCTTAAAAAGTGTTAAAAAAGGCTGCTATCAGTGCAACATGGCACAATTTTTATCGTTAATTATAAGCAAACGCCTATGGGAAAATAAGCTACTTAAAAAATAGATTATTAACCAATTAAATTATAACGCCATGGGCAGAAGAAAAAGACAAAGCGCAGCCCTAAGAAAGGCGCGCAAGAGATTGGCCGGAGTAGAGGCCATCAACCCAAGCCTAAACTTGGGAAACGGATTAACAGCAGCTTCTTACCGAACAGCGATAAATCAGTTAGAAGCTAATTTAAAAACTTACAATACCAAGCTTAGCGAAGTAGATGAGTTGCTCAATATTATTCAGCGTAGCGAAGATGACCTCAACGAATTAAGCGACCGTTTGCTAAGAGCCATAGCAGGTATTTACGGCACCGACAGCGATGAATACGAAAAAGCTGGCGGTACCAGAAAAAGCGAAAAGAAAAAGCCAAGCAGCTCAACAGATACTGAAGTATCAGACTCATAGCGTGCCAGACCGTTGCCAATGCCGGTACATTGACAGTTGGTTTTCTTGACGAAAGAGCCTCAACTAAAGTTGGGGCTTTTTTTGTTTAGTATTGTCTCAAAATTGAGTATATTCGGTAAATAGTAAAACCAAAGTATATGAAAACTAACAAACGGATTATTACGCTTAGCACAATGCTACTTATAGCATTGTTTGCCTTACCTTTTGACATAGTTGCACAAAAAGGCGGAGGACCTCCTCCATGGGCTCCTGCACATGGTTACCGGGCTAAAACAAGGCATGTTTATTTTCCGGATCATAACTTTTATTTTGATGTTCAAAAAAACGTTTACATCTACTTAAGTGGAGATAAATGGCAGGTAGGAGTTAAACTTCCAAGCATTTATTCAGGAGTAAACCTTAATGTTGCCTCTAAAGTAGAACTGGAATTAGAAACAGACTCCCCTCAAAAGTATAATAAAGACCATATTGTAAAATACAAAGGCAATAGCGGTAAAGTAAAAAGCTCACCCCCATCCTCACATCCCGGAAAGGGAAAAGGAAAAAAATAAATGCTGAAAGCCCCAAAATAATGGGGCTTTTTTATTGGCTGATATATATCATTTTATCATGTAACTTATGTTACAGTTAAAACAATAGCACACCTATACATTTGTAAAAAAATTAAAACAACACATCATGAAAAAAAACATGGGAACAGTAGACAAAGTAATTAGAGTAGTACTTGCTGCTCTAATGATAGGTCTTTACTTTGGTAATGTAGTAACAGGAACTTTAGGAATAGTATTGGTAGTATTGGCAGCAGTATTTTTGCTTACCAGTTTTATTAGCTTTTGTCCGCTTTATTTACCTTTTGGTATAAGCACTTGCCCAAAAAAAGATAAATAGCAATTGTAGTTTATAGGTTTAGTTTAATACAAAAAAGCCCCAGCATTAATTTGCCAGGGCTTTTTTTATTTATGGGTAAAGTGGTTTTTAGCCAAATTTAAATCCGTGAATTTTGTTCGCTTCTTTTTTATAGTAGATTTTGTTTTCAATGTTATCTACTTCATAGCTTGGGTCTTTGTCTTTTCCTAAGCTAATGTAATCTACTACTTCACCTGTAGTTTTGCTTACTCTGATAAGACGATTGTCTTTTCTTCCGTCACCTTCTGTCATCATAAACATAAAGTCTGCTGAACTAGCAGTAGCCTTAAAACGTTGGTTTATAGCCTTCATATATTTTCCTGCATACGAAAAACCTGCAGCACTTAAATCGCCATAGGCACCTGCTACTCCCGTTCCTATTTCTCTTTCTACATCGTTACTAGCATGTTCTGCTGTAACTGCCGTAACAGCAGCAGAAGTTACACCTGCAGCTACTCCAATGTATGCCGCTCTTATGGCAGCAGCAGCATTAAGCGCTTTCATAATGTTTGGTATATCAGGTGCAGCATAATATTTCTGAAACTTAATTACACCACTTGCTTTGTCTACCATTACAATATTTTGCATGCTGCTAAGCACTATACCTTCTTCACGAACTTCTATTTCTGTTGGTTCTTCTTTACCGTCAAACTTAATGTCGTCTCCGGTAATTAAGGCTTTTGTCATTGCCTTTTTATCAATGGCATACAATCCTTTGTCTTTTCCAGAGAAAACATAAATCATATCATCGGTAGAAGTATTTTGTCCTTTTCCTGTTCTGATAGATTTATCAAACATAGTTTCACCTGTACCAATGTTTAAGATGTCTGCTTCTTCATCAGTAACATAAAATAAACCACCGTCTAATAACTCAGTACGTTGAATGTTGCCTTTAAGCTTAGCATACTTTTCAAACTTTAGCATACCTGCATCGGCATCCAACATATTCATCATATAGTTAGCATCACCGCTAGATGATTCTTTGGCTAATACTAAAAGAATTCCTGCTTTGGTGTTTACATAATCTACCACACCGCCTTTTACTTTAAATCCTCTTCCTTTCTTTCCCCATTTCTTTTCACCTGTGCTATAATCTACCATATTAATCATGGTATTCATTCCTGCATCAGGGCAAACAATCAGGCCTCTATCATCAAAAATGATTTTACCTTTTTTACCTTCAAACTCTACGCCTTCTGCCCAAACAGGTTTTCCTGTTTCCAATGCTACACAGTTGTAACCACTTTTGTAAGTGATGGTAGTAACTGTTTTTCCATCTGAGCCTGTAGATGTTTTAGTTTGTTTAGCTTGAAACCCAATGATAAAGTTTTTTCCACCTTTCATTAAATAAAAATCTGCTAATACATCACCAGGTTTTAAGCTATTCTCAGCCAAATCTTTCATCAGACTACCAAGCCCTTTCATTTTTTCTAATTGTGCTGCAGAAGCAGGGTCTAATGGTTCTTCCCAAACTACATCACCCGTTTTAGAGTTGATTTTATACATACTCCAAAGTGTAGCCAATAAAAACTCATTTTTACCTAATTCTTTAAAAGCAGTTAACATTCCAAACTCATTGTCTTTTTGCCAAAGCTTTTTACCTGTAGCTAAGTCAATCATGTAAAGAGATGGTTTGTCTTGACCAGCAGAAATACCTTGAACTAAGATACTTAAGTTTTTAGGTAATACATGTTTTTCTTTTACCTGATCAATGCCTGCTTCTTTTGAGTTGAACACCAATGTTCCTTCAAAAGGCTCTAACACATAAATGGTAGGATTATCTCCGGCAGTAGCCACTTGCACAAACGGGCTACCTTCTACAGGCTGATAACCTGATTCAGGTAAGTTTGCCAATTCGGCTTTCGACCAAAGTATATTTCCTGTTTCAGGGTCAACACCATGTAGTCCGTCAGCGGTACATACTACTAATATTCCAAAGGAAGTAGTACGCTGCCAAAGTACGTTTTGTTTAAACTCAACTACCCAACTGGAAGTGCTTGCCTCCTGAGCTGTTGCCGAGTAAGAAGTAATAAAGAGTAATACCAAAGCCATACAGCCTGATAAAGTAATTTTTTTCATAATGATTGGTTTTTAATGATTAATAATGCGCACCTCATTTACAAAGGCTGTGCCAAAACTTTGAAATTGAATGATTTCCAATAATAACAATAATTGTAGAGAAATGCTAATGAGAATTTTAGAAAGGGTTATTTTTGTTTTAAATTAATATTTGATGGCTTCATTTTCCATTTACCCATTAATAAGTATTTTCCTATTACTATGGTCAATTATAAAATTTGGTGATTTAGTAAAAGGAAGATTTAATAAAGTATTAGTAGCCGGTGTTTTGACTATTATTTTAGCAATTGTAGTTTACTTGAATATAACTAGATTATTTTATGTAGTATATTCATTTAACTTTATAGCTATTCCAACTACAGCCCTATCATTAACATATTTATTAGGCAGTTTAATAAAAAGGCAAAACAGACATTGGTTGAAGATAGTAGGAATCTTTTTGTTTTCAGCAATACTTTCTTTCGGATTGTTTCTAGTTTTTTTCCTCTATTCAATGGCGATTAACCCAATGTGTGCATCACTCTAAATAAGCAACACCTTTCCCTTGCTTATCAAAATCTACTTGAATGTGCTCTTGCATAGTAGTGGCTAAAGAAAGCCCCACATAATCTGCTTTAATAGGAAATCTGCGGTGGTCACGGTTAACCATTACGGCTGTTGAAATTCGTTTCACCGGAAAGTCTAACAAATATTTAGTGCTGTATATTAATGTAACACCAGAGTTAATGACATCATCTACTAAAATTACGTTAGCATTTTTTAGCTCTTTTACATCCATACTTAAGCTTGGAGTATCTTTTTGATGATTGCTTTTATCTACTTTTAAGTCACAGTATTTTACATCAAAATCGGCAATCTTAGCAATTTGCTTTTGCAGCTGTTTTGCCAAAATAGCTCCGTTATCTTTTATCCCTACAACAATTAGTTTTTTTTCATCGGCATAGTCTTCGGCTATTTGGTAAGCCATTCGTATTAGCTTTTGATGAAAGACTTGCTTCTCTAGAATTAATGTTTTGTTTGGCATGGAACAAAGATAATTATTCCCTGAAAGTTCCGGCAGCGTAATAATACTTTTCGTAATACGCTTCTGAAAGGTGACTGATGGTAACACCTGAATGAACACTAGCATGCACAAAGTATCCGTTTTGTAAATACATACCTACATGTGAAATTCTGTTTCCTCTTATCTTAAAGAAGATTAAATCGCCCTCTTGTAACGAATCTTTAGATACGGGTTTGGTTAATGGATAAATATTAGCCGAACCTCCTTGTAGTTCTAGCTCATAAAACTTACTATAAAAATGCTTCATTAAGCCCGAGCAATCTATTCCGCTTTGGCTGTTTCCTGCATACTTATATTTTGTTCCGAGCCATTCATTCAGCTCTTCGTAAAGCATGCAGTTATCGTAATCAATGCTAAAGTCATATTCGTAAAAGTGCAGTAAAGAAGAATCCACTAAAGCATAATAGTGAGTGGTATCTTTTTCACTTACTTCTGAGCTATCTGTTCTGGCAAAAGAACTAAGCCCAATCAAAGAAAACAACAATATGAAAATACTCTTTTTCATTTCTTAATTGCTATAAAAAACAACTCACGCCCTTGTCTGGGAGCTATTGAATTTTTAGCGGTTTCCATTACTTTTAATTCAAAACGTTTATTTAAAAGTTTTTCGTATTCCTCTTTGCAGCCTCCAAAAGGTGGATGGTCATCATTTAATGGGTCATCAAATAATAGGCCAACCAACTTCCCTCCAGGTTTTAAAAGCTCAGCTATTTTATTTACATAGCTCTCCCTCAACCCAGGATTTAAAGCACAAAAGAAGGTTTGTTCAACTATCAAGTCATATTGTGATTGATGGCTGAAAAAATCCTCTAAATGAACGTTTTGCATGGCAAATGTCGGCACTCTTTTCTTAAAATTTGCAACTGCCTCTGAAGAGATATCAAGAAAATGGGTGTTAATAAATCCGTTTTTGTGGAGCCATTCTGCCTCATAAGCATTGCCGGCACCAGGAATAAGGATGCTAATGCTTTTATCTTTTAATTGAGAAAAATAATCTACTAAAGGGGTGGCGGCAAAGCCAATATCCCAGCCCGTTTCATTGTTTTGGTATCGACTATCCCAAAAAGTTTTATCTAGCTGCATTACTTTATTTTAAAAGGAATGGAAGTAACGTAAGTTATTCCGTTATTATCTGTTTTAACCAAGCCTTTAGCCAATGGCTGCTGAAACACTTCATCAATAGTATGAATTACGCCATAAGGAACGTTATACTCATCAAACTTTTGAAAAAGCGAAATGCTTTCTAGCTCATTGATAGCATTAGCAAGCAATTCATCTAAGGCTTTTCTATTTGAAACTCTGTTTACATTGGTAGCAAATCTTTCGTCTTCACTTATTTTTATTGACAAGCAATTACACAACGCTGCAAATTGCTTGTTGCTGCCTACTGCCAGCACAAAAGATTTTCTGTCTTTGGTTGTATAGCATTCTCCGTAGGGTGCTATGTTAGGATGCAAGCTACCTATTGGCTTGGCAACATGCTTAGCCACCAAATAATTTGTTGCTTGATTGGTAAGTGAGCTAACAGCCGTTTCGTAAAGTGACACAGAAACATAACTCCCCTCACCTGTTTCTTTTATTTTAAGTAGCGCTATTAAAACTGCTTCTTTTAGTTGGTGAGCTGTAAGCACATCTATAAATGCCACAGGTAATTTTGCCGGTGGAGAGTCAGGATGTCCTGTCATGGAAAGGTACCCGCTTTCAGCCTGAAGCACAACATCAAAGGCAGGCTTATCACTTTCTTCACCATAGCCTGTAATATTGGCTACAATTAATTTCGGGTTGATGCTTTTTAGATAATCATAACCTAAGCCTAATTTATCAGCCTTACCTTTTGTAAAGTTGGTAATAAAAACATCAGCATCTTTTAGTAGTAATATCAGCTCCTCTTTATCAGATTTAATGTCAATAAACTTAAACTGCTTATTCCCTCCATTTATAGAAGAAAAATAGGCAGAATACTCACTACTTTTATTTTCTGAAGGTAGTTTCCATGAACGCGTTACATCACCTCCTGTATTCGGATTCTCAACTTTAATTACCTCAGCACCCAATTCAGCAAAAAACATCCCAACGGAAGGACCCGCCAGCACACCTGCCAGTTCTACTACTTTTAGATTTTTAAAAGGCTGCATCTGTTTTTAAAGTTTTAAACCGAGAATGCAAACATCGTCTATTTGCTCCAAATTTCCTTTCCAATTTTTAAAAGTCTGTTGCAATATGGCTAACTGTTCTTTCATTGGTTGAGAAGAATTTTTCAAAATCAATTCTTTAAGGTTTTTGTATTTGAATTTTTTGCCTTTATCACCACCAAATTGGTCGGCATAACCATCAGTAAAAAGATAGATTTGGTCTCCTGACTTAAGCTCAGAAGCATTGTCTTTAAAGGTTTTATCGCGATTATACAAACCACCAATAGCAAACTTTGTTGGCTTAAATTCAATTAATTGATTATCACGAACGATTAAAATAGGGCGGTTTGCTCCGGCATAAGTAAAAGAAAAGTCTTCTTTACTGATTGCACAGATAGCTATATCCATTCCGTCAGAATAATAAAAATCAGAAGAACTTTTATTCAATGAAGAATATATTTTCTTATCTAATAATTCTAAAGCTTGTGATGGTTTTGTAACATTCTGGTCATTCACTAATTGATTAAGAATATTTATCCCTATCATACTCATTAATGCACCCGGCACTCCATGTCCTGTGCAATCTGCCACAGCAATAATAATATGTTTAGGTAAATCTGAAACCCAATAAAAATCACCGCTTACAATGTCCCTAGGTTGATTCAACACAAAGCTTTCAGAAAAATGGTTTTTTATTTCATCTGATGAAGGCAAAAGAGCAGTTTGAATTCTTTTCGCATAATTAATGCTGTCTGTGATAGATTTATTTTTCTCTTCGATTAAGCTGTTTTGCTGAGATATTTTTTGGTAAGCGCTTCTTAGTTGTCTGTTTTGTTCTTTTTGTTTTTGAGTTTCCTTTTCTAATTGGTCAACGTGATAAGAAAACTGCAGGTCATGAATTAGGCGTAAATTATTTTCTTTGTCTAACTTCTCTTTCAGCTTAACAAATTTTGATTGAAATTGATACGCTAACTCAACATCTCCCTTTTGATGATAGATAGAAGTAAAAAGTTTGTATATCTCTAGTTCTTCAGTTGAATATTTTACTTCTAAAACAATAACTAAAGCATCTTCTAGTTTTTTAAGCGCATGGTCAAGTTCAGTTTTTTGAATGAATATTTTGGCTAAAAAGACGTTTGCTACCGCATCTATAATTTTATAATCACTTTGTTTAGATAACAATATAGCTTCTTCAAAAAATGGAATTGCTTTTTCTAATTCTCCCTTAAAAAAATAGGTTTCACCTATATTATTTTTTACAATCGTTTTGGTGTGTAAATCAAGGTATGGAATATCTAAACAAAGATTAAAATACTCTAGCGCCTTTTCATAATTACCCAGCTGAATGTAAGTGTCTCCTATGTTATTGAGTGTACCCAACTCTCCCAATTCATCACCGCCTTTTTTTCTGTACTTAAGGCATTTTAAATTACATTTTAATCGCTTTTCATGGTCGCCAATAAAATTATAAACCCCTCCAATAGTATTCAAACAAAGTGCAGCATTTGCATAGTCATTGTTTGCTTCAAAGTAATCCAAAGCTTCCAAAGCATAATTCAATGCTCTTTCATTGCTATTTAACTTTAAAAAACATCTAGATAGTATTTCTTTAATTTTGGAAGTAAACTGAATGTCGTTTAATACTGATTCATTTGACAGCATTGAATTAGCTATCTCAAAAGCTTCTTCAGGTTTTTTAGCCAAAAGCTTTTCAAGCTCTATAAGTCTATCTTCTATCCCTTCTGAAGCTTTCATTAAATTCTAATTCCAAGTATGCAAATATCGTCAACTTGCTCAAGATTTCCTTTCCATTTTTCAAAAGCTTGCCCAATGATTATCTTTTGTTCTGACATAGGTTTAGAAACATTGTCTAAAACCATTTGTCTAAACTGAGAATATTTAAATTTCTTTCCTTTTTCTCCTCCAAACTGATCTGCGAAACCATCACTAAACAAATACAAACTATCTCCGGCATTAAGATTAATTACATGGTTTGTAAACGGCTTTCTATTATGATAATGACCTACAGGTTGTTTGTCTCCCTTTATTTGAACAATGTCTTCATTTTGATGCACCCATAAAGGGTTATTGGCTCCTGCATATTCTACTAGTTTAGTTTTCTTATCATAAACACACAATGCTAAATCCATACCATCTGCTACTTCCTTTCCTTCAGTTTTAAAAGATTCTTCAACAATAGATGAAAGTTTATCCAGAATATCAGCAGGTTTAGATAGGTTATATTCGTTGATGCATCTACGTAAACCATTGTAACCAAAAACAGAAACTAAAGCTCCCGGTACTCCATGACCTGTGCAATCAACAACCGCAAAATAAACTTTATCATCTTTTTCTTCTGCAAAATAAAAATCACCGCTTACAATATCTTTTGGTCGATAAAAAACAAAGCTGTCAGAAAAATAAGTAGTAAATATTTTTGAGTCAGGTAAAATAGTGCTTTGAATTCTAGAAGCATAATTAATACTATCAGTAATATCTTTATTCTTCTCTTCAATAATATTTTTTTGGTTAGAAATTTCAATATTGGCTTTTTGCTTTTGTTTATAATTTCTAAACACAATAAACAAGAAAAATAGAACGACAAACAATCCGGCAGAAACTGACCAAATTGTATATTGATTTTTCTTCAATTGCATTTCTTTAAGTTGCTTTTCTTTCTCAAGTAAGTTAACAATTACATGTTGTCGTTCTCTTTCATTTTGAAGTTCCAATTCATTCACTCTTTTTAACATCCCTGTTCCCTGGATACTGTCTTCTAACTCATCATATAAAACGAAATACTCTAAGGCCTTTTTATAATCTTTCTTTTCTTCATATATTGCAGATGCACTTTGATATATTTCAATAAGAGCTTCGTTTCTATATATATTTTTTGAAGATTCGATAGCCTTATTTATATATTCTTCAGCCTTTTCTAAATCATTCATGCCATAGTATATTTCAGCAAAAACCCCATACATGGTAGGATAATTTAACACATCCTGTCTTGCCTCTCTAATTTCTCTGGTTTTTTCTGCCCAGAATAAACCCTCTTTATATTCCCTTTTTTGAATATAAAGGCTGGCCATTGAGTTATAAACCATGGAAAGTCCAGACGAATCATTTGCAATTTCAGCTATTTGTAGTCCCTTTTTTAAATAATACTCTGCACTATCTAACTCTCCTAACGATATTTTTGACATTGAAATCTTTTGATAAACTTCAGAGAGAAATTTTTCCTGTTTAACAGCTATTAAATAATTAATTGCAGTTCGCACTTTTTTAATAGCTTCTTCGTAACGTTCTAGCTTTTGATAAACAACATATACATTCATCGCACTGTGAGCCATTCCAAGCGTATCCTTAATTTCAGTGCTTATTTTTTCAGACTCTAAAAAGCTTTTTAAAGCTTTATGATAATAGCCTTTAAAAAAATAAATTCCTCCAATATTCATTATTGTGGATTTAGCAGACTGATTTTGTCCCAGCTCCATTTTTAACTTATAACTCCTTTGATAAAACTGCAATGCCTTATCTGCTTTACCCTCTTCATCATAAACAATTCCAATATTGTTATATGCTTTAGCAAGCGTCTCTTTATTTCCGGAAATATTTGATAAATAAATTGCTCTTTCATAATAAGGTTTTGCCTTCTGCTGTTGGTCATTATACATTAGAGCATTTCCAATGTTTACATTTAAACTCGCTTCTGCTTTAGTAAAATTAAGCTCTTGACTAAGCTTAATTCCTTTGGTTCCATAATCTATCACCTCCTCTATATCAAGTAAATGATAATATGTGATTAACTTATCAATAGTTTTAACTTTTTCCTCTCCATCAGGCAACACTTCAAGCTGCTGTTTTAAGCTATCTATATTTTGACTAAATATGATTTTAGTGAAACAAAAAAGGATTAAAAGAATGTATTTTTTATTCATAGGGATATTGCCCATTTATTTTAACTTCGCAAGTTATTAATTCTTTAATATAAATAAAATGTCAAACGGAGTTTTTCAAGTACCTTTTCCATCAAATGAAGAAGTAAAATCTTATGCAAAAGGCAGCCCTGAAAGAGAGAGTCTATTAGCTACTTACAAAGAAATGTATAACCAACAGCCGATAGATGTGCCTATGTATATCGGAAGTGAAGAAATAAGAACTGAAAATAAAAAACCAATGTCTCCTCCTCATGATCATAAATACATTTTAGGTCATTTTAACTATGGAGATAAAAGCCATGTTGAAAAAGCTATAAACGCAGCATTAGAAGCAAGAAAAGAATGGGCAGCATTATCATGGCATCAAAGAGCAGCAGTGTTCTTAAAGGCCGCAGATTTATTAGCCGGCCCTTTTCGAGATAAAATAAACGCTTCAACCATGTTGGCTCAATCCAAAAATGTTTTTCAGGCAGAAATTGATGCTGCTTGTGAGCTAATTGATTTCTTTAAATTTAATGTTGCCTATATGCAACAGATTTATGAAGAGCAACCCGAGTCAAATCCGGGAATGTGGAACAGACTTGAATACAGACCTCTTGAAGGATTTGTATTTTGTGTAACGCCTTTTAATTTTACTTCTATTGCCGCAAATCTTCCTGCTTCAGCAGCTTTAATGGGAAATGTATGCGTTTGGAAACCTGCCGATAGTCAAGTTTACTCCGCAAAAGTAATTATGGATTTATTCAAAGCAGCCGGTTTGCCTGATGGAGTAATTAATATGATTACTGTTGACGGACCTGATGCAGGTGACGTAATATTCAAACACAAAGATTTTGCAGGATTACATTTTACAGGTTCAACAGGAGTTTTTCGACATCTGTGGAAAGAAATTGGAAATAACATTGAAAAGTACAGAAGCTATCCAAGAATTGTAGGAGAAACAGGTGGAAAAGATTTTATTGTAGCTCATAAATCAGCAGTTGCTTCAGAAGTTGCAACAGCTATTACAAGAGGTGCTTTTGAGTTTCAAGGACAAAAATGTTCAGCTGCTTCCAGAGCTTATATTCCTTCAAACATTTGGGAGGATGTGAAAAAGCAAGTAGTAAAAGATGTTCAATCTTTTAAAATGGGAAGCCCTGATGATACTAGCAATTTTATTAATGCCGTAATTGATGAGAGAGCTTTTGACAAAATTGCAGGTTATATTGACTACATTAAACAACAAAGTGACGCAGAAATTATTGCAGGCGGAAATTATGACAAATCAAAAGGATATTTTATTGAGCCTACGGTAGTAGTTACCAGTAATCCAAAATTCAGAACCATGTGTGAAGAAATATTTGGACCGGTGATTACTATTTATGTTTACGATGAAAACAAATACGAAGAAACGCTTGATTTAGTAGATGAGACTTCTGAATATGCTTTAACAGGCGCTATTATTTCTACAGACAGATACGCTATTGAGTTAGCTTGTAAGAAACTGGAAAACGCAGCCGGAAACTTCTATATAAATGACAAACCAACCGGTGCAGTTGTGGGTCAGCAACCATTTGGTGGAGCTAGAGGTTCAGGTACTAATGACAAAGCTGGTTCTTATCTTAATTTATTAAGATGGGTTTCGGCAAGAACTATTAAAGAAACTTTTGTTCCTGCTAAAGATTATAGATATCCATTTTTAGGATAATCAAAATCAATTAGATGAAAATATCCTTTCATGGAGCCGCTCAAACCGTAACCGGAAGCAAGCACAAAATTGCCTTGGAAAATGGCAAGTCTTTTCTTCTAGATTGTGGTATGTTTCAAGGTTTAGGAAAAAACACTCCTGAGCTTAACCGACATTTTGGCTTTGACCCAAGAACAATTGATTTTGTTCTGCTCTCCCATGCCCATATCGACCATTCAGGTTTATTGCCTAGCTTAGTGAAAGAAGGATTTGAGGGTAAAATTTATTGTACACAGGCTACTTATGAATTATGTAAAATAATGTTGGCAGATAGTGCATACATTCAGCAAAGTGATATTACATTTTACAATAAGAAAAGAAAAAAACAAGGCAGAGACCTCTTAAAACCTATATATGACATTAACGATGTAGTAGAATGTTTAAATCATTTTGTTCCGGTTCCGTACAATGAAGAAGTAAAGGTTGATGACTTTGTACATGCCACTTTTACTAATAATGGACACATTTTAGGAAGTGCCACAGTAAACATAAGGCTTACAGACGGAAATCAAAGAAGAAATATTTGTTTTACAGGAGATGTGGGAAGGTTTGATACTATTCTTTTACAGGATCCTGAGCCATTTCCTCAACCGGATATTTTAATTTGTGAATCTACTTACGGAAACAGACTTCACACAGATATTATTGATGCCGAAAAAGAATTGCTTGAAGCTGTAATTGAAACATGTAAAAACAAAAAGGGAAAATTAATAATCCCTTCATTTAGCTTGGGCAGAACACAAGAAATTGTATTTACTCTGAATAAGCTTGACTTAAAAGGGCTATTGCCTGATGTGAAAATTTATGTTGATAGTCCACTGTCTGTTAATGCTACTAACATCACCAAAAAATTCTCCAATCTTTTAAATCAAAAAGTTAAAGATTTAATGAAAGAGCGAAAAGACCCTTTCGGTTTTGAAGATTTAATATACATCAACAATAAAAAGGATTCACAGCTTTTAAACTTTAGCAAAGAGCCTTGCATCATCATTTCTGCATCTGGTATGGCAGAAGCAGGAAGGGTAAAGCATCATATTATGCATAACATTACCAAACCGGAAAACACTATTTTAATTGTAGGCTATGCAGAACCACTATCATTGGCAGGAAAACTAAGAAACGGTGATGATGAAGTAAAAATATTTGGAGATGATTATAAAGTAAATGCAGACGTTAAGGTTATTGATTCCTACAGTGCTCATGGAGATTACAATGAAATTATCAAATACCTGAAATTCATAGATGCCGGTAAAGTTGAAAAAGTATTTTTAGTTCACGGAGATAAAGATGCACAAGAAACTTTTAAAGACACTTTAAAAGAAAATGGCTTCAATAATATTTTTATTCCGGCCATTCATTCAGAGTATTTTGCTTAAAAAACTATCTTAGCCTAAAGATTTCATTTAGTGGTAAAAGCATTAAAAATAATTACAGGTCCTTTATTGGGAGTAGTCTCATTTTTGCTTTTGCAAGAATACCACTCTTTTATTTTAGCAGCCACCGGAGGAATTGCAATACTAATGGCTTACTGGTGGATTACTGAATCTATTTCTCTTTATTTTACAGCACTACTCCCGGTAATTCTATTTCCATTCTTTGGAATTATGGGCATTTCAGAAACTGCTCCGCTCTATATGAGTCAGGTTATTTTTTTATTTATTGGCGGATTCTTAATGTCTTTCGCCCTGGAGAAATGGAATTTACATAAACGTATTGCCCTTTTTCTTATTCTCAAAATAGGCAACTCCCCTAGCCGATTATTATTTGGATTTATGTTTGTCAGTTATTTTTTATCGATGTGGATATTAAATACGGCAACAGTGTTAATGTTGTTTCCGGCTGTTTTAGCGGTTATTCAAAAAATTCAGGAAAACGATACTAAAGCTGATGACTCTCTTGTTAAAGCATATTTATTGGGAATTGCTTTTGCCTCTTCCATTGGCGGAACCGCCACTATGATTGGAACCGCTCCAAACATGGTATTTATGGATTTTTACAGCAGACATTTACAAGATTTTGAACCGATTACTTTTACGCAATGGATGGCTTTTGGTGTTCCACTTAGTTTCATATTTCTTTTAATCGCTTTTTTAGTTTTAAAACTATTTTTTGTTTCGAAAAACATAG
>CALALS010000267.1 GCA_937925525.1 uncultured Flavobacteriales bacterium | reverse complement strand
CCATTTCTCTGTTAAATGAATTAAAAACATTAGGGCGGTTTAAAGTGATTTTTGCAACGCCTCCAATTTTTTCAAATAAAATACTTTCCATTGAGTAAATAATTTTGAGAGGTGAAGGTAGGAAAAATTGATTTATTTGGTGATTCCAAACAAATCATATTCTGTAGCATCGGTAATTTCTATGGTAGCGAAATCTCCAATTCTAAGATAGGTGTCTTTTGTACTGATTAATACTTCGTTGTCTACATCAGGAGAGTCAAACTCTGTTCTTCCTATAAAATTATCACCTTCTACTTTATCAATTAAAACCCTATAGGTTTTTCCAATTCTATCCTGATTCAATTCCATTGAAATACCTCTCTGTATTTCCATAATTTCATTGGCTCGCTGTTGTTTTACCTCTTGAGGAACATCATCTTCTAGCAGAAAAGCATGCGTATTTTCTTCGTGTGAATACGTAAAAACTCCCAGTCTGTCGAATTTCATGGTTTTTACCCATTCTTTCAGTTCATTAAAGTCTTCCTCAGTTTCGCCTGGATAGCCACAAATTAAGGTAGTTCTAATAGCTATATTCGGTACTTTTGTTCTTATTTCTGCAATAAGTTCATCTGTTTTTTCTCGGGTAATGCCTCTTCGCATAGATTTTAGCATTTTGGTTGTTCCATGCTGTAAAGGAATATCCAAGTAATTACAAACTTTCGGATTGTTGGCTATTTCGTCTATTACATCTTTAGGAAACCCTGAAGGAAAAGCGTAATGCAATCTTAGCCATTCAATACCTTCCACTTCTGAAAGTTTGTTTAACAATTCTGCCAGTTTCCTTTCTTTGTAAATATCAAGACCATAATAGGTGGAGTCTTGTGCTATAATGATGAGTTCTTTTACTCCTTGTTTAGCCAAGTCTTTTGCTCTTGCGACTAGTTCTTCAATGGGAGTAGAAACATGTTTTCCTCTCATAATGGGAATTGCGCAAAAACTACAAGGTCTGTCGCATCCTTCAGAGATTTTAAAGTAAGCGTAATGTTTTGGGGTGGTTAATAAACGTTCTCCAACCAACTCATGTTTATAATCAGCTTTTAGTGTTTTAAGTAGTGAAGGAAGTTCTTTAGTGCCAAACCAAGCATCAATATTGTCTATTTCGGATGAGAGCTCAGGTTTGTAGCGTTCAGAAAGACAACCTGTAACGTAAACTTTATCTACAAAACCATCTTTTTTTGCTTCTGAAAATTGCAAAATTGTATTGATGGATTCTTCTTTTGCATTGTCAATAAATCCACACGTATTAATGATTACAATTCCACAATCATCGGATGAAGATTCATGCTCTACCTCAAACTTATTTGCTTTTAGTTGCCCCATCAACACTTCTGAATCAAAGATGTTTTTGGCGCAGCCTAGCGTAACTACATTGACTTTATGTTTTTTGAGTGTTTTGGTTTTCATTACCCCTCTCATCTCCCCAAAGGGGAGAAAAACTTAATTATAAATAAAACTATTGTCATACCAAATGAATAAGAGTTATCTCTGAGATTTCTCACTTTGTTCGAAATGACAAATAACTAATCACTACTTTCTAAAAAATGAATCCACAAACTCTTCTTTATGAAAAGGTTGTAAGTCATCAATTCCTTCGCCAACTCCAATGTATTTTACTGGTATTTTAAACATATCCGATACACCTATAACTACTCCGCCTTTTGCTGTGCCGTCAAGTTTAGTCAATGCTAAAGCATTCACTTCAGTGGCTTTGGTAAATTGTTTGGCTTGTTCAATAGCATTTTGACCGGTTGAGGCATCTAGTACCAATAAAATCTCATGCGGTGCATTAGGAATAACTTTTTGCATCACATTCTTAATCTTACTTAACTCATTCATTAAGTTAATTTTATTATGCAATCTTCCTGCTGTATCTATAATAATTACATCTGCATCGTTTGCTTTTCCGTGAGCAAGTGTATCGTATGCAACTGAAGCAGGGTCAGCATTCATTCCCTGATTAATAACGGGAACGCCCACTCTTTCACCCCAAATTTTAAGCTGGTCAACTGCAGCGGCTCTAAACGTATCGGCTGCTCCTAATACTACTTTTAGGTTTTTCTTTTTGAACTGACTGGCTAGTTTACCAATGGTGGTGGTTTTGCCTACACCGTTTACACCCACAACCATAATAACATAAGGTTTGGTGTCTTTTGGTAATTCAAAATCAGTATAGCTTATAGTGTTGTTTTCAGTGAGGAGAGCAGCAATTTCTTCTCTTAGTATTTTGTTGAGCTCGTCTGTTCCTAAGTATTTGTCTTTGGCTACTCTTTCTTCAATTCTGTCAATAATTTTAAGAGTAGTTTGTACACCAACATCTGAGGTTACTAGTATTTCTTCCAGACTATCTAAAACATCTGAATCTACGGTTGATTTACCGACAACTGCCCTGGAGAGCTTGCCGAAAAAACTTTCCTTGGTTTTGTTCAAACCTTCGTCCAGCTTTTCTTTTTTGTCTTTCGATAAAAAACTAAATACTCCCATTTGCTAGTTAAAAAAAAAGCCCCAATCTCAAGAATGGAGCTTCCTATAAATATTGTGTAATTATTATTTCATGTTTTTGAAGAAATCATCTACTTTATCAGTAGTTACCATTTCTTCTTTAAAAACGTATGCACCGGTTTTAGGTGAACGCTCCATTTTAATTACTTTAGAGAAGTTTCTTCCACCTTCTTTCTTTAATGTTGCAACAACCTTTTTAGCCATGACTTATTTTATTTAATTTCTTTATGAACAGTAACCTTTTTAAGGATAGGGTTAAATTTCTTTAACTCTAATCTATCAGGTGTGTTTTTTTTGTTTTTAGTAGTAATGTATCTTGAAGTACCAGGTTTTCCTGAGTTTTTATGCTCAGTACACTCTAAAATCACCTGTACTCTGTTACCCTTTTTTGCCATTGTTGTTAAATTTTGGGACGCAAATGTAATAATTAATTATAACTTTTGTAATAAAAATAGATAAAAAGTAATGATTTTGAATTATTGATTCTTTGTTAGCTCCTCTTTTATCAATTCTAGTAATATACCTATTTCACTTTTAAAATTGGAGTTTGCTTTAGTTGGATAGGGATGAGATTTATTTAATCTAATATGTAAACAGCCATCTGCATAATTACGTAGCGAATTTTGTAATGTGTCTAATTGTTTACGATGACTTGATTCTAATGATACATTGCTTACTACTTCAGTAAACTTATTTTTACCGAATATTGGAGGAGTTATATCAATAATGCTTCTGGTAAGAATTGTAACAGCAAAGTAGTTTTTATTTTGGTATGAGGAGTTAATTTCATTACATATTTTAACTAAATAATCAATTTTATAGACTGACTTTTCTGATAATTTTTCTAGATCTAATATTATTTGCTCATCGATATAATTCCCGTTGTCTTTTGGACTTTTATTTATTGCATTGTCAGGTATTTCTTCTATCATAATTCCAAGCAAACCAGCTATATGATCTCGTTTGTATCTTGAATCACTAAACCCGTAATTGCCACTATTGTCACTCCATCTATCAAATAATAAGTCATATCTTTCTTTTGCTTCTTTTTCGTCATAATATTTATTGAATATTGATCTTACTTTGTATAGGCATAAACCAACATCACCGTCATCAAAGATTAACTCTTTTTGTTTATTTAATTGTTCTTTAATACTCATTATTTAAATCAATCAAAAATACTTGGTTCAGCCATTAATTTTTCTATTTCTTCTATGGTTCTGGGCGCTTTGGCGGATAAATTTACCGGGCCTGCTTCGGTAATCATAATATCGTCCTCAATCCTAATACCAATATTCCACCATTTTGGGTCGCAATCGGAACCTTCGGCTATATAAATTCCCGGTTCTACGGTAATTACCGTTCCAGGCATTAAAGGTCCGTACAATCCGGCATCGTGCACATCTAAGCCTAAATAATGAGAAGTGCCATGCATAAAGTATTTTTTTACTTCGTATTCTTTTTCAATAATGCCTAGTTTCACTAATTCTTTGGCAATAATGGATGTTGCGGCTCCATTGGGGTCCCAAAACTTATTTCCTGCTTTACAAGCTTCAATGCCTGCTGTTTGAGCTGCTAAAACAATGTTATAAATGGTTTTTTCTTCTTCTGAAAATTTACCGTCAACGGGTAAAGTTCTGGTAACGTCTGCCGTATATCCGTGATATTCTGCACCAATGTCCGAAACCAATAAATGATTACCCTTTAGAGGTTTTCTGTTAGTGGTATAATGCAGGATGCAAGAATTTTCTCCTCCACCCAAAATAGAAGGAAATCCGGTATATTCTGAACCATGCTTTTTAAATACGTATTCTATAATAGCTTCTGACTGATATTCTGTCATTCCCGGCTTTAAAGCTTTCATCAACTCAATTTGTGCATCACAGGTAATGTTGATGGCTTTTGTCATTAATTCAATTTCTTCGGCTTGTTTAATTTCCCTGAGTATTGCCATTAGCTCAGGTAATTTTCTTGAAGTAGCGTGTTCTACATTTTCAATTTTTTGGTTAAAGTATTTGAGCATGGAATGTAAATCGCCTTTGTCTGTTTTATCATCTCTAACATCATCTTCGGGCGTGATGTAAAAAAGACCTTTAAGTTTATCAAAATTAAACTCAAAGGTGGCAAAGTCTTGATTGGAAATAGCTGTTTTTATTCCCAAATAAGAGGAAGCATTTTTTACACCTAACCTTCTTCCGTCCCAGACTTCAAACTTCGGGTTGCGGTCTTGCATAAAAATGATTTCATTGGTGATAATGGAGTCAAACTTTTGCGGGTTTTTGAAAATAATGATTACTGCATTGGGTTCTCTTAAACCTGTCAGGTAATAAAAGTTAGGGTCTTGGTGATATTCATAGTTTACATCATTAGAACGGTTTCTTACCGGATTGGCAAATATTACGGCTGCGGAATTTTCGGGTAATAGCTTTCTTAATGCTTCTCTGCGTTCTGCATGAAATTCTTTGGATAACAGGTCGTCATCGTAATTATAATATTCCAGATGTTTGGGTTGATGAACGGAAATGTCTTCTTGTGCTTGAATTAAGAAACAAGGTGACAAGACCAACAATATAAGTGTTAAAGCTTTATTCATTATATGTTATTTATATATGTCACACTGAGCGAAGTCGAAGTGTGGGGCTTTTAACATCATGCTTCGACTCCGCTCAGCATGACTGCCGACAGAATAATTTTATTTCATTAAGTGTAAAATTAGTAAATAAAAAAGGCTATCTAAACCAGACAGCCTTAAAAATTGTACCAATATTGTAGTGTTACTTTACGTAACCTTTTTCTTTAGCTTTTTCCCAAGCAGCTTTTAAACCAATTTTGTTGATGGTTCTAATACCTGCTGTAGAAACTTTAAGCGTAACCCATTTGTTTTCTTCTTCAAAAAAGAATTTCTTCTTTTGAAGATTCGGGTAAAATCTTCTTTTTGTTTTAATGTTAGAGTGAGATACATTGTTCCCAACAATCGCTTTTTTTCCGGTAATTTGACAAATGTTCGCCATATCGCATTAAATTTAAGGGGTGCAAATAACGGAAATATTCACCTAACTTCAAAGTTTATTTAAAATTTTATTGCTAAGATTGTTTAATGGTGTTAAATAGGAGATGATTATGTTTCTCTCTCGGATATCTCCGAAGGTGAATTTTTTGGAGTAAACACTAGTTTTATCTGCAACCGCAATCCAAATAGTGCCTACCGGTTTTTCTTCGGTTCCGCCATCCGGTCCTGCTATTCCTGAAGTTGCAATAGAATAATCTGTGTTTAATTTTTGCAAAATACCTTTTGCCATTTGCTCCACTACTTCCTGACTAACTGCTCCGTGTTTTTTAAGGATGCTTTTATCAACGCCTAATTCACTTGATTTTACTTCATTAGCATAGGAAACAATTGAACCTAAATAGTAGTTGGAACTTCCTGAAACGGCTGTAATCAGCCTTGCAATATTTCCACCGGTACAACTTTCGGCTGTAGAGATTGTAGCTTTTCTTTCCAGTAACATTTTCCCTATTAATTGCTGCAGGGAATCAACATTGTATCCAAATGCGTAGGGTTGCATTCTGTTATATAATTCTTCTGCTTTTTGGTTGATGTTTTGAATGTTTATTTCATTTCCAATGGCCATTAATCTGACTTTCACCAAGCCGGGAGAGGGTAAGTAGGCTAAATCAATATTTAACTTTTCTACGTCTTCTTCCCAATCTTTTATTCTGTCAACTATAAATGATTCACCGATTCCTTGAATTAGGACGGTTTTCTTATAAATAGTAGGAAGATTAAACCTATCCTTAAGGCTAGGAATAACCTCATCTTCCATCATTGCTTTCATTTCATAAGGAACTCCGGGCATAGAAACCACTATTTTACCATTTTTTTCAAACCACATACCGGATGCTGTGCCATGATAATTCCGAATTATTCTACAATCTTTAGGTAGCTTTGCCTGATCAATGTTTACTTGCAGCATTTTCCTACTCCTTTTAGCAAAATAGTCTTCTATAGCTTTAAGTACTTCTTCATTGATAACAAGTTCTGTATGAAAGTATTCGGCTAAGGTATTTTTGGTAATGTCATCTTTAGTTGGGCCTAACCCTCCGGTTAAAATAATTACATCAGCTCTTTCTAGTGTTTCATCTAAAGCTTTTACAATGTGTTCTCTTTTATCTTGAACAGAGGTGATTTGCCTTACTCTGACGCCAATCTCTAAAAACTTTTCTCCTAACCATGCAGAATTGGTATCAACTGTTTGACCAATAAGAATTTCATCTCCAATGGTTATTATTTCTGCATTCATCAATTGTTTTCTCTTAATTTTAAACAGACTTCTCTTACCACATTTGCAAATTCTTCTACAGTTGTGTTTTCATAGTTATTTGGCGAAATTGGCGAGCCAATGTTTATCTGAATTTTTCCGGGTCTTATTTTGTATGAGCCTGAAGCTAAACATTCACGTGCGCCTTTAATGGATATAGGTATAATTTCAATTCCTGTTTCTTTAGACAATAAAAAAGCTCCTCTTTTAAAAAGCCCCATCTTACCTGTTTTTGTTCTTGTACCTTCTGGAAAGATAATGGCATTTTTACCGCTTTTAATTTCTTCTCCGGCTTTTTGTAGGCTTTCTTTTGCTTTCTCTCGGTTACTTCTATCAATGAATATATAACCGGAAGCCATCATAGCCCACCCCATAAACGGAACTTTTTTTAATTCCTTTTTGGCTAAAAAACTAACGAAAACGGGTAACTTATTAAACAAAGCAGGAATGTCATACAACGATTCATGGTTGGCAACATAGATGTAGGTTTTAGAAGTATCTATGTGTTCTTTTCCAGATATTTTAACTCGTATTCCGGAAACAAAAAGCAATACCGGGCTCCAAATATTTCTACCAATAAATCCACTTATTTGGTAATAGTTAAAAAATGTGAGAGCAGAAAGGACAACTGTAAGGATACCACAAACTGCGGTCCAAAGGAAAATAATGAGAATTTGAAAAAAGTTAATAATTGCCCACATAATTGTTGGCAAAAGTAAAATTAATTTACTTTAAAAATGTCTTTGTAGTTATATACTAAACAAATACATCTTCTGCATTACTGGACTTTAAAAGATCAATTGCTTTTTCCTTTTCCTTACCCGAATAAGCTACAATGTAGTGGTTTGATTCTATGTATTCTTTAAGAGTGTGTTTATGCTCGTCTGAAGCAATTGTTTCAATGATTTTTACAACGCCTCCACCTATTAAGCCAAAATCAAAGCCGGCAATTGCTCCAACAATTGCTCCAGCACCATATAAAAAACCTAATCCGGGAACCGCAAATACTCCAACGCCTACTAAAAGCCCTGTCAGAGAGCCAATCCCGGCACCAACAGCAACAGGAGCAACCTTGCTACTTGAAGAATTATTTAGGTGAATGTGATTCTCTATATCACTTGCCTTACCTAAAATAGAGATTTTATTGGGTGATAATCCATTATCAACTAATTTTTTGACTGCATCTACTGCATCTGAATAAGTATGATGAACACTTACAATTGATTTTTCCATGTATATATATTTTTGGTTGAGCCCAAAATATATAAAAAATTAAGGTAAAATCAAATTGAGGACGTCTATCTAAAGATGTGATTTTAATAGTATTCTCTTGGCAATAGGTAATATCGTTTCATTTAATGGTAAGTCTAGTTTGTAATGAAAGAGGTAAGCGACAGGATTCGGTAGTTGCTTGTTTTCTCTCACTAAATCAACTTTTATGTCTCTAAATGTTTTTGAAATTGTCTTTTTAATTTGTTTTACGAAATGGGTTTGTAAAACCTGATACGACTCTTGGTTGTATACATTTGAAATACTATACTGATAAATATTTAAATGATTAGTAGTATCATGATGTAAGAGCATATAGCCATCTTTTTTATAAAGCGGAGAAATACCAATTTCATCAACTTCAAAGTTTTCTTCTACTATTTCATAAATCTTTTTGGCATCGGTAATTTTAGAGTGAATTAACGGAAGGGCATATTCAATAATATCTTTTGTTTCTTTCATTAATTCATCATCTTCTAAAATGGTTTTGTAGGTGATTTTTAAATTCTCCAGGTCAATTCCTTTTACTTCTTTAGAAAAGCCCTGAACAATAATTTCCTTTTCTTCTTTGAGTCGAATAAGATTATTATAGTGAAGAATTAAGTCAGAAAAGTAGGGATAAAGCTTACCTTGGGTAAATTCTGCTTTAATATCTTTTAGGTAGGCAAGTAAAATATATTTTTTGTATTCAAAATCTATGGGGCCCTCAGTTAACCATGTTTCGCTAATAAACTTCATAACAAATAAGATTTAAAATTCTCCAATAAATATACGAATAGCATGCCAAAATGTTATGGTAAAATTTATGATTTATCAACACCCTGAGCAACCTAAACAGATAGGCATTTCCTTTTCCTTCCTTGTTCTATGGGCGTTACGATATTGCTTCATTATGTTGCTATTCCAAAGCTCTGTTATACTTTTATTTAATACATTGTCTATTTTTAAACCTGCTTCATTTTTAAGTTGGTATGCTGAGTGATAGCAAAGTAACACATCACCATTATGCCTAACTTCAATATGTTTAAAGGGTAAAGAACATTTTGGAAATGAGTTTTGATTTTTCTGAATCGGCTTAAATAAGTCATGGGAGTATTCTGTGTTGTTTATATGAACTAAAAATTGTGGCATTACTCTATCAGCGTAATTCTTCCAAAATTCCATTTCTTTTTTATAAGAACCCATTTGTGAGGGTCTTACCATTATTCGAATATTTATTACACAATCAGAATAATACTTTTTTTTTGCTGCTTTTAATTTAAGTAGGTTTTCGATAACTTTATCATAATTACCATTTTTTCTTGACGTTTCATATGCTTCCTTTCCTCCTGCATCAATTGAAAAATCAATTAATTTTATGTTTGAACGAACGAGTTTTTCGGCAATATCTTCTTTTATGAAATTTCCATTTGTTACAATCGATACGTAGTGTTTTATTTTCGATAACTCTGAAATATATTTATCGAACTTTGGGTGTATAGTAGATTCTCCATTACCAACTATTTGTACTCGAGTTGGTTTCATTGTTTTTAAGCTATCGAATACTTTTTTGAAAACTTCATCGCTCATAAAACCCTTGTTTCTCTTTTCGTAAGAACTGGTACAGTACAAACATTTTAGATTACAATAATTCGTAAACTCCAAAGAAACTATTGGAGGCTCTAAAGAATCCTTAAACAAGTAAGGAAATTGAGATATAGCTAAATTTTTTAAGCTTATTCCATGACTTATGGCATGTGCTGTAAGCTTCTGGTAAGAATTTAAACGTACTAAAATTCTATATAACCTATTTGAATTATTGAAAAGTAAATTTTTACTCATAAAAAGAAAGCCTTCTATACAAAGAAGGCTAACTCAAATTTATGAAATTTATTTTATTCGTTTTTATTCGGGTTGTACCAGTCTATTTTTCTAGTTAGATACATAAGTATTGCTAGCGTTATAAATAATCCAATACTTCCCATCAGTAAAGCATAATCTTGAATTTGAATAATACTGTAAATAAAGGTGTAAAGAATTACTAATATTAAAGCAATCATTGCGGTAAGTCTGTTGTGTTTAAATATGCTTTTAGTGTAGGCAGTTATTAAACCAATAATACCAACACTAGATATTAGATAGGCAATTTCGAAAGACAGGTGCTCAGAAATAGCAATTAATAAAGTATAGAAAACACATAACGCAAGCCCAACAATAATGTATTGAATAGGATGAATTCTGATTTTATTAATAATTTGAACAAAGAAGAAAATCAAAAAAGTAAGCGTAATGAATAGTGCCGCATATTTTGCCGAGCGCATACTTTTTGAATAATGATCTACCGGCATAATTAAATTTACTCCAAATTCTGATTCTGTCATTCCGTTTGCTTTTCCTTTAAATGCTTGAGGATATGGTCTGTTTAAGTGAATGACTTTCCATTCTGCTTTAAAGCCATTTGTGAAATCTTGCGAGTCCGGATCGGGTAAAAATGCTCCGTCAAAGCTTGGGTCTTTCCATGTAGATGAAAGATTTACTTTTGTTTCTTTTCCAACAGGAGTGAAGAATAATCTAGAGTTTCCATTCATTACAAGGTCAAGAGAAAAGTTGATTTTATCACTCTTGGCAGAATCCATTTTTAAAGGGACCTTTGTACTTAATCCTGAATAGATAACATCATTGCTTTCAACTCCTGGATTAAACTGAATTGCCTTTCCATTCCAATTTACCTTTACGCTTTCTTTAATACTTCTTAAGTCTGAAATACCAATAGAAACAAAGACTTCATCCCAAAGCATATTTTCTTCTTTCAGCCCTAACTCATGAATGTCAGGATAGTTAAAATGTCCATTTAACTTTAAGTTGGCATTATATACAACCACCTCATAAATTCCTCTGTGCTTTTTTTCTGGATTGATTACTCCATTTATATCTAATTCTTCGGGTAAAAAGTGAGCATAAGCCGTAGTGGTAACAAACTCATACTCTTTAGTCTTTTCATTATAAATTTTAGAGTATTGTAAATGGGGTATCGTCAATATTAATCCGTTTATGGATTGCTCATTTCCCCATTTCGAGCCAATTTCAGCGGCAACATCCATTTGCCTGTATTCTCGTTCCCTAATTAAATCTTCTACCATACTCACGGGTATAAGTAAAAGAAGAATTAAAAAACCGATAGTAAGTAAGCGAATAGTAACTGAATTTTTTACCCAGTTTCGCATTTTTTCAAAAAATGATTGTTCTTGTTCCATAGTAGATTTAGTTTTGGTTGGATAACTTCAAAGATGAGATTTAATTGTAAAGCAGATTAAGATTTAATGTTAAGGAATGTTAATTCATAATCGGCACTTATTTTCAGATAATCGGTATTAGAATTCCCATAAAGGATTAAAAATGTGAAATTAAGGGGAGTGAAAAAATAAAAAACAACCTTTGTTTTTAGTATATTTGGCAATAGTTAAATGAACCGACTAATACTATTCATATCTGCCTTTTTTCTCTCAGTGGGAGCCTCTGCTACGCACTTAGTTGGAGGTGAGTTGTATTACACTTGCTTGGGTTCAAATAATTATGAAATCACATTAAAAGTGTATCGAGATTGTGGCGCATCCAATACAAATGGAACTCCTTTTGACCCCAATGCGGCAATAGGTATTTATTTTGGAAATGGAACTTTAAAACAAGTTGTAAATGTGGCTTTTCCCGGTGCTACCAATATTCCTGTGGTAATTAATAATCCTTGCTTGGTGGTGCCGCCAAACATTTGTGTGCAAGAGGCGGTCTATAAAACAACAATTAATTTGCCTCCAAACCCGGCAGGTTACGATATTGTTTATCAAAGATGTTGTAGAAACCCAACTATTTTGAATATTGTAAATCCGGGTAATTACGGAAATACATACCATTCTCATATTCCTGCAAATGATAACTGTAACAGCAGTCCCAGGTTTAAACAGTTTCCACCCATTGCATTATGTATGGGTGATGCGTTAAATTTTGACCATTCTGCAACAGACCCTGACGGTGACTCATTAGTTTACTCTTTCTGTCGCCCTTTTCATGGTGGTAACCCGGGTGCACCTGCTCCAAACCCTCCTTCAGCTCCGGCATTTACTAATATAGTTTGGGCAGCAGGATATTCTGATACTTACCAAATGGATGCTTCTCCTGCAATGGCAGTTAACTCTTCAACAGGTTTAATGACAGGAACTCCAAATAGACTAGGTCAGTTTGTGGTTGGCGTGAGAGTTGAGGAATATAGAAACGGAGTCTTATTAGGAGAAACAAGAAGAGATTTTCAGTTTAATGTGGCAAATTGTAATATGACAATTTTAGCAGCGGTTGCTAATCAAACTGTTTTTTGTGATGGTTTAACAGTATCATTTCAAAATAATAGCCAAAACTCATCTTTTTATTTTTGGGATTTTGGAGATCCACAAAACCCTAACGATACTTCTACTCAAATTAACCCTACTTTTACTTATTCTGATTCGGGAACTTATACCGTTATGCTAATTGCCAATCCCGGCTGGCCTTGTGCTGATACATCATTTAATACATTTACAGTGTACCCAAAGTTAAAAGCTCACTTTAATGCTCCGGCTATACAATGTTTTAACGGAAATTCTTTTGACTTTTTTGCAGGCGGGAATTTTGAACCAAGTACTCAATTTAATTGGGATTTTGGCAGTTACGCCACACCTATTTCAAGTACTCAACAAAACCCTCAAAACATTCAATTTACGCAAACGGGTAAGCATGTTGTTAAACTAACCTATACAGATTTTACCTGTGTCAAGGAATATACTGATACCGTTGAAGTAATAGCCAATCCGGAATTGGATTTTCAACTAGGAACAACGGAGGGTTGCCCCATTTTAGCAGTGCAGTTTTATGATAGCTCAACAGCTCAAACACCACTTACCTATTTATGGTCTTTTGGAGACGGAACTTATTCCTCCCAAGCCGCTCCGTTACATCATTACAATGAACCTGGATTTTATGATGTTTCTGTAACTATTATGACAACCAGTGGTTGTATAGATACGCTTTCATCATATCTTCAAAATGCTATTCATGTTTACCCTGTTCCTACTGCAGGTTTTTCTTTTACTCCTGATGAAGTGTGGGAATGGGAACCCTATATTACTTTTTTTGATGAGTCAAAAGACAACATTTCTTGTGAGTTGTTTCCCGGTGATGGAACAAAATATTCTATTTGCGCGACTATAGAACATACTTACCAGGATACCGGATGGGTTTACCCTATGCAAGTGGTTGTTAATGATTATGGTTGTACTGATACTTTGGTAAAAAAAGTATTTGTTCGTCCTGAATTCACTTTTTATCCACCCAATACTTTTACTCCTGACGGAGATGGATTAAATGATGTATGGTGGCCAAGAGTTTATGCTGCTAAAGAATATGAACTATATGTTTTTGATAGATGGGGGCACATTGTATTTGAAACAACTAGTACAGAAGTAGGGTGGAATGGAATAGTAAAAGGTGGTTCTGAAATAGCTCCTACCGGTGTTTATCAATATCTTGCTAAATGCTGGGATCGAAACGGTCGTGAGTACCACTATGTTGGTAATGTTCATTTGTTAAAATAAATTCCCTATATTTATTTTCTAAACAATTGACTATGAAAAAACTATTACTCATTTTTCCCTTATTATTTTTTACTGTTTTTCAATTAAATGGCCAAGGGGTATTTTGCCATCCTACTATTGCGGCTGATTGTGTTACACAGCCAAATTATATTGATTCAGTTGTTACGTCTGGGGCAGTTCAAAACTTTTCTAATGCCGGAACAAACTGTAACACTCAGGATAACAATTATGCTTTTTATAAAAACTTCTTAGTAGCTGAATATCGCTTAGACAGTTTTGACTTAAGAGTGGCATTAAATAAGAATACTATTTCTAAAATTGGAGTTTGGGTAGACTGGAATAAAGATTCTATTTTTAGTGTGTCAGAAAACATTTATACTTCAGCTTCCTACGAAACAGGTGTAACCATTAGAGTAGGTGTTCCTGCAACAGCTAATCTTGACACTCTGATTATGAGAGTTAGGACAGCTCCTGCTTTTACAGGTTCTTGTGACGCTTCTTCAACAGGGGAAACTGAAGACTATCGATTTTTAGTATTAAATGATATGCCTGGCTCAATTAAAGAGTCAATTGTTAAAGCCGGTTTAAGTGTTTTCCCTAATCCCGCAAGAGGTAAATTGACCATATCTGTGAATAATTCAAAAGATTATTTACTGCATATCACCGATGTTTCAGGAAGATTAGTATTTGATGGAAATATGAATAATAATATTGAAATAGACGTTTCGGATTTTAAGCCGGGTAATTATTTTATTCGATTAAAAAGTGAGGATGATGTATTGATTGAAAAAATAATTATTAATTAATATGAAGTTTACAACCGCTTCTACCTCTGATCAGGTAGCCTCAAAACTCCCACTTGTTTATCTTTGTGTTTTCGTCTTATTATGGCTTTCAACTTTAATAGGAACTCATGATTTAGCCAATTGGTTTCTTGAAAATACATTGGTTTTTATTTTTTTGGGTGGATTAATGATTTCGTACAGAAAATTTAAATTTTCTGATTTAACCTATACATTCATTTTTGTTTACCTGTGTTTGCATATTTACGGAGCTAAATATACCTATGCCGAAAATCCTTTTGGATATTGGTTAATGGATGAATTTGGATTTGAAAGAAATCATTACGATAGAATAGTACATTTTAGTTTTGGTTTTATGATTGCCTACCCATTACGAGATTGGTTTAAGAATTATTTTAAATTTCCGAATTGGGTAAGCTGGTCATTGCCGTGTGAAATAACCCTTTCTTTTAGTGGTGCTTACGAGCTGGTAGAGTGGGCCGTTGCAGATATTTTTTTCCCGGAGCAAGGTATAGCTTATTTAGGAACACAAGGAGATATTTGGGATGCACAAAAGGATATGGCTTTAGCATTTTTGGGCTCTGTACTAATCATGTTGTTTTTTTACATCGGAAAAAAAGTGCTTAAAAGGAATTAAAATTCCCACATAATACCAATACTTGGTAAAACAGTTCCGGTAGGGTTTTCCACCTCTTTTAATTCATATCTATTAGGGTCTTCTTCTAAAGTTTTAATTGTGTTGTTTTCTAAAACGGGTAAAAGAAAACTAGGTTGTTCAGCAGTATTGTTATACAAATTTTGAATATCAAAGTAGATGTTTAGCGAAGATTTCTTAAAATAATATTTTTTGTCAACCCTAACATCTAATTGATGAAATGCAGAAAGCCTTTCTGAGTTAATTTTGTTGTAGTCAAGCACTGCTTGATTGTTTACATCCCACACCTGTCGTAATGATGAAGTATAAGCATCAAAAGGTGTATATGGTGTTCCACCTAAATATCTAAACTTAAAGCCTATTTCCCAGTTTTTCTTTAGTTTTTTTCCAGCAGTTAAAGATAATAAGTGCTGGTTGTCCCATGAGGATGGAATATAGTTATTGTTCTTATCTGTGAACTCACTCCTAACAAATGTGTAAGCAAGAATTCCAAAAAAGCCTTTAAACATTTTTTGTTGGTAAAGAAATTCTACTCCATAGCTTCTTCCTTTTGAACTAGATGTTGCAGGCTCATTTCCAATTATTCCAAAATCAGCACCAAGGTTTGCAAGACTAATGGAATCATTTGTTAAAAAGGGATATTGGTTATAGTTTTTGTAAAATGATTCAATAGCTATCTTGGAGTCGAAACGACTTAAATAATCTATCCCTAAAACATAGTGGTCATTATAAATGTATTTAATGTTTTTATTTGCCAGCTCATTACTATTGTTTCTGTATCCTAAAACAGTATAAGGCGGTAGTTGATAATACCTACCAATGTTCCCATTTATATTTATTTTTTCGGTAAGTGAATAGCTTAAAGATAGTCTGGGTGAAAACTGCTGCAATGGGTTGCTCATTTCACTTGAAAAATCGTTTCCATCAACTCTTAATCCAACAGACAACCCAAGTCTTTCGGAAAATAGGCGTTTACTTAACTGAACAAATCCTCCATATTTGTTAATATTGAGGGTTGAACTAAAGTCAATAGTATCAACTCTATTTCCAATACTTATTTTATTAAAAGTTGAATTTGTGTAGGTTGCATATTCATAATTTATTCCATAGTCAAGTCTAAAACTTTCAAAAAAAACTTTTTCCTCTATCCTAAATTTATTTTCAATTTCTTGTGAATTGTATTTTAAAAGAAGATTGTTTGGGTCTGATTCATCGTTATTGAGATATTTAGTGGCAGAATTATTTAAATGATTTCTACTTAATACTATTGTATAAAAACCTTTTTTATTAAAGTGTTTCCAATTGGTTCCAAAGGTGTAATTCCATTGATCGCTTACCGGTATATTGCCTAAAATGTAGTTGTTTCTTTCTATTATTTCCTTATCTGAAACTCCATTGTTTACCGATGAGTTAAGGCTAAAGTCATCTATTGCTCCAAGCCCAATGAGCGTAACTTGGTTTTTCTCATTGATGTAAATTTTGTTCTTAAATTGAAAGTCGGTATAGGTTGGTAGAAAAGGTAATTTTAATGCTTCAAAGAGAAATTGTAAATAGGATGTTCTGGCTGAAAAAATGAAATTTGATTTCTTACCCAAAGGTCCATCAAAAGTTAACCCTGCATCACTTGAACCTAACATAAAAGTAGTAATTAATTTTTCAGTATTACCTTCTTTTTGTTTGAATTCCATAACGCTGCTTAGTGCATTTCCTCTGTTAGAGGGAAACGCAGAAGAATAAAACTCAACTTCATCTATAAAATTTACGTTAATCATTCCAACTGGCCCACCGGAAGAACCTTGTGTTGCAAAGTGATTTATATTTGGCACTTCTATGCCATCTAAATAAAATCTATTTTCATTAGGTGCTCCACCTCTTATAATAATGTCATTTCTAAAGGAAACACCTGAAGCAACTCCCGGAAGTGATTGTATTACTTTTGAAATATCTCTGTTTGCTCCAGGATTTCTTTCAATCTCAGTATTAGTAATTGTTTTTCTTGATATAGGACTTTCTATTTTCTTTTCAAAAGGTGAAGTTTTTACTTCAAAAGCCTCCAGTTGCTCAGCAGCTTCATCTAATGAAATGTTTAAAATAGTTGGTTTGCTTGAGCTGACTTTGACTTCAGTTTGTCTTTTATTTTTAAATCCAATACTAGATATTTCTACAGTATAAATACCGGGTTGTACATTTGAAATTTCATAATTACCATTTTCATTTGTATAACCTCCAAGAGTGGTATTATATATTGCTATATTACAAAAGGGAATGGGCTCGTTGTTTTTGGAGTTGGTAACTTTACCTTTAATGGAGCTGTTTTGGGATAAAACTATTCCAAATAACAGGTTAAATATGAGAAGTGAGTAAAGTTTCATATCGCTCTTTAAACAAAACTATTGTGTTTTTGTTTTGCTTATATTATTTCCTTTTATACTTTCTAATAATCAATCCGAGCGGTCTGTCATAATTGATGTAATTGATAAACCAGTCAAGAAACGTAACAAACTTATTTCTGAATCCAACAAGGGAGGCAATGTGGACAGATAGCCATATAAACCAAGCAATGGAGCCTTTTATACTTTTGTTTGGGAAATCGACTACAGCTTTTTTTCTACCTATAGTTGCCATAGAGCCTTTGTCATTATATTTAAACGGTTTTGGTTTTAGCCCATTTTCAATTCTAATTAAGTTTTTTGCAAGGTGTTCTCCATGTTGATTGGCAACAGGCGCCAGCATAGGCAACCCATTTTGGTTTTCCTTATCTTTATGAGAAGCAATATCTCCAATAGCAAACACATTTTGCAATCCTTTTACAAGATTGTATTCGTTTACTAATATTCTATTCCCTTGCATACTTTCAGATGGAAGTCCATCAAGCATATTTCCTTTTACACCTGCTGTCCATATTACAGTGGAAGTTAAGAAGGTAGTTCCGTCTTCCAATTCAAGTTGGTCATTTATATAGCTTTTTACTTTCGAGCTTTTATAAATGTTTACCCCTAGCTTTTCCAAGTATCCTTCAGCTGCTTTTGACGCTAGCGATGACATAGAGGACAATAAATTTTCAGCTGCTTCAAATAAATAAATATTCATTTTTGATAAATCTAAATCAGGAAAATCTTTTGGAATAACGTATTTTTTCATTTCTGCTAACGCACCTGCTAATTCAATTCCTGTAGGACCGCCACCAACAATAGCAATACTCATTATTTTTTTTACTTCCTTTTCTTCTTTTACCTGGTGTGCATTTTCTAGGTTTTGGAGAATATAACTTCTCATGTCAAGTGCATTATTCACACTTTTTAGCGGTAATAAATCATCCTTTACATCGCTAAAATTATAGAAGTTATTAGTGCTTCCTATTGCAATAATCAAGTAATCGTATTTAATTTCTCCTATGCTTGTTTCAATCAAGTTTTTTTCATGAATAACCTTTAATGCCTCAGCCATTCTAAAAGAGAGGTTTTTTTGTTTTCTGAAAATTCTTCTTATCGGATACGCAATGCTGTCAGCTTCTAAGCCCCCAGTTGCCACTTGATAAAGTAGAGGTTGAAAGGTGTGATGATTGTTTTTATCTATTAAGAGGACTTCAATTTTTTCATTCTTTAAGTTTTGCGCTAGCTTTAATCCTCCAAATCCTGCTCCTACTATTACAATCTTTTTCATATTACAAAAGTATAATTAAAAAAATCCCATATATTATGCGTGCATAATATAATTTTATATATTTGTTTCATAATTAGAAATATGAAACCGGAAGAAGCCATAGATTTTCATATTAAAAGAACATGGCACAGTATATTTAAAATGTATAATCAAATAGCCGTGAAGCATGATATATCGCAGGCCATTGGTTTTGTTCTTTTATATATAGATGAAAAGGGAGGAACACCTGCTACTTCAATAGCACCTTTAATGGGAATGGAAGCAACAAGCATGAGCAGGTTACTTAAAAGTATGGAAGAAAAAAAGCTGATTTATAAAAAGCCGGATGAAACAGATAAAAGAATGGTTAGAATTTACCTAACTGATTTAGGCATTCAAAAAAGGAAGATAGCTAGAAAAGTAGTTAGAGGATTTAACGAGTCCATCATATCCAAGTTTAATAAAAAGGAAATGGAGGTGATGATTCAAGGATTACAAAAGATAAGTGATTTAACAAGTGAATATAAAGAACTAAAAGTAATATAAAACATGAGCAAACGAGTAATTAAAAAGGTGGCGATTTTAGGTTCCGGAGTTATGGGTTCTAGAATTGCATGTCATTTTGCTAATATAGGTGTACAGGTATTGTTGTTAGATATCGTTCCCAAAGAACTTAATGATGCTGAAAAGGCGAAAGGCTTGACGTTAGAAGACAAGGTTGTTAGAAACAGAATTGTGAATGATGCATTGCAATTTGCGCTCAAAAGCAATCCGTCACCTATCTATAAAAAATCTTTTGCGAGTAGAATAACTACCGGAAATTTTGATGATGATTTACCAAAGATAGCTGATTGTGATTGGGTGATGGAAGTTGTTGTAGAAAACCTGGATATTAAAAAGAAAGTATTTACCAATGTAGAAAAGTACAGGAAAGAGGGAACATTAATTACATCTAATACTTCCGGTATTCCTATTGAAATGATGTTGGATGGAAGAAGTGAAGATTTTCAAAAGCATTTTTGTGGCACTCACTTTTTTAATCCGCCAAGGTATTTAAAGCTTCTTGAAATTATTCCTTCTACAAAAACCGATAAAGCTGTAGTTGAGTTTTTAGATGATTACGGAACAAAGTTTTTAGGTAAAACCACTGTGTTGTGTAAAGATACCCCTGCTTTTATTGCTAACAGAATAGGTGTTTACTCTATTATGGCTTTGTTTCATTTAGTGGAAGAAATGGGGTTAACGGTAGATGAAGTAGATAAGCTTACCGGGCCGGTAATGGGTAGACCAAAGTCCGCTACTTTTAGAACGTGTGATGTGGTTGGATTAGATACACTGGTGCATGTTGCCAATGGTGTTCGTCAAAATTGTCCGAACGATGAAGCCAATAAGTTGTTTGAAATTCCTAGTTATGTTCAGCAAATGGTGGATAAAAACTGGTTAGGTTCTAAAACCAAACAAGGCTTTTATAAAAAAGAAAAAAACAAAGACGGTTCTTCAGAGATTCTATCCCTTAATCTAAAGACCCTGGAATATGA
Source organism: uncultured Flavobacteriales bacterium (assembly GCA_937925525.1). Taxonomy (GTDB): domain Bacteria; phylum Bacteroidota; class Bacteroidia; order Flavobacteriales_E; family Vicingaceae; genus CALALS01. The sequence goes on along the minus strand of CALALS010000267.1, from coordinate 693 downwards.
GCCAAAGCAAAAAGTAAAATTTGCTGCGCTTGAAGCTTCTAAGCCTGTGAATGATTTAGCAGAAAGAATGAAGTTGCTGGTTAACTTTAAAGACAAAGCTGGTGAGTTTTACAGAAAATCATTCTATGGTTTGTTTGCCTATGTATCTAATCGTGTTCCTGAAATATCTGATGCTATTTACAAAGTAGATGATGCTATGAATGCAGGCTTTGGTTGGGAAATGGGACCGTTTGAAGTGTGGGATGTATTAGGCGTAAAAGATACCATTGCAAAAATGAAGGAAGAAGGTGTTGAAGTAGCTTCATGGGTAAATGAAATGATAGAAGGTGGCAATGATTCGTTCTATAAAATTGAAGATGGAGCTAAGAAGTACTATGATATTGCTTCTAAATCATACAAAACTGTTGAAGGAACGGAGGATTTACTGATATTAAACAACATCCGTTCTTCTAAAACTGTATGGAAAAACTCAGGAACAACCATTACTGATTTAGGTGATGGTATTCTTAATTTAGAGTTCCATACTAAAATGAATACCATTGGCGGTGAGGTTATTCAAGGAATTAATAAGGCCATAGATTTAGCTGAAGCAGATTATAAAGGTTTAGTTATTTACAATGAAGGACAAAATTTTTCAGCCGGAGCTAATGTGGGTATGATATTTATGATGGCGGTTGAGCAAGAATATGATGA
>CALALS010000266.1 GCA_937925525.1 uncultured Flavobacteriales bacterium | reverse complement strand
TCCGTAATATCCAAACTTACCCGCCAAACTACTCATTACTCCAAAATGTCCGCTTCCATTTTTTATCATTTGTGGCAATACGGCTTTGGCAAAATAAACAGCTCCATAAAAGTTTACATCCATAATTTTATGTAACACTTCTGTTGATGTATTCACCACACTATCTCTTTGACTTAAACCGGCATTTAGCAAGTTATAATCAACTGAATTTGATATTTTAAATGCCTTTTCACAAGCTTGATAAACCTGTTGTTCATCAGACACATCAACTAAAAAGGAATTTACTTTTACTCCATGCTTGACACATTCATTAACAACCCTAGACAACTCTTCTTGATTACTAGCAAACAGCATTAAGTTAGCACCACTTTTAGCAAACTCTAATGCCAATGCTTCACCAATACCTGAAGAAGCTCCTGTAATCCATATCCACTTATTTTTATAAAAGTTACTCATTCTTGTTACTAAATTTACTTTTTATTGCCTTTTCAGTTTTAATAAATAATATCACCACTAATGCTATAAAAAGTATTAAAGTTAAAACAATTCCCAATAAACTGTTTGGCTTAAGAAAGAACCCTAAAATGAAAGTAGAAAAGTAAATCACTCCTATTTTTATCATCAATTTTGAAGAGTATGATTGTGCAAAATCCCATCTCTCTTGATTCTTCATTGAGCTTGGTGTTCTATACCCATAAAGGTTATTAATCTTCTTTGGAGGGAAAAGAAACATTATTATTCCTGCTATGATAAATATTCCACCAACAAGTATTGGTAACATTATTAATGCATTTTCCCAATCTAACTGAATAGTTAACATCATGATATTCGACTCCAATTTACATCATTTTTATAAAGTGAAATAAATTCCTTTCTGATACTTAAATTTTTAGGGAGTGACAAATTTTCATCTTCTTCCAGAACATACTTCGCAACATCTCTAGCTTTAGACAATATGGCTCCGTCTTTTGTTAAATCAGATAATTTTAAATTTAGAATTCCGCTTTGTCTTGTTCCTTCCATATCTCCAGGGCCTCTTAACTGCATATCTACTTCTGCAATTTCAAAACCATCATTGGTTCTTACCATTGTTTCTAGTCTCTTTTTAGAATCATTAGATAGCTTATAGCTCGTCATTAAAATACAATATGATTGATCAGCTCCTCTTCCCACGCTCCCTCTTAGTTGATGTAACTGAGATAAACCAAAACGTTCTGCACTTTCTATTACCATTACCGAAGCATTGGGAACATTCACTCCTACTTCAATAACTGTGGTAGATACCATTATTTGAGTTTGCCCCTTCACAAATCGATTCATTTCAAACTCTTTGTCTTGCGGCTTCATTTTACCATGCAATATGCTGACTTGGTATTTTGGCCTTGGAAATCGTCTTACAATACTTTCGTAGCCATCCTGAAGGTCTTTATAATCTAGTTTTTCAGATTCTTCAATAAGCGGATAAACGATATAAATTTGTCGTCCTTTGGCTATTTCTTTTTCAAGAAATCCAAACAATTTTAATCGCTGGCTGTCAAAATAATGAACTGTTTTTATTGGCTTTCTACCGGGTGGCATTTCATCAATTTTAGAAACATCTAAATCTCCGTAAACAGTCATAGCAAGAGTTCTGGGAATTGGAGTTGCTGTCATAATTAAAATATGCGGAGCAGTATCATTTTTATTCCACAATTTAGCTCTTTGGGCAACACCAAACTTGTGTTGCTCATCTATTACTACTAAACCTAATTGTTTAAACTTAACATTATCTTCAATTAGAGCATGTGTGCCTATTAAAATATGTACTTCTCCCTGTTCCAATTTATCAAACAGCGCTTTTCTCTCTGATTGTTTGGTAGAGCCTGTCAATAATCCTGCATTTAAGCCTAATTGATTTAATTGGTGAGAAATACTTTCATAATGCTGCTGAGCCAAAATTTCTGTGGGTGCCATCATACAAGCCTGAAAACCGTTATCTATTGCCATCAACATGCTCATAAACGCCACTATTGTTTTTCCGCTTCCTACATCACCCTGAAGCAATCTGTTCATTTGCAAACCTGTACCACAGTCTTTTCTTATTTCTTTAATTACCCTTTTTTGCGCATTGGTTAACTCAAACTCTAATTGGTGATTATAAAAGTCATTAAAATAGTTTCCTACTTTATTAAAATTTAAACCTACCACACTTTTTTGCTGATTTATTTTAAGTCGTAATAGCTTTAGCTGAAGAAAAAATAATTCCTCAAATTTTAAACGAAAAATTGCTTTTTTA
>CALALS010000265.1 GCA_937925525.1 uncultured Flavobacteriales bacterium | reverse complement strand
ACCTCAAGAAAGCAGATAGATATATGCGCCAATTGCAGTGAAGGCAGTATGGTGTGGGCTTAAAAAATCACTTCCTCAAATACGTTTTCAATTTTATCTAAACACTGGAAAAGTTCTTCTAAGTTTTCCGAAGTAACCAAGGTAATTCGGTAATCTTTAAAGTTGGGAATACCTCTAAAATATTGCCCGTAATGTCTTCTCATTTCTACTATTCCTGTATGTTCGCCTTTCCATTCCACACTCATTTGTAAATGTCGTTTAGCGGCTTTTACTCTGTCAGATAGTGTAGGCTTTGGTAAATGTAAACCGGTATTTAAAAAATGTTTTATTTCATTAAATATCCAGGGATAGCCAATACTTGCCCTTCCAATCATCACTCCATCTACCCCAAATTTGTTTTCCATCTCCAAGGCTTTTTCAGGCGTATCTACATCACCGTTTCCAAAAACAGGAATATGCATTCTCGGGTTATTTTTTACTTCGCCAATCAATGTCCAATCAGCTTCACCTTTATACATTTGCTTTCTAGTTCTTCCATGAATAGAAATTGCTTTTATTCCTACATCTTGTAGTCTTTCAGCTACTTCTACAATGTACTTTGTGTTCTCATCCCATCCTAGTCTTGTTTTAACCGTAACGGGCAGATGGGTTGACCTAACAATTTCCGCAGTTAACGAAACCATTTTCGGAATGTCTTGTAAAATGCCGGCTCCGGCCCCTTTGCAAGCCACTTTTTTTACCGGACAACCATAATTTATATCAATAATGTCAGGATTTGCTTCTGTTGTAATTTCAGTTGCTTGCTTCATAGAATCAATGTCGCTACCAAAAATTTGAATGCCGATGGGTCTTTCGTATTCAAAAATATCGAGCTTCATCTTGCTTTTGGCGGCATCTCTAATCAAACCTTCTGAAGAGATAAACTCAGTGTACATTAAATCTGCTCCGTTTTCTTTACATAATTTACGGAAAGGCGGATCACTAACGTCTTCCATTGGCGCAAGCAACAGAGGAAAATCTCCTAATTCTATATCGGCAATTTTTACCATGCAGCCGCAAAGTTAAGTAAACATTGTTACTTCATTGTTGTGGAATATTTTTTCTGCTTCAGAAATAGAGTTATACAATTCATCAAAACTATTAATGGAGAAATAAAGCTGCTGAATTTCACTATTAACAAAATCTTGTTTCAGTACTTTATGGATATCAAATGGAATGACCTCTATACTATCATTAAAAATGTGATTTGATTCACCAAATGAGGAAATTATACCTGCTCCATAAATACTGTTTTTTTGATTGAATAAACCAAATTCAATGGTAAACCAATATAGTCGCTGTAACTGTGTAAGTATGGTTGGGCTATTAAGATGCTTCATTCCAAGCAATCCAAATCGGTGAACAAAGTCAGCGAAAACATCATTCATAAATAAGGGAATGTGTCCGAAGATATCATGAAACATATCAGGTTCTTCAAGATAGTCTAATTGACTTTTCTTTCTTAACCAGGTAGACGAACAAAACTTTTTTTGAGCTAGTAATTTAAAAAAGTCATCCACAGGGATTAGACCGAGAACAACTTCAATACTCCAACCGGTTTTATGGGTTAATACGGCATTTAATTCACTAAACTCAGGAATTCTTTTTGCATGAAGAACGTCATTCATTTCACTTAAACAATCTAAATATTCGCGACATGCTTTATCTCTTAAATTAGTCACCTGTCTTTTAAAAAGAATGCCCCAAACCTCTTGGTCTTCTTTTGTGTAATTGTTGTAGTTCTGTTTCATTATTAAAAGTTTATAAAATAAAAAACCCGAGCCAAACGGTTCGGGTTAACAAATATTTATAGCACAAACTATTACCCGACCGAGCTTATCGATGAATAATAGTAATATGCGTTTGTTCTAATCATGGAGCAAATGTAATTATTATTTTAATAGTTGTTGAAAAGCCTCAATATTTTTTTGAAAAGCTTCCATATCTTTTACCGGTTCGGCAGATGGAATTTCTTCTCTTCTATGGTCAACTTGTGAATTATTTTTCCAAAAACGATAGCAGACATGAGGCCCTGTTGCAAGACCGGTGCTTCCTACATAACCTATAACTTCACCTTGTTTAACATAATCACCGGTTTTTACGGCTCTTTTGCTCATGTGTAAATATTGAGTGGTGTAAACACCATTATGCTTAATTTTTACATAATTCCCGTTATATTTTTTGAAAGCAGATTCTATTACTTTTCCATCACCTGTTGCTAAAATAGGTGTTCCTGTAGGTGCGGCATAATCGGTTCCGTAATGAGGTTTGTTTACTTTTTGAACCGGGTGAAATCGTTTTAATGTATAGCCTGAAGTTAATACACCAAACTTAAGCGGAGATTGTAAAAATGCCTTTCTTAAGTTTTTACCTGTCTCATCAAAATATTCAGTCACATCATTTTCAGTGTATCTGTACGCTTGAAACTCTCTACCATTGTGGTAAAAAATAACTGCTTTTATTTTGTCAATTTTAATGGGTTTATTTTCTACAAGTAATTGGTCATATATTACTTTGAAGCTATCATTTTTTTGAATTCTGTAGAAATCGATACTCCATGCATAAATATTTGCCATTTCAAGTGCAAGTAATGGGTCTGAGCCAGATTTTTGAATGGACTCATACAAAGAGGAGTGAATAACGCCTGATGTTTGCTTTTGCTTTAGAGAAGTCTTTTTGGCAGCTTTATAAACATTTAAGCTATCTATAAACTGAAAAACAACATATTCAATTTGATTGGCTTCGTAAATAAAATGAGTTGCCAAACTTTTACCTGAATCTTCTTTAAAGATAATGGAGTAGTTTTTACCGGCTGCAATTTTTCTTAAATCAAAAATATCTTTTGACTTTTCTTTCAGTTGGTGAATTTGTTGGTATGAAACACCATAAGGAAGCAAAAGGTTAGAGAGAAATTCATTGTTTTTGATTTTTCCTTTGAAAACATTTAATGAGTCAATATTAATTCCATAATGTAATTTAGGGATGTACCTTTCTTCTACATTATCTATTACATCGTCTACAACTTCATTGCTGTCAATGAAGCTACATGAATTAACAATAAAACCGATTACTATAAATCCTAAAAGCCTTTTCATTATAGTTTTTTTGAAAAAATATTTTCGTAAACCCAGCTTTTTCCCCATTCTTCTTTTTCTTGTTCTGTCCATAGTTCAGGAAAGAAAATTCTTTTTTGAAACCTGGGCGGTAAATACTTTTGCCAGTTTGTTCCTCCTGTTGCAGCAATATCTTCAGGATTTTTTTGAAGATACCTTGCAGCAGTTTTATAATGTGCTAAAGGCCAAAGAACGTTAACTTGTAAATCAAGTTTCTTCAGCAGTTCTTTAATATCATACTTTGTTTTTTCTTCCTCACTAAGTTTATTGTACAATACTTTTAAGTTTTTGTTTCGATACTCTGAGGCATGTTTAATAAACTGGGTGGCATATTTTTCTTCAAATTGCCGTAGTGTCAGAGTTTTTTTACCTGTGGCTAATTCTGTGGCTCCTTTTTTCCAGTAAACAAATTCATACATATCTTCAGGAGAGGAGTTAGCATCAAACTTGCTTTTGTGGTCTTTATCAACAAGGTTTATCAAGTCTGTACATGAAAATTCTATCAGCCTATATTGAGCAGATTGAAAGCCACTAGCAGGAAGCAGTGCCATTCTATATTTTAAAAACTGCTCTTGCTCCATGCCCTCTGACATAATATCAAATGAAAGTGTAAGTGCTTCAAAATACCTAACTACTCTTCTAACTCTTTCATAAAAAAACTTTGCCGTTAGATTTTCATGGTTTGCAATTTGTTCTAATTCATGTAAACTCAGCTTAAAGTATAATTCAGTAATTTGATGATACATGATAAAAATCTTCTCATCAGGAAAGCTGGTTTTAGGCTTTTGAAGGCTTAGTAATGTATCGGTTTGAATATAATCCCAATAAGTCAAATAATCTGCATATAGCAAACCATCTAAATAAGAAGTTAAGTCTTGCCCCATAGCGGCATACTTTTCTTCTAATAATTTTAATCGTTCAAGTACTTCCGGTTTAAAATCTCCCATTAAAAAAGCCCTTTTGTTTAAGGGCTCTAAAAATAGTTAAAAAAGACTTACGGATTATCTGATAAAAATCATTATTCAACAATGTTAAGTGGATTAGCCAAGCCCTCACTTTCTATAAGCTCCATTTTTATTGAGCCGACAAGAACTTTAGCTTGTGCCATCAATGGAATTTTATTTCCATCATTGGAGATATATACGGTTAAATCTTCTTCATTTTTGAAAATACGACCTTTTTGTACAACAGGGTGAAACTTAAGCGTATTGTATTTTACTCCATCCATTTTCAACACGGCTGTTCCGGCATATTTAATTTGTAAAGGGAATATCTCATCATCAACGAAGGTGGTTACCGTAAAAACATCTCCTTTTTTAGCCTTACTAAAATCAATTGTTCTAGCGTAATAAAAAGCACTTAGCATATCTTGAATTCCTTCAGGAGTGTCAAATGTTTTTCCTTCACCATTATCCACTTTATTCTTGTTTTGATAAAACTTATAATCTTGATTGATTTTATAACCACCCTCATCAACTCTTCTAACAAACAGCCATGGAAAAACTCCATCAACATCCATATAGGTTTCATATCTATCTCTAACTTTAAAAAACCAGTCAAAAGTTCCTTTACTATATCCGTTGCCAACCATGTGATAAATTTTTCTTCCGGCTATTGTTGTTGGATGTTCTTTTACCTCAAGAACTGCTTCACCCGCATCAATAATACCGTAATGCAGCCTGTACTTTAGTTTTTCTCCGGGTTGAAATGCTTTATGAATAATTTTACGATAACCATTATCGTCTTTATTGTATTCAGGCATTTTAGTTTGTGGATTAAAGGCGCTTAATCCTACAAAACAGACACTTAATGTAAATAAAACCAACTTTTTCATATTTAGCGATTTTAAGGGTTGTTGGTAATAAAACAAACCTTATGCCAATTTAACGGAAAACAATAAAAATTGTTATAAAAAAAGCCACTCAAACTTGAGTGGCTTTAAAAGAACAAACAATTTATTTTATCTACTTAATGTAAAGAACCCCTGATGTTCGTAAGTTACGCAATCGGTGCCTTCAGCGGTAAAGTAATAATAATAGGTGCCTTCAGCAGCTTTTTTACCTGATAAAGTTTTCCCATCCCAGGAACCATTAACATCAGACCAAGAGTAGACTTTTTTACCCCATCGATCATAAATTTGTACGTCAATGGCTGTTAAATCTTGTGTTCCAAAGTGGAATAAATCATTTTTACCGTCTCCATTTGGAGTGAATATATTGGTGTGTATAATATTTGGTGTAGGAGGAGGAGATGGAGTGACGCTGACGACTGTATCTTTAGTACATCCGTTTTCAGAGGTAATAGTAAGTTTCATTGTAAAAGAACTCCCGTCTCTTGGGAAGTTTCTAAATTCAGGGTTGGGGCCTGTTGTATCCACTACACCATCATTGTTAAAGTCCCACTCCCATTTCGTTACATTTCCTGTACTTGTAGAAGTTTCTGCACCACCAGTAAATACCATTTCATGGCAATAGGTTACTTCAGAGAAACTTGGTCTTGGAAGTGGAGCCACAGTAAATGTAAATGCAGTATCGATACAACTGTAATAAACTGAACAAACAGAAACAATAGGAGTAAGAGTATTATTTAATGCTAAAAAAGGGGGTACGTTACCTACTCCTGATGAGCCCAATCCAATAGTGGTGTCACTATTACTCCATGTATAAACAACTCCTGGTTGAGGCGGAAAAATAACAGGAGGAAAAGAATCACCAGCGCAAACAGTCAAGTTTGAAACAGGTAATGAAGATTTTCCACAAGGAACGGTAAATGTTCCGGAGTTAGCAGGGAACATATTGCATCCATCCATAGTAAAGGCAGTACTACCTGAAATTACACTAAATGATACGGGTACTCCACAAGGAACGTTCGGAAAATCATAACTTACCCAATCATTATAATAATTAGCTGTTTGTGGGCCTGATCCAGGGCAACTTGCAAATACCGTAAGAGGGGTAGCACAGCCAGGAAGTTTTGAAGCAGGAGTATCTTGCAGGTTTGTTAAAGGAGAACCAGTATAGGTAGTAGTTACTCCATTAACGGTTACAGAAATTGTCATTGTTGTTGTAGAAGGGTCTTCAGTTCCATGCCAATGTTCTAAATATAACCTTAACTGGTCATCACAGTTAACACAATATCCGATTTGAACAACGTGAGCTTTTAACGAAGTATTGAGCCCTAAAAACCCTACTAAAATTAATAAGGCAGAAAAAAGCATTTTTTTCATAGCAATAGTTTTTAATCCATAACAAGACTCTAAATGTAATTAAAAAGTTGCATACGTGAGTAAAAAACTATCGGATTAGAGTAAATGCTCCTTTTCTTTCGTATACTTTTCCATCGTTACCTTCTGCATTTATGAGATAATAGTATGTTCCATCGGGAGAATTTTTTCCTGAAGGAGCTTTTCCATCCCAATATCCATCTACACCCTCCCATGAATACATTTCAAGCCCCCATCGGTCATAAATCTGAACATTCAAAGAGTTTAAGTTTATAGACGTTACTTTGAATACATCATTTTTACCATCATCATTTGGAGTAAAAACGTTTGGAATTAAAATGCTTGACTCGTCAATAACTTCAATAATTACCCTAGCAGTATCCCAACATATTCCATCATTTACTATTAACAATACATTATAAGTCCCAGATTGAAATGTTTGCGTTGAAGTGAAAGAGGTGTCTGTATTTCCGTTGTTAAAATCCCAAAAATAGTTGGTTGCTCCGGTACTGCCATTTCCAAAAAATACTGTTAAAGGAGATAATCCGCTTTCAGGGCTTGCGTTTATTTGCGCAATAACTTCATGAATATTTATAATCTGAGTTTGAGATTCAGCACATGGGCTTGTTCCGACAGTATAAGTTAAACTAATATTTGTATTACCAAGACCAGAAGGGTTTAAATAATTTCCACTAACACCCGGACCACTCCATGTTCCACCAGGAGTTCCCGTAAGAAGACTATTTAAATCTACCAAACCGTAATTTGCACAAACCGGACTAGGGTTTGTCCAAGAAGGATCAACATCAGGATATACAATTATAGTGTGTGTCATTGTGTCTTGGCATGGTGCTGTCCCAATAGTATAGGTAATATTTTGCGTTCCAACACTTGGGTTAAATAGATTTCCAGTAACCCCATTTCCACTCCAAGCTCCACCAAGAGTTCCCGTAATAAGGCTATCAAGGTTAATCGCCCCATTAACAGCACATATAGGGCTTGGATTTGTCCAAGATGCATCAACAGAAACGACAGTTATTGTTTGAGTAAATGTTTCTACGCAGGGTGGGGTTCCAACGGTGTAAGTAACACTTTGTGAACCTGCAGCAGGGTTAAAGGTATTTCCCGTAACTCCATTTCCACTCCAAGTTCCACCTAAAGTTCCTGTAACAAGACTGTCCAGATTAATAATTCCTGAAGCCAAACATATAGGGCTTGGGTTTGTCCAAGAAGAGTCAACATCAGGGATAACATTAATAGTTTGTGTTAATGATTTTTGACATGGTGCCCAACCAACAGTATAGGTAATACTTTGAGAGCCAAAGGAAGGCGAGAAGTTGTTTCCAACAACACCGGTTCCGCTCCAAGTACCGCCAGTTGTACCAGTAATCAATGTATTTAAATTTATTGGCCCTCCTGAAGCACAAAGTGGGCTTGGGTTTGTCCAAGAAGAGTCAACTAGTGGATTTACAGTAATAGTATAAGTTACTGGTGTTCCAAAACATCCATTATGAACAGGGGTAACAGTAACGGTTGAAGTAACTGGCGAAGTTCCAGTATTGTTGGCTGTAAAACCAGGAGTATTTCCTGTGCCAGAAGCTCCCAAACCAATAGAGGTGTTACTATTTGTCCAATTAGTTGTAGCAGTGGTGGGGTTAGTGGTATAATTCGATGCTGGAATAGGGTCCCCATGACAAACAACAATATTATTTGGTTGTGTCATAGTTGGAGTTGCAGTTCCTCCAGTTGAACAATTTAATAGGCTTGAGAATTGATTTGCAATAAAATCAATTAAGGTATTATTGTTGGGTGTTCCTAAAATACCTGTAGCAGTACAAGTTCCTGATGTAGGGAAGATATTAAAATCTCCAGTCCCAATTAATGCTCCTTGACCTGAAATCATATCGCAATTTCTAAATTGAACACCTATTACATCACCTGTAGTAATTGCACCACCACAAGTATTATTAGCCCCAAACAAAATATTTACTGCGGGTGTTCCGGGAAAAGGTCTTGCTGCGGCACCATGAACAGTCATAGGGGTGCAGCCGTTACTAACAGCCTGATACCAGGAACTTTTAGTTGCACTGTGAGTTATTGAGCTGCCAGCAGTTACGGTAGCATTGATTAAGGCGTCAAGATAATTAGCTTGATTATTACAACAGCCTACTTCAGATTGAACATAAACAGCACCACCATTATTCATAAAGGTAACAACAGGGTTTTGATTTGCAGCTGTGGTAGCACCCATATCTCCAAAAATCCAAACCTGATTATAGGTTACATTACTTATAACGGCAGGAACTGAAGCAACTCTAGTTACACTTGTTTGAGTAGCAACAAGACGATTATAAATATTGCTAGCATTATTTGACTGGTCACTTGAGAACGAGTTATTATAATCAATAACTAAAATATTGTTTTGTGAAAAGGACATGATGCTTATAAAAGCAAAAAGCATCAGCAGGAATTCTTTTTTTCTCATAGCAGTAGGTTTTGAAATATAAAATTAAAATAGTTTAACCCAAAAATATTAAAATAATCACTTTAATGGACAAATATAATTTATGAAGTAGACTCAAAATAGGTATTAAAAGTTGCACAGCTTAGAAAACAAATATTCAAGAGTCTAACGCAATATCAATTTTTGATGAACATCCCCTTTATCATTAATAATTTGTAAATAATAAATACCTTTGGATAAACCTGAAAGATTAACTTCAAGTTTGTTTTTTCCACTAAGTAATAAAACACTTTCATTCATGATGATTCTGCCGGTATTATCAGCGACAACATATTTGGACGAAATTGTTTCATGGCTAAATAATTCAATATTAAAAACATTGCTTGAAGGATTTGGGTAAACAGATAAATCGGAAATTAAGCCTTCTTCAATCCCGGTTCCACTGCAATTTTTGATTACTGCATAAACAGGAATTTTATTTGAAGCACATGGGTAGTCTCCGATTTCAATATCATATAAGAAGTAATAATATGAATGGTTTTGAGCACTTCCTTGAGTTATATGAATTCTGTTTAGGTTATCAGAATAAGGGAAACTCACTCCACCACTATTTCTATATAAGTCAACAGTTCCTGAAAAAACACCTATTCTATAATTTTGTCCCACAGGAATTTTAAAGTTAAAGAAAACTCTTTGCACACCAGAAGTCAAATTAACAGTCTTAGACTCCATAAGGGTTCCATAATTATCATAAAGAGAAAACGTCCTATTTCCCGATGAATTTGCATAAACAATAGCTGAAATAAACTCAATAGGAGAGGCAACATCAAATAACAAAAACGCAGGATTAGGATGGTAAGCCCCGGCTCCAATAGAGTTGTTTGCAGGGCCAACTTTTGATATATTCTGAGAAACTACATTTTGAACATAAAACGTAGAGTTATTAGAGACAGGAGATGTGTTGAGAGTGGTTCCAGTATGGAAAGGAACTGTTGATCCAAAAGAGAAAAACCAATTATAAGTTCCAGATCCTGTAAAAGTGAAAGAGGCAGGTGTATTTATACAAACACTGTCAGTTATGGATATTGGACTATTTGCAAACGAAACATTAATGTATGCGCTTTTAGTAACAGAAGTATTTCCATTTGTATTTGTTGCTGTTAAGGAAACATTATAAATTCCAGGGCTTGCGTAGGTGTGTGAAGGGTGTTGTTGCGTTGATGTATTTCCATCACCAAAATTCCATGACCAAGCGTTAGGATAATTGAGCGTTAAATCAGTAAAGTTTACCTCACCGTTACATGATGTGGTAACATCAGCATAAAAGTCTACATTTGGGTTAGCTGTTTTAGTAGAAGTAACACAATTCATGGCTTTAAAAGAATTAATTCGGCCCGCACCCATCCATTGCGAGATACTTCCTGTTACAGGGTCACAAGTTGAATAGAGACAATTTTCAACATCAGTCATATTTAAGTTTGAGTTGTGTGAAAGCATTAAGCCAACTAAACCTGCTACTAGTGGCGAAGCCATCGATGTTCCTGAAATAGTTTGATAAGTATTGAATGGATAAGTACTATATATACTAGTGCCGGGAGCACTAACGTCAACCCACCCACCATAACTAGAAGTTGAGCTTTTTGCGTCTGTGTTAGTAGTATTTCCAACAGAAATAACATGGTCATATGCGGCAGGGTAATGCGGCTCAATATCACCATTGTTTCCTGCTGCTGCTACACAAATTGCACCTGCATTATATGCTCCGTTAATTACAGACTGCGCTGTAGCGGAATAAGAGCTTCCTCCCCAAGATAAATTTATTACATGCGCTCCGGCTGCAGCAGCATAAGTTATGCCTGCATACCCATCCGTTATAGATAAAGCGCTTCCGGAATTTTTGGTTGCTTTTACACCCATAACCCTTATTCCAAATCCAATTGAAGCAATTCCAGTATTGTTGTTTGTAGTTGCGCCTGTAATTCCTGCAACATGTGTTCCGTGACTAAATGAAGAAGAAGGAGGAGTAGGGTTGTTATCGTTATCGGCAACATCATATCCATTAATATCATCTACATATCCATTACCATCATCATCAACATTGTTGTTAGGAATTTCTCCGGAATTAACCCATTTGCTGGCCGTAATGTCTGTATGGTTAATGTCAACTGCGTTGTCAACAGTTGCCACTACAATAGAAGAACTTCCTGTACTTACATTCCAAGCTAAATCAGCTTGAATTTTAGCTAAATGCCATTGAGTTCCATAAGAAGGGTCATTAGGCGTTAAGTCTATTTTATCCAGAGGAACTTTTTCGGCATAATCCAAATATCCTGTAGCCTCTAATTCAGCAACAAACTGCTCAACTAAATGAATATTTTCAAAATCAACTCTAAAAGTTCGTTGAAGATTATCTTCATTTTTTAAAGCAAAAAATGGTCTTGAAAGATTAGTAATGCCATATTTTTTTTCCATTGAAAAAAGAAAAGGAAGCGTTTCAATAGGAGTATTAAAATTGTCGGTTACTTGGCTAAAGGGAAAGTTAGAGCTAACTCTAAACCATATTTTCCCGTCTTGATAATTTTCATAAAAGGATTGGGAAAAAGCAGATGCAGAAATAATTACTGCAAGTAAAATAGTAGCGATTTTTTTCATGCGATTAAATTTAAGACGGATAAAGTTAAACATTAAACTTATAACTTCAAACAATTTAATTTCTTAAATTGAATGTTTTGTCGTACTCCTAAAAGCAGATATTTATCCCTCCTTCTTGTTTTATATTGAGATACTTTATTTGATTTTCCTCACACCCTTTAGTCCAATACCTGATTTGTTTTGAATTGTTGGAGCTATCAAAAACAAGAGTTTTGAAGTTTACTAATTTATTTAGTCTGGAAATAGAAACCCTAACGTTATTGCTTAAAATAACATAATCGAAAGTAGTGTTGAATTGGTAGTCTAAATCTTTTTTATTTCGAATAAGGAGCAATTTTTTGTTATATAATCCTATTAATGGTGCGTTGTAGAAAAAGTTTTGAGCTAGTAATGAGTCGCTAAAATTTAAGGTCAGAGGTTCTCTTAACCCTAATTTAATTCTGTTGTTTTGAGTAAAAAATAATAGTGAATAGTAATCTTGAGTAATTAATGAATCACCTATTATAACAGCACTTCTTCCATCTGTTAATTGTAAAAGTGCTTGGTTTCCGGCATTATAAAATGAAATTACTCTTTGTTCGTTATATTTATTATACCTTATTATTTGTAAGCAAATGACTAAACTAATGCCGGCAAACAAAAAGTAGAGATACTTATTTTTTAAGGTTGAAATAAAAATCAGAAAGCAACCTATTGAGCCATAAAGCAGCCAGGTATCGATCATTTCAACACGAATGTTTTCGAGTAGAGACCATTTAATGTTGTTGATGGTAAAAACGATATCATTTGTAAATTTTATAATCCATTTTAACAGAAAAGCAATAAACTCAATTAATATGGGAATGGGTAACGCAGCGCAAAAAGCTATGCCAAGTATGAGTATAAGCGCAGCAGCAGGAATAACAACTAAGTTTGAAACCGGAAATAAAAGAGGAAATTGGTGAAAATAGTAAAGCCCTAATGGAAAGGTGGCTATTTGTGCTGCTAAAGATACTGAAGTAAGCTGCCATACTTTATCAAACAGCCAATTGTCAAAGCTAAACCAATGATAAAACCAGCTGTACATTAATACAATGCCGGAAACGGCTAAGTATGAAAGTTGAAAACCAACTTCCATTAACAAATAGGGGTCTATTAGCAATAAGCAAAAGGCCGAAGCAGCTAGTGTGTTAAAAAAATTGGTACTCCGTTTTAAATTTTGACCAATAACTACAAAAGAAAACATGGTGGCCGCCCTTAGAACAGAAGGCGATAATCCCGTTAAAAGAGCATAACTCCATATAAGTAGAATTAACAATAAGGTTTTTAGAGTATTACCAAACCTAAATCTTCCAAGAAAACTCAATAAAAATGTAAAAATACCATATACAATTCCAACATGAAGCCCAGAAACAGCAAGTACATGCATTGCTCCGGCACTTGAGTAAGCTCTTTGTAAATCATCTTCAATTAAATCTTTGTAGCCAAGCATTAAAGCGGAAGCAACTGCTAACTCGTTTTTATCAAGCCTCTGACTTTTTAGCGCTTCAATAATGCTATTTCTCAGCCAAAAAGCTTTTTCAAATATTTTATAGGCAGAGTTTTTTCCTGTCTTTTGCCATGAGGATTCATTAATGTAAGATGTAAAGTTTATCTGGTGATAGAATAAATATTGCTTATAATTGAACTCATTTGGATTTTTAGGGGCTTGTGTTTTTTGAATGTTTGAAACAATGATTAATTCATCGCCATAGTTTAATGTTTTTATTTTTTCAGTGTTTTCAAAATAACAAAGCAATTTACCCTTTACTTCTTTCCACACCCCTTCAGATGACATTGCCTTTACTTCTGAAACCGCTTTCCAAGATTTTTTAGTAGCAGATGGTTCCTCTTTTATTCGAATTAATAAAGTGTCTTTTTTATAGTTTTCTGAGCTTAGGAATTGTTTGTAGTAAGACTGATGATTATTAATGTTGTTCCAATAAGCGATTTCACATCCAAGGCTGAAAAAGATAAAATAAACAAGTACTCCGTTTACCCATCTTAGCCTGTATGGCTGTATTTTAAATAAGTGTAATCCAACAACAAAAAGAAAAAACAAAGCTGAAGCGAAAACAAAATACTGATTTCTAAAACCCAGAAAAGCATTAAGAGCTATTCCGGCACCAAAAGGTAGGATGAGTCTAAGTAGTGGAATTTTGCCCCAAAAAATCATTAACCAATTTCCTGTAAGTCAAATTTAATAAATAGTCTATAATTGGTTTTCAACAGCCACTACTTTATTAAAAAAGCAAAATAGAGCAACTGCTATATATAAGACAGATAACTTTGTCTTTTATGTTTGTTAAAAATTTCTTTTTAGTCCTCTTAAACTGTATTTGTATTGTAGTTAATGCAGAAATGGTAAACATTGGCATTTTGTCTAACCAAGAAGTAAAACGTTTAGTATTTAGTCCCTCAAGCGGAAAATACGCTGTATATACAGAAAAAGGAAAGCTTACGGAAATTCTTATAAATGATGTAATGCACATTTCTATTGAAAAAAATGGGGTAAGCTTAAAAGGAGCCGACACAGATTTTGGTGAGTTCAAGCAAGTGAATATAATTGGCTTGAATTGGCAAAACACATTTAAAATAAGATGTATTTCACCAGACTTAAAAGCAAGAACATATGAAGATAACTTATTCATTACTCAACATGCTTACTACAGTTATTTACAGTTAATAAACAACATTGATATAGATAATTACATAGCAGGAGTGGTAGAAAGTGAGGTTGGAAAAGGCCCATCGGAGGAATATTTTAAGTTGCAGGCAATTATTTGCAGAACGTATGCTTTAAAAAATTTTACAAGACATGAAACAGATGGATTCCAACTTTGTGACAGAGTTCATTGTCAGGCATATCATGGCTATCCTACAAGCAAAGCCATTCATAAAGCAGCGTTAGAGACAAAGGATATCGTAATAGTGGATAGTGATATTAACTTAATCAACTCAGCATTTTATTCTA
This sequence comes from uncultured Flavobacteriales bacterium, assembly GCA_937925525.1. Lineage (GTDB taxonomy): Bacteria > Bacteroidota > Bacteroidia > Flavobacteriales_E > Vicingaceae > CALALS01. Next base: position 6,224 of record CALALS010000265.1, on the reverse strand, counting down.
ATTGTGGTGGACAAACTGCTAATTCAGAAGACGTTTGGATAAACCCATTAGAATACCTAAAAAGCACAAAAGACTCTTTTTGTCTCCATGAAAATAATGCAAAATGGAAAAAAACAATTACGACTTCGGAGTGGGATAATTATTTAAAACAAAAAGGTTATCGGGAAAATGACAGCATTTCAACCAATTGCAAATACTCCTTCACCCAATCATCAAGATTAAAGAATTATAGCTGTGGAAACCTCACTATTCCTTTAACCGAAATACGTTCAAGCTTTGGCTTAAAGTCTGCTTATTTTAGCATTACCCCTATCGAAAATAATTTATTGATGTTAAGCGGAAGAGGTTTTGGACATGGTGTGGGGCTTTGTCAAGAAGGAGCCATGAAAATGGCCAAACTAGGCTATAACTATGCGCAAATACTACATTATTATTATAAAAACGTACATATAGTAAGCAGAACAAATCTTCCGTTTTTTAAGGAGTAAATTAAATAATGGTTAAACTAAAGTCTTCATTTCATTTGTTTTAGAAATAAATTTATCTTTGCCACCAAATTCAACCAACTATGAGTAAAAACATAATTTTAGTACCAACAGATTTTTCGAAAGTAGGCGACTGTGCTCTTAACCATGCCATAAAAGTTGCTCCTGAATTAAACGCTGATGTTCACCTGTTACATGTAGTGGCAAAGCAGAAAGATGTTGATGAAAATAAAGATAGGTTAGAAAAATTAGCCGCTTCTAAATCTACCCCAAAAGTTACTGTTCATCCATCTGTTAGAATAGGAAATATTTTTGATGATATAGGCGATATGGCTTCTGAGTTAGAAGCTAGCTTAATTATTATGGGAACTCACGGAGTAAAAGGAATTCAACATTTAGTGGGAAGTTATGCTATGAAAGTAGTAGTAAACTCAGATGCTCCTTTTATAATTGTACAAGAAAAAGATATAAAAGACAATGGTTATGACGACATCGTCCTTCCTATTGACCATGACCCAAAAAGTAAGCAAAAACTTACCGTAACGGCAATGATTGCTAAAGTATTTAAATCAAGAATAAAGCTTTTTATGCCTTATGAAACGGATGAGTTTCTTAAAAATAAAGCAAATGCGGAATTAAGCTTTGCTAAAAAATACCTAGACGAAAGAGGCATGGCTTATACAGTAGATTATGCTGAAGAAAAAGGAAACTTTGCTAAGCAAACGGTAAAATTTGCGTCTAAAGTGGAAGCAGATTTAATTGCTGTTGTAAACATGTCAGATAGAGGATTAATGTCAGACTTATTTGGCAGTGACGAAATGGACTTGATAGCTAATGATGCTCAAATACCTGTATTAATTACCAACCCTACGCAGAAATTTGTGGGTGAAAGCTTTGGAGGATAATTCATTCTACAAACATTATATTATTCTAAAGCGCTCCTAGAGCGCTTTTTTTATTGAACACTATGAAAAAAATGATACAAATTATTTTATTTGTTTTTGTTTCCGTAGCCCTGTCGGCTCAAACATTTAACTATCTACCTGCTAAAATTAACGACCATCAAATAATAGAATACAGTGAATTCACACTTTCATATAACCCAACCCACAAACAAGCAGACTGGGTAGCTTATGAATTAACGGCAGAGGAAGTGAAGGCTACTCAGGAAAGATGCGATTGTTTTAAAATTGATAAAAACATTTCTTCTGATGCGGTATCAAGCGGAGATTATAATTCATCCGGTTTTGATAAAGGACATTTGTGTCCTGCAGCTGACTGTAATATTTCTAAACAGGCGAATGAAGAATCCTTTTTAATGACAAACATGAGTCCACAACTTCCGCTATTTAACAGAGGAATATGGTCTGATTTAGAGGAATGGGTTAGAAAGCAAGCCGAAACCTATTCAACAGTTTATGTAACAACAGGGCCTGTTTTTGTAAATAACCTGGGAGCTTTATCGGAGAAAAAAATAACTATACCCGGATATTATTATAAAACACTGTTGAGGTTTGACGGAGAAAAAATAAAGACCATTGCTTTTTTAATTCCTCATGTTGGTGCAGTTGGTAAGTTAAAAGATTATGTGGTTTCTGTTAATACATTAGAAACCATTACAGGAATAGACTTTTACCCTGAACTTGACGACTCAGTGGAAAACAAAGTAGAATCGCAGATTGAATTAAGAAAGTGGGGGCTGTAAAAGATTAAACGGCCGGCTCGCCAATAACTTCACCCGGTTTTTTAGCTCTTAAAGTTTTAGAAGCCTCTAGCATTTTTTCTACAGCTGTTTTGCTGTAAAATTCATCTTTGAGGTTTTGAATTTCATATCTGCCTCTATCCTTAATATTTGCTACATAAAAGAAATGATACTCAGTATCAATGCCTGAATCAGGAATTTCTCTTTCGTAAATAATGTGGGTTGAATCTTCTGCCAAAATTTTTGATTTATAAACTAAATCTCCATCCAAATCACTTTTAAGTAATGCAAAATCTCCGGGACCATCTGCTATTTCAATTCCAAACATTTTACCTACTCTAATTTCAATTTTCCCAAAAGAAGTTTCGTTTACTTCAGGTAAACCTTGGTCTTCGCCCGGAACCTGAATAACTAATTCATAACCATATTCCGATAAGTCTAAATCTACATAACCCGGAATGGTTAACACCTCATCGGTAGTTGTTTCTGTTTCTCCGCCTCCGCAGCTAAATAGAGTTAATAATGAAAGTGATAATGCGATAGATAAATTTCTCATAACTAAATAATTGATAGGGTAAAGATAAATAAACTGCTAAGAGTTAGGGTATAAAAAGCCAATAAATTTTTATTGATATACAGGACAAGGGTCTTGGCCTTCTGTTCCGTAAGGAGTACAACCACTAAACCCAAGCATTACTTCATGCCCCATAATGTTGAGGTTGCGCATATAATTAAGCGGATAATCAAAGGCATAGCCAAGAGTTATAATTTTACCTACTTTAAATTTTAGTTGCGCATTTATAGCTTCTCCCACTCTATAGCCTAATCCAAAAGAAAAAGTTTGACCATATTCAAGATTTAAATTTAAATCAATAGCCGGAGGGGCTATAAAGTTGGCTTTTACCAATGTTGAATAAAACACGTTCCAACTACCGCCTGTATGAATTCGTTTACCCATCATAAATAAATAATGGTGTTTTAGCTTGTTTTTATCTCCCGCTACTTTAATGTTTAGCGGAACTACTTGTTGAATAGAGAGCCCGTAAAACGCTGTTTTATTATAAAACAATATTCCCGGCATAATATCAGGATAGTGGTAAGCCGATTGCTGTGTCAGGAGTAAAGGGTCATTGGTCATTCTGTTTACTCCAAAATCTTGCATGCCTCCAAAAACTCCCATAGCCATTCGTTTCTTTTTTGCCAGGCGTAAATGGTAAGTGTAGCCTAAATAAATGTAATTATGTTTAATAATATGTGTTTGGTCTTGAGAAATGTACGCACCTACCGCATGAGTTCCTTTTACGTATCGTTTAAATTTTAACGGCATATTAAAGCTAACAAAGTAAGACCTTGGCGCATTGTCAAATCCAACCCATTGAAATCTTCCACCCATTTTTAAATCAAAGCACTTTTGCATTCCGCCAAAAGCAGGGTTGTGGCCATAATTATTAAATACGTATTGCGAATATTGTGGTGTTTGTTGTGCCGAAAGCAAAACAACAGAAAGCAGAGGTATGATGAAAAGTAATTTTTTCATTAATAAAATAGTGACACGGCTCCTTTAACTAATATTTTACTTCCATCTTTTTCTTCTTCTCCTGTATCAATTATATAGTAATACGTACCGGCAGGAAGTAGCTTTCCGGCATAAGTTCCATCCCAGCCTTCTCCGTTTACATAGCCTTTTTCATGATAGACTCTTTCTCCCCAGCGGGTATAAATAAAAACTTCGTTATCGGGATATTTATGAATGTTTAAAATAAACCAAGTATCGTTATACTTATCGTCATTTGGAGTAACAATTTCATTTCCTTTTGGCAGTTCACACTCTAGCTGAGTAACTGTAATTTCAACAGTGTCTGAGCAAGCACTAACATCAGAAATAATTAACTGATGACTACCAATAGAAAGATTAGGAAAAGTAGTGGTGGATCCATTGTAGTTTTGTCCGTCCAGAACATACTTGTTTGGTGTTCCGCCTGTAACAGAGTCAATAGTAAAATCAGCAAAATCAGTATAACAATCTACATTAACATTGGTAGGATAAATCTGAAAATTGCATTGGGAAAGCCCAAACTTTGACAAAGAAATTAAAACCACCAAAACTACTACTCTCATAGGCAGGCTAAATTAACCAAAATTTAAGGATTGATTTTAGATTTGGCTTTAATCTCTTCTAGTAACACACTTTTAGCTTGCTCGTAAGTAGATATGTTGATATAACTTCCTTTACCCGCTTTGGCCACAGACTCCATAGATTCAATGGTATATTTTTCATTTTTTACACCTACCACAGACATATAAATTCCTTTTTCAGAATGTTTTTCAATATCCTTTAACTGACCTTTTCCCTTTCCATCCACTTTAAAAGCACCGTCAGTAGAAATGATAACCTGATTATTCCCTTTTTCGATAAAATGTTTTTCAGCTACCTCATAAGCCTTTTCAATTCCTTTGGCGCCAGCAGTATAACCACCCGCTGTAAGTGAGCGAATAGTATCAATAATAGGTTGTTTGTTATCTCCGGGCACTCCTTCTAAAATAACAATGGCGTCACTAGAATAGGTTACCAGTGAAATTCTGTCAATATCACGCATTAGTTTTAAAAGCTCTACCATAGAAGCTTTAAGTAAGTCTAAACGGCCTTGTTGTTTCATAGAAGTAGAAACATCTATTAAAAAAACTACATTGTTTGGCGCATATTCTTTACGTGAAAGCTCTCCCGGATTTTCGGGTTCCTCCACTTCTAATTCTTGCCCTGCGTCATTTGGATTAACCTCAACAATTAATGGCTCATTAGCTAATGTATCTTCAATAGGAACATCTTTTTCATTAGCATCTTTCGGTAATAATTCCAACACTAAAGTGGTACTTTTTTTATTTAAAAAGAATGAGGCTTCATCAGATTTATAACCTTCTGCATTTCCAACAATGTAATATAAATCCTGCCTAAACTGCTTACTTACTATACCTGAAGAGCCTGTTTTATAACGTTTATAAGAGAGGCCGTCCCAAATCACATCTACTAAGGCTCCTTTAATAGGCTCTTTAGAAATTTTATCAATCACCTGTACCGTAAGTTCATGATTAAGCTCTACCGGTTTTCGATTTACAGAAAAATCAGGACAATCCAAAGGCTCGTTTACATCACCATATTTGGAGTTTCCTTCCAGTGTAAATAGAATAGGTTCGTTATTAGAACTTACCCAAATAGGCACTTCTTTTTTAAAGCTACCTTTTTTAACAGGAGTATATTTTATTCTGATAATAGCACTGCTGTCAGGTTCTACTTTTTTTGCAGAGAACAACACTTTAACAGCATAAGGTTCATCAGCCCGTAATAAATAAATGGCTTTTTTGCTGGCATTGGTTACTTCAAAATCGTAATACGTTACATCTCCTTGATTGATAATTCCAAAATTGTGGTAAGAAGTATTAAATACCACTTGTGCAGAGGAAGAAATAACTGCCAACAAAAAGCTAAAAAATATGAGATGTTTTAATTTCACTATGGACTGCTTTGCAAAAACAATACCGCAAAGGTATAAAATGAAAGATTGTGTGTGGATTAAATTTTAAATAACCTTCCAATTATTAATTAAATTTTTTTTGAATCAAAGCTTGAAATATAGAATTATTTAAAAGTAGTGTGTGATTACCATCCGATAAACCAATCATATCATTTTATATGTTTTATAGGGCTATTTGTACAATTGAATGACTCTATTTTATTTTAAATTTATACATTTGGATTAGGTATAATTATTTTTAAAGTTTAGAGAATATGAGAATCATATGTTTAGTAAGCCTTTTAATTGTCAATACAATATATGGGCAAAACGATAAGTGTTTTATTACTAATGTGCTTGAAGAAGTTTATAAAACGACCAATGGCGGCTCAACTTGGACAATGGTTGGTACAGCAGGAAGCTATGATGCAAGAGGGATAAGTTTTGTGAATTCTACCACAGGCTATACTGTAAATGTGCTTGAAGAAGTTTATAAAACGACCAATGGCGGCTCAACTTGGACAATGG
>CALALS010000264.1 GCA_937925525.1 uncultured Flavobacteriales bacterium | reverse complement strand
TTCTTTTTCAGTAATTTTTTCATCAACAATAACTTGTTTAATCATGGTAATTGCCTTTGTAACTTCTTTTGGAAACAGTAAAACATCATTTCCTGCCAATAAAGCCTTTAGGTCTGCTTCCCCAGGTTTATAATAATTAGAAACGCCCTTCATGTTAAGTGCGTCAGTGAACGATAATCCTTTAAATCCTAAGCTATCTTTTAGCAGTCCGTTAACCACTTCAGGCGATAAAGTAGTTGCGGTATTTTCTTCTTTAACGTATGCCGGAATATAGAGGTGAGCAACCATCACACTTCCCAAACCATCTTCTATCATTTTTTTGAAAGGATAAAGTTCAATACTGTCCATTCTTTGATGAGTATGCGTAATGATAGGTAATGTTTTATGAGAATCTTTATCTGTATCACCATGTCCGGGAAAATGTTTGGCATTTGCCATCACCAAATTATCTTGCATACCTTTCATGTAAGCAATTGATTTATTAGCTACGTTGTATTTGTTTTCGCCAAACGAACGAGCATTGATAACCGGGTTTTTAGGATTTACATTTACATCGGCAACAGGAGCAAGGTTTACATGAATTCCTAATCTTCTACATTGCAATGCAATGTCTCTTCCCATTTTGTAAATAAGTGTTTCATCTTGAATGGCTCCTAAGGTCATTTGCCAAGGATATTTTACGGTGCTGTCTAAACGCATTGCCAACCCCCACTCACCATCTATTGAAATCATTAAGGGAATTTTTGCTTTAGATTGAAAGTGATTGGTTAGTCTGGCTTCTCTTACAGGTCCACCTTGAAAAAATATTAATCCTCCTACATGTTGTTGAGTAATTAAGCTATCTACTTCTAACATGTGTTTTTCATCTTTATTAGAGTAAGCTGCTACCATAAACAATTGGCCAATTTTTTCATCAATACTCATGGTTTTAATTACTGAGTCTGCCCAAGGAAAAGAACCTAGCGAATAAGGTGTGTTGTGATGAATTGTATTATCTCCTTGTTGAATTCCTGTAAAAGAAAATCCAATTAAAAAGAAACTTATTGCTCCAAATGTTTTAAGCACTATAATGGAATTTATATTAAAGCGTTAAAATACAAAGCATATTGTATGCCGAAAAGGGTTTTTGTTATAGTTTTTAAGAATTGTGTGTAGAGATGTATTACTTAAATAACAATGTCTGTTACGGCATTGTATCCTAATTCAAATAGTTCATCAGCATGATTGTTTTTTCAAAGCTCATATTTTTCTATTCCTTTTGGTTCAATATAAATATCGCAAGCAGGTATTGAATCTCTCATTGTGGAGTCAACATGAATATTAAAAACTCTTGTGGCAATGCTTATTAAATTCCCTACTTTATCAACGGTTGTTACAGGACTAATGTTTATTCCGATAATTTTTTTGCATTTATTAATTAGTGGAGCAACAGGTAAATTATCCATAACTCCGCCATCGGAATAACTTTTATTATTTATTTCCACCGGAGGAAATATAATTGGAATGGATGCAGAAGCTAATAGGTAAATATCTATGTCTCCTTCATTTATATACTCAACTGTGCCGTCATTAAGATTGGTAATAGCAATGTATATGGGTTTATTTAATTCTTCAATTTTGTTTACGGTGATATTTGATTTTATTTTTGACTTTAATTGATTTAAACTGAACAATCCCTTTGTAGTTAGCTGAATATTACTGTATTCAAATAAGTCATACTCTTTTAATATTTTGTGTGTTTCTTCAGGAGACTTGCCATTTGCAATAAACGCTGAAATAATTGCACCTGCGCTTACTCCCGAATATATGTCGGCTTCAATTCCTCTTTCTTTTAATGCTTGCAGAACGCCAAGATGCGCAAATCCTCTTGCGCCACCACCACTTAATACTATACCTATATTATATTGTTCCATCAAGAATTTTATATAATTTAAACTTTATCTTTCATTACCATTCGGGCGGTAGTTCTACTTTTTTGCTGTAACAAAATAGTTTTGTTTTTAGTTACTCTGGAAATTGTTTTAGCATCAAAGTGACGAACAGTAACTAGCTCTACATCTGTATTATAAAGTATTTTGTAGTGCCAGGCTAATTTATGCAATAATGGAGTGATTTTAGTTTTATCGTTATCACAACAAACAGAAAAACTAATAGCAGAATTTTGCATTAAGTTTATTTTGACATTGAGATTGGCAAATAATTTAAAAATATCACTAAGGTTATCTCCAACAATAAATGAATAGTCTTTTGCGGAAATTGAAATTAGAA
>CALALS010000263.1 GCA_937925525.1 uncultured Flavobacteriales bacterium | reverse complement strand
TTCAATTTCTTCTTTTGTCATAATATTTGATTTTAATTTAAACCTCAACTCTACTCCTCTTACCCCAAAACCTCTTCACATCTTCTTTACTCCAATTAGTAAGCAATTCATAATTCTGCATTCTTAATTCTTAATTTTTATTGTGTAGTTCTGATTTCATTTGTTATTACTACTGATAGGATGATGTGTTACCTAAACCTTATCCACTAATCTTTCCAAATTCAAAGTGCCAATATTCAATGGAAGCAGAAGAAAACCTTTGAATAAATTTACCGTCATTTTGATAACCTTTATTTGGTTTAAAATGACCTTCTTTAATAGCCCAATCATAAAGACTCACTCCCAAAGGTAATTTATTTAACACACCTGATAATTTATTTTTTGAAATCCACTTAATAGCATCTTCATAATTTTTAAACAAACCTGAAGGAATAAACCCTCCCTCACCCATAAATACATATATATACTCTTCCATACTATTTATCTTTTTGGTAATTCTGATATTTTTGATAGGCATTAATTTTCTTGCCTGCACTTCCCCCATCTCTCGCAAGCAGCTTGTACTGAGCTTGTCGAAGGTATCCGCTTGTGAGTAAAAATACAAATAAATTGAGTTGGTTTTACAACAACTTACTTAAACAAAAAAGGCCACTCATAAGAGCAGCCTTTTTATTGGTGTTTATTTTTAAAAAGCTTAAGCTTCTCCGGCAGGGCCGCCAAAGTTTAAAGGTATAGCCGTAGGCTCTGCCTCTTTTATGCTACCGTGCATGCTTTCAAACTTAGCAATGTTGTCGTTTAAAGCTCTCATAAGCCTTTTGGCGTGCTGTGGCGTCATTAAAATACGTGATTTTACTTTTCCTTTAGGAATACCCGGAAGTACTTTAATAAAATCCAACACAAACTCGCTGTTTGAGTGACTGATAATAGCTAGATTAGAATAAATTCCTTCAGCTATTTCTTCAGAAAGTTCAATGTTTAATGCGTTGTCCGGTTGTTTTTTTTCGTCAGCCATTTGCTAGTTTTTATGCAGAAACTTCTTTCGCTTTTTTGTCTTTGCTGGTTACTTCTACTAATTCTTCGTATTCTTCTTTGTTTCCTACAATAGTACCTTGGAATGCTCTGATACCTGTACCGGCAGGAATTAAGTGTCCTACAATTACGTTTTCTTTCAATCCGTTTAAGAAATCTACTTTACCGTTAATAGCAGCTTCGTTAAGCACTTTAGTAGTTTCCTGGAACGATGCGGCAGAAATAAAGCTATCGGTTTGTAACGATGCTTTTGTAATTCCTTGAAGAACTTGCTGTGAAGTAGCAGGAATAACATCTCTGGCAACTACCAGTTTTTTATCCATTCTCTTCAACTTAGAGTTCTCGTCTCTTAGTTTTCTAGGAGAAATGATTTGACCCGGTTTTACCACATCAGAATCACCTGCTTCTACCACTACTTTTTGTCCGTAAATCCAATCGTTTTCATCCATGAATTCGGTTTTGTTAACGATTGCTCTTTCCAAGAATCTGGTATCACCCGGATCAACAATTTCAACCTTCTGCATCATTTGACGTACAATTACTTCAAAGTGCTTATCGTTGATTTTTTGTCCTTGTAATCGATATACCTCTTGAATTTCGTTTACAATATATTCCTGAACTTTAGTAGGACCTTCAATTAACAAGATATCGTGAGGAGAAATGGCTCCCTCCGTTATTTGTTGTCCGGCTTTAATAAAGTCATTTTCTTGAACTAAGATGTGTTTAGATAACGGAGCAAGATATTTCGTTACTTGTCCTGTTTTAGACTCCACTATAATCTCTCTGTTACCTCTTTTAATTTTACCGTAGCTAACAATACCGTCAATTTCAGAAACTACAGCTGTATTTGAAGGATTTCTCGCTTCAAATAACTCAGTTACCCTTGGTAAACCTCCCGTAATATCACCAGATTTTCCGGCAACCCTTGGAATTTTTACTAAGATAGTACCTGCTTCTACTGTTTTGTTATCTTCTACAGCAATGTGCGCTCCTACCGGAATGTTGTAGCTATTTAACAGATTACCTTTTTTGTCGCTGATATTAATAACAGGAAGTTTTTTCTTGTCTTTAGATTCAGTAACTACTTTTTCGGTAAATCCTGTTTGCTCATCACTCTCTTCTCTAAAGGTAATACCTTCAATAATGTTTTCGAAACCGATTGTACCGGAGTTATCGGCAAGGATAACTGCGTTATACGGATCCCAATCACATATTTTTTCACCTTTCTTCACTTTAGCACCCGGCTTCACATACATAATTGAACCATAAGGAATGTTAGTAGTATTTACTACCACACCTGTTTTAGGGTCAATTAATCTCATTTCGGCAGAACGGCCTATTACTACATTTTCTTTTTCACCAGCACTGTTCTTTCTTTCAATAGTTTTTAGTTCATCCACCTCAACAACACCGTCTATTTTAGCTATGATTTGTGAATCAGCGGTAATTTTAGAAGCTGTACCACCCACATGGAATGTACGTAAGGTAAGCTGTGTACCCGGCTCACCGATAGACTGTGCGGCAATTACACCTACAGATTCTCCTACTTGAACCATTTTACCTGAAGCTAAGCTTCTTCCGTAACATTTAGCACAAACACCTGTTTTAGATTCACAAGTAAGTGCCGAACGTATTTCTACTTCTTCAATACCACACTCATCAATAATTCTGGCTACATCTTCTGTAATAACATCTCCTGATTCAACAATAACTTCATCCGTGTTAGGATTAACAATATCATGAACAGATGTTCTACCTACTATTCTATCAAATAATGGTTCTACAACCTCATCATTAGCTTTTAATGCTTCGGCTACAAGACCTCTTAATGTTCCACAATCTTCTTCTCTTACCACCACATCTTGTGCAACATCAACCAGCCTTCTGGTTAAGTAACCCGCATCGGCAGTTTTAAGAGCCGTATCGGCCAAACCTTTACGAGCACCGTGAGTAGAAATAAAGTACTCAAGGATAGAAAGACCTTCTTTAAAGTTAGAAAGAATCGGGTTTTCAATAATGTCTTGACCACCACCTGAACCGGATTTTTGTGGCTTTGCCATTAATCCCCTCATACCTGATAACTGACGAATTTGCTCTTTAGAACCTCTCGCACCTGAGTCAAACATCATATACACTGAGTTAAACCCTTGGTTATCGTTTTTCAATCTGTCCATTACCACATTGGTTAATTTAATGTTGGTATTGGTCCAGATATCAATTACCTGATTATATCTCTCGTTATTAGTAATGAATCCCATGTTATAGTTAGAGGTAACTTCATCTACTTCAGAATGGGCTTTTTCAATTAATTTATCTTTCTCAGCAGGAACAATAACGTCTGCAAGGTTAAACGATAATCCACCTCTAAAGGCAGTTTCGTATCCCAACTTTTTAATGTCATCTAAGAACTTAGCCGTTTTGGCAGAACCGGCTTTTTTAAGCACGTTTCCGATAATATCTCTAAGTGATTTCTTAGTTAACACTTCGTTAATGTAACCTACTTCTTCAGGAACCATTTGGTTAAAAATTACTCTTCCCGCAGTGGTTTCTATTATTTCATACTTGGTTTCTTCACCGTCTTTAACCGCAATTCTCACTTTAATATGAGCATGCATCGCTAATTTTCGCTCATTATAAGCAATAATTACCTCTTCAGGTGAGTAAAATGTTTTGTCTTCTCCTAAAACCGGATGGTCTTTTTCACTTTTTCTTCCCTTAGTAATGTAGTAAAGACCAAGTACCATGTCTTGAGAAGGAACAGTAATTGGCGAACCATTAGCAGGGTTAAGAATGTTATGAGAAGCTAACATTAATAATTGAGCTTCAAGGATTGCAGCACTTCCTAGTGGAACGTGAACCGCCATTTGGTCACCGTCAAAGTCAGCGTTAAATGCAGTACATACTAATGGGTGAAGTTGAATAGCTTTACCTTCTACTAATTTTGGCTGGAAAGCTTGAATACCTAATCTGTGAAGAGTTGGGGCACGGTTAAGAAGAACAGGATGTCCTTTTAATACGTTTTCCAAAATATCCCAAACGATAGGATCTTTTCTTTCTACTATTTTCTTAGCAGACTTAACTGTTTTTACAATTCCTCTTTCAATTAGCTTTCTAATGATAAACGGCTTAAATAATTCCGCAGCCATATCTTTAGGTAAACCGCACTCATGTAATTTAAGGTCTGGACCTACAACAATTACCGAACGACCCGAATAGTCAACCCTTTTTCCTAATAAGTTTTGACGGAAACGTCCTTGCTTACCTTTTAAACTGTCTGATAATGATTTTAAAGCTCTGTTTGAATCTGTTTTAACAGCACTAGACTTTCTAGAGTTATCAAACAATGAATCCACCGCTTCTTGAAGCATACGTTTCTCATTTCTTAAGATAACTTCAGGAGCCTTAATTTCAATCAATCTTTTTAAACGATTGTTTCTGATAATAACTCTTCTGTAAAGGTCATTTAAATCAGATGTAGCAAATCTACCACCATCTAAAGGAACAAGTGGACGTAAATCCGGTGGAATAACCGGGATAACTTTTACAATCATCCACTCAGGCTTGTTTACAATGTGTTGATTAGCTTTTCTAAATGCTTCAACAACTTGTAATCTTTTTAAAGCTTCGTTCTTTCTTTGTTGTGAAGTTTCAGTATTTGCTTGATGTCTTAAATCATACGATAAAGAATCTAAGTCAAGTCTTTGAAGCAAATCATAAAGCGCTTCACCACCCATTTTAGCGATAAACTTCTCTGGGTCGTTGTCATCTAAATATTGGTTTTCTTTTGGTAAAGAGTCTAAGATATCTAAGTACTCTTCTTCAGTTAAAAAATCAAGATACTGAACATCCTCACCGTCTTTATTTTTAGTTCCGGCAGGGTTAATTACTACGTATCTTTCGTAATAAACAATAGTTTCTAACTTTTTAGTTGGTAAACCTAATAGGTAACCAATTTTGTTAGGAAGTGTTCTGAAATACCAAATGTGAGCCACAGGAACAACTAATGAAATATGTCCCATTCTCTCTCTTCTTACTTTCTTTTCAGTTACTTCAACACCACATCTATCACAAACAATACCTTTGTATCTGATTCTTTTGTATTTACCGCAGTAACATTCCCAGTCTTTAACCGGACCAAATATTCTCTCACAAAATAATCCGTCTCTTTCCGGTTTATAAGAACGATAGTTAATCGTTTCAGGTTTTAACACTTCACCTCTGGAATGTTCTAATAACATTTCCGGAGACGAAAGGCTTATTGTCACCTTGTTAAAATCACTGCTTAGTTTTACTTCTCTTTTGAACGCCATAACTTCAAAAAGTGTTATATAGTTTAATTATTATAAAAATTATTAGTCTAATGAAATGTTAAGTGCTAAACCTCTTAACTCATGTAACAATACGTTAAATGATTCCGGAATTCCCGGTACCGGCATGTTATCGCCTTTAACAATTGCTTCGTAAGCTTTAGCTCTTCCCATTACATCATCAGACTTGATGGTTAAGATTTCCTGAAGAATGTTAGCCGCACCAAATGCTTCTAGTGCCCAAACCTCCATCTCTCCAAATCTTTGACCTCCAAACTGTGCTTTACCTCCAAGTGGTTGCTGAGTGATAAGTGAGTAAGGACCAATAGACCTTGCGTGCATCTTATCATCAACCATGTGGTGAAGTTTAATCATATACACAACACCCACTGTAGCCGGTTGGTCAAATCTTTCACCTGTTCCACCATCATAAAGGTAAGTTTTACCATATCTTGGTACTCCCGCTTTATCGGTGTAATGATTGATTTCATCAATAGTAGCACCGTCAAAAATTGGAGTTGCGAACTTCATTCCTAATTTATCGGCTGCCCATCCAAGAACAGTTTCATAAATCTGACCTAAGTTCATCCTTGATGGTACACCTAATGGATTTAATACAATATCTACAGGAGTTCCATCTTCTAAGAATGGCATATCTTCTTTACGAACTATCTTAGCTACAACACCTTTGTTACCGTGACGTCCCGCCATTTTATCTCCTACTCTTAGTTTACGCTTTTTAGCAATGTAAACTTTAGCCAACTTCACAATACCTGATGGTAATTCATCTCCTACTGTTAAAGCATAAGTTTGACGCTTAAATACGCCTAATATTTCTGTATGCTTCTTAATGTAGTTTAAGATAATTCTTGTAACTAATCTGTTTGTTTCTTTGTCAGTTGTCCAGTTCTCAGGGTTGATTAATGTATAATCAGCAATATCCTTTAATGACTTAGCCGTGAATTTGTTTCCTTTTTTGATAACATCGTCACCATAAAGGTCTCTCACTCCCGCTGAAGTTTGTCCTGATAACACTTTTCCTATCTTCTCTAAGAAAATCTCTTTTAAAGCAGCAGCATCTTTTTTGAATTGTGCTTCTAGCTTTTCAATTACTTTCTTGTCTTCTTCTCTTGCTTTTTTATCCTTAACTGCTCTTGAAAATAATTTTTTATCGATAACAACACCTTCAACTGATGGAGATACTCTTAACGAAGCATCTTTAACATCTCCTGCTTTGTCACCAAAGATAGCTCTTAATAGCTTTTCTTCAGGAGTAGGGTCTGTTTCACCTTTAGGAGTAATTTTACCAATTAGAATATCGCCTTCTTTAACTTCAGCACCAATTCTAATGATACCATTCTCGTCTAAGTCTTTAGTAGCATCTTCACTTACGTTTGGAATATCAGCAGTAAGTTCTTCTGCTCCAAGCTTTGTATCTCTTACTTCAAGTGAATACTCATCAATATGAATAGAAGTATAAATATCTTCACTAACTACTCTTTCAGAAATTACAATTGCATCCTCAAAGTTATATCCTTTCCATGGCATGAAAGCAACTTTAAGATTTCTTCCAAGAGCAATTTCACCACCTTGTGTAGCATAACCTTCACATAATACTGTTCCGTCTTCTACTTTATCTCCAGGAGATACAATAGGACGAAGGTTAATACATGTACTTTGGTTTGTTCTTAAGAACTTAGTTAGATTATATGTTTTTACTTCACCGTCAAAAGAAACTAACTCTTGTTCTTTTGAAAGTTTGTAACGTATTGTTATTTCGTTTGCATCAACATATTCAACTACTCCATCGCCTTCAGCGTAAAGTAATATTCTAGAGTCTTTTGCAAGACTTTTTTCTAGACCTGTACCTACTACCGGAGCTTCAGCATTTAAAAGCGGAGTTGCTTGACGCTGCATGTTTGATCCCATCAATGCTCTGTTGGCATCGTTATGCTCTAAGAACGGAATCATCGATGCTGCAATGGATGCAATTTGGTTTGGAGCAACGTCCATTAATTCCAATGCATCTTTTTCAACCACAGGGAAATCTCCGTTATGACGAGATTTAATCTTATCACCTGTGAAGTTTCCTTTTCCATCAATCTCCGCATTTGCTTGAGCAATGGTTTTATTCTCTTCTTCTTCAGCTGATAGGTAAGTAATTTTAGTGTTATCTAACTCTACTTTACCTGTTGTAACAGGACGATAAGGAGTTTCAATAAATCCTAAGTTATTGATTTTGGCATATACACACAATGAAGAAATCAAACCAATGTTTGGTCCCTCAGGAGTTTCAATCGGACAAAGTCTTCCGTAGTGTGTAAAGTGAACGTCTCTTACCTCAAAACCTGCTCTCTCTCTTGATAGACCTCCAGGCCCTAAAGCAGAAAGCCTTCGTTTGTGAGTTATCTCAGAAAGTGGATTGGTTTGATCCATAAACTGAGAAAGTTGATTCGTTCCAAAGAATGAATTAATTACAGATGAAAGCGTTTTAGCATTAATCAAGTCTGTAGGAGTAAACACTTCGTTATCTCTAACGTTCATTCTCTCTCTAATGGTTCTAGCCATTCTAGCTAAACCAACACCAAATTGATTAGATAATTGCTCTCCAACTGTTCTAACCCTTCTGTTACTTAAGTGGTCAATATCATCCACATCAGTTTTTGCATTAGATAATGCAATTAAATACTTGATGATAGAGATAATATCTTGTTTCGTTAATATTCTTACATCAGCAGGAATGTCTAAACCTAGTTTGTTGTTGATTTTAAATCTACCAACAGCACCCAAGTCATATCTCTGCTCAGAGAAGAATAGTTTTTCAATTACTTGTCTTGCAGTTTCTTCATCTGGTGGCTCAGCGTTTCTAAGTACACGGTAGATATATTCCACCGCTTCTTTTTCTGAGTTTGAAGGGTCTTTTTGCAATGTGTTGTACATAATTGCAAAATCACCTGCATTTACCCCTTCTTTATGAAGAATTATTGATTTAGTTCCGGATTCAATGATTTGGTCGATATGCTCATCTTCAAGAATGATTTCCCTTTCAATCATTACTTCGTTTCTTTCAATAGAAACCACCTCACCTGTATCTTCATCTACGAAATCTTCAACCCAAGTCTTAAGAACTCTAGCTGCTAGTTTTCTGCCTACTGCTTTTTTAAGAGCGGCTTTACTAACTTTTAATTCCTCTGAAAGTCCGAAAATATCTAAGATATCTTTATCTGCTTCGTAACCAATAGCTCTTAAAAGTGTCGTTACCGGCAACTTTTTCTTTCTATCGATATAAGCATACATCACATTGTTAATGTCAGTTGCAAACTCAATCCATGAACCTTTGAAAGGAATAATTCTGGCTGAGTATAATTTTGTACCGTTAGCGTGAACACTGTTACTAAAGAACACACCAGGAGAACGGTGTAATTGAGATACAATTACTCTTTCCGCTCCATTGATAATGAATGTTCCTCTTGGAGTCATTTGAGGAATAGTTCCCAAATAAACTTCTTGAACAATAGTTTCAAAATCTTCGTGCTCAGGATCGGTACAATAAAGCTTTAATTTAGCTTTTAAAGGTACAGTGAATGAAAGACCTCTTTCGAAGCACTCTTCCATTGTGTATCTTGGTGGATCAATTGAGTAATCAAGAAACTCCAATACGAACTGATTTCTTACGTCAGAGATTGGAAAGTTATCTGTGAAAACTTTATGTAATCCTTCTTTTTTTCTTGTTTCAGGAGTTGATTCAACTTGAAAAAACTCGTTGAATGATTTTAGCTGTATTTCCAAAAAATCAGGATAAGGAAGCTGATTTTTAATGGAGGCGAAAGAAATTCTTTCTGTTTTGTCTTGTGCAACTGTTTTAGCCATTATCAATTATTATTGATGTTTGAGGAAAAAGAAAATTATTAGGTAATCTTATAAATACGCTTAGACCCTCCTGTTATAAAAAGGGTCTAAGCAATATTTTATTGGAACTGTTTACTTAAGTTCAACTTCAGCTCCGGCCTCTTCTAATTTAGCTTTTAAAGATTCTGCTTCGTCTTTAGCAACTCCTTCCTTAACTGGTTTTGGAGCACCATCAACTAAATCTTTAGCTTCCTTAAGACCTAAACCTGTAACTTCTTTAACCACTTTAACAACTCCTAATTTAGAAGCGCCACCTGATTTAAGTATTACATCAAAAGAAGTTTTTTCTTCAGCACCACCACCAGCTGCACCACCAGCTGCCGGACCAGCAACTACTGCAGCAGCAGCAGGCTCGATACCATGTTCTTCTTTTAAAATAGTAGCTAACTCGTTAACTTCTTTAACTGTTAATCCTACTAATTGATCTGCAAGTGCTTTTAAATCTGCCATTTTATTTAAGTTTAATTTTTAGACTTTTTGTTTAATTTATATTTATTTGAGTGCGTACACTATTTTAATTAGGCTGCTCTTTCTTCTAATGCTTTGATTAAGCCGCCAATTTTGTTTTTTCCTGACTGAAGCGCTGAAACCACATTTTGTGCTGGAGACTGAAGTAAGAAGATAATGTCTCCAATAACTTCTTCTTTGGATTTTAATGAAGCTAATGCTTCTAAGTTCTCATCTCCAATGTAAAAAGACTCATCAATGTATGCGCCTTTTAAAACTGGTTTTTCGCTAGCCTTACGGAATTCTTTAATTACTTTTGCAGGTGCGTTACCTACCGATGCAAACATTATTGCTGTATTTCCTTTTAAGGTATTGAAAAGTTCAGAGTAATCTTTTCCTGATTTTTCAAATGCTTTCTTTAAAAGAGTGTTTTTTACAACATTTATTTTAATGTCATTCTTAAAGCAAGTTCTTCTTAAAGTACTTGACTTTTCAGCATCTAGGCTTGCAATATCCGCTAAGTAAAAAACAGACGAATTACTGATACTCTCAGTTAAATCATCTATTAGTTTGTTCTTTTCTTCTCTTGTCATAATTGTATTTTTTAGACAGTTAGAGACTTAGTATCAATGCTAATGCCAGGCCCCATAGTGGTTGACATTGTAACACTTTTCATATAAGTTCCTTTAGCTGAAGAGGGTTTTAACTTAATTACTGTATTAATTAGTTCAGCAGCATTTTCTTTAAGCTTATCAGCATCAAAAGAAGCTCTACCTACTGTAGAGTGAATGATACCAAATTTATCCACTTTAAAGTCAACTTTACCGGCTTTAATTTCAGTAATTGCTTTAGTAACATCCATAGTTACAGTACCAGATTTAGGGTTAGGCATTAAACCTCTTGGACCTAAAATTCTTGCAAGAGCACCAATTTTTCCCATTAAGCTAGGCATTGTAATCATAACATCAAAATCTAGCCATCCGCCTTTGATTTTTTCGATGTATTCATCTACACCTACATAATCAGCTCCGGCTTCTTTAGCTTCTTTCTCTTTATCTGGAGTAACTAATGCTAAAACTCTAACTTTTTTTCCAATACCATGTGGTAATGCTACGCTTCCTCTAACCATTTCGTTAGCTTTTCTTGGATCTACATTAAGCCTAATATCTAAGTCAACAGATGCGTCAAACTTTTCAGACTTAATTTCACCAACAATCTTAGCCGCTTCTTCTACCGAATAAGACTTGCCTTGATCAAACTTGGAAAGAGCATTTTTTCTATTCTTAGTCTGTTTCATGTTATTGCTTTAAGTTTTCTGGAGGAGTTCCTCCTTTTACAACAAATCCCATACTTCTAGCTGTACCGGCAACCATACTCATGGCCGACTCTACTGTAAAACAATTTAAATCAGGCATTTTATCTTCTGCAATTGCTTTCACTTGATCCCAAGTAACCGTAGCTACTTTTTTTCTGTTCGGCTCAGCAGAACCTGATTTCTTTTTTGCAGCTTCAAGTAGTTGTACAGCAGCAGGTGGAGTTTTAATGATGAAGTCAAACGACTTATCTTTATAAACAGTAATTACAACGGGTAAAACTTTTCCGGCTTTATCTTGAGTTCTAGCATTAAATTGCTTACAGAACTCCATGATATTAACTCCTTTAGCACCCAATGCAGGTCCTACCGGAGGAGCAGGATTAGCAGCACCACCTCTAATTTGTAATTTTATTAATGCTCCTATTTCTTTTGCCATTTTACTTTATTTAAAAATTTAGTACCAACATGGAAGCTGTTGGATTTTTATTACTCACTTACTAGGATTCTTTTTCTACTTGTAAAAAACTTAACTCTAAAGGTTGCTTTCTTCCAAAAATCTTCACCATAACCTCTAGTTTTTTCTTTTCTTCATTTACTTTTTCTATAGTACCCGAAAATCCGTTAAACGGACCATCAGTAACCTTAACAGACTCTCCAACAATGAAAGGAATGCTTATTTCCTCTGTCTGTTCTGCCAATTCATCCACTTTTCCTAAAATTCTATTTACTTCTGACATTCTTAGTGGTAAAGGCTCGCTACCTTTTGAAGCTCCCAAAAAACTAATTACATTAGGTAGGTTTTTAATAGCATGTGCAACTTCACCAACTAAATCTGCCTCAATTAAAATATATCCGGGATAAAAACTTCTTTCTTTAATTATTTTTTTACCATTTCTAATTTGGTAGATTTTTTCAGTAGGAATAAGTATTTGAGAAACGTAATTTTCCATCTTAAGACGAACAATTTCATCTTCAATGTACTGTTTAACTTTTTTCTCTTTACCGCTAACAGCTTTTACTACATACCATTTTTTTGCACCTGTCTCTACCATCTCTTGTTTATTTAAAACATTTCGTATATGTAGCCCAAAACACCTTTAAACAAAGCGTCTTGACCATTTGCTCCAAAAACATAATCCATTAAAAAAACCATAAAAGCAATAATAAAAGATGCAATAACAACAATTATTGAACTGCTTTGTAAGTCACTCCATGTAGGCCATGAAACTTTATTGATAAGTTCATCACTACACTCCCTAATATATGCGCCTATTTTAGACATATCTTTTATTTTGCACGGGTGGTAGGAATCGAACCCACAGCCCCTGGTTTTGGAGACCAGTGCTCTACCAGTTGAGCTACACCCGTAAGTACAAAAGGTATTTCTCCTTTTTCAGGAAAAATACCTAATGCTTACTTGGTTTATTTTATTACTTAATTATTTCAGTAACTTGTCCTGCACCAACTGTTCTACCACCCTCACGGATTGCAAAACGAAGTCCTTTATTAATAGCAACAGGAGCAATTAATCTTACTGTAATAGTTACGTTATCACCAGGCATTACCATTTCTCTTCCTTCTCCTAAATCAATTTCTCCGGTAACGTCAGTTGTTCTTAAATAAAACTGAGGTCTGTATTTGTTATGGAATGGAGTATGACGTCCACCTTCTTCCTTTTTAAGAATATACACTTCAGCTTTAAACTCAGTATGAGGAGTAATTGAACCAGGCTTAGCGATTACCATACCTCTTCTTATATCATTTTTATCAATACCTCTTAATAAAATACCAACATTGTCACCAGCTTCACCTCTATCAAGAAGTTTTCTAAACATTTCAACACCGGTTACAGTTGATTTTCTGCTATCTTCAAAACCAATAATTTCTATCTCCTCTCCAACATTAACAACACCTTGCTCAATTCTTCCGGTAGCAACAGTACCTCTACCTGTAATAGTAAACACATCTTCAACTGGCATCAAGAATGGCTTATCAACATCTCTTGGAGGAACTGGAATGTAAGAATCAACAGCAGCCATAAGCTCTTCAATTTTACCAACCCACTTAGCATCTCCGTTTAATCCACCTAATGCAGAACCTTGAATGATTGGAGTATTATCACCATCAAATTCGTAAAAACTTAATAAATCTCTGATTTCCATCTCAACAAGCTCTAATAACTCAGCATCATCAACCATATCAACTTTGTTCATGAAAACAACAATCTTAGGAACACCTACCTGACGAGCAAGAAGAATGTGCTCTCTTGTTTGTGGCATTGGACCATCAGTAGCAGCAACCACTAATATAGCACCATCCATTTGAGCAGCACCCGTAACCATGTTCTTAACGTAGTCAGCGTGACCTGGACAGTCAACGTGAGCATAGTGTCTGTTTTCAGTTGCATATTCAACGTGAGAAGTATTAATAGTAATACCTCTTTCTTTCTCCTCAGGAGCGTTATCAATTGAAGAGAAATCTCTTAATTGAGCTAACCCTTTATTTGCCAATACTGTTGTAATAGCAGCAGTCAAAGTAGTTTTACCATGGTCAACGTGACCTATTGTACCTATGTTAAGGTGTGGTTTCGAACGATCAAAATTCTCTTTTGCCATTTTTATTTATTTTTAATTTATTAGACTTAATTTATTATTAATATATAGTTTTTACATCTTCAATTTGAGCTAATGACGGGACTTGAACCCGTGACCTCTTCCTTACCAAGGAAGTGCTCTACCACTGAGCTACATCAGCTACTTAAAGAGCGGGAAACGGGATTCGAACCCGCGACCCTTAGCTTGGAAGGCTAATGCTCTAGCCAGCTGAGCTACTCCCGCTTTTAATTCTTGCTGAAACCCAAAGTTTCAATTTCATGTGGGGAAAGCAGGATTCGAACCTACGAAGTCATAAGACAGCAGATTTACAGTCTGCCCCAGTTGGCCGCTTTGGTATTTCCCCAACATTTTTAATGTTTTTTTATTTTAAAGAACGAGAGCCGGTGGAGGGATTCGAACCCCCGACCAGCTGATTACAAATCAGCTGCTCTGGCCAACTGAGCTACACCGGCAGTCATATAAAATGAACAGACCTTCCGAAAAAGGTCTGCAAATGTATAAAAGATTTATTTCCTAACAAAAATTATCTATATTTTTTCAAGTGTTTTGAAAAAATATTTTAGGAGGGTTAAGCAACTGCCATTTTCCCTTTGTGCTTAACGATTTGACGTCTAATAGCTTCCACAGCAGAATCGGCTGATTCTTCAAATGATGCCGACTGCTTTTTTGCAAATAAGTCTGAGCCGGGAATAAGTAATTTAATTTCTACAATCTTGTTTTGTGCTTTATCATTTTTATCTAACCTTAAAAAAACTTCTCCTCCCACTATTCTGTCATAAAACTGAGTAAGCTTATCTACTTTAGCTTGAATAAAGTTTAATAGTTTTTGGTCTGCATCAAAATGTACTGATTGGATTTTCACATCTACTTTCATGATTTTAAGTTTTTATGCCCTAGGATGGGCGTTAGTATATATTTTTTTTAATTTTTCAAATGAATTGTGAGTATAAACCTGTGTAGCACTTAGGTTAGCGTGCCCCAATAATTCTTTAATTGCATTCAAATCTGCTCCATTATTTAATAAATGAGTAGCAAAAGTATGACGTAATACATGTGGGCTTTTTTTAGTAATGGTAGATACTTGAGATAAATAGTGATTAATTTTTCGATAAACAAATTTAGGGTATAAGTCCGCTCCCTTGTCTGTTGTAAACAATTTAGTAGCCTCCGGAAATTTTAAAGTTTTCACTTTTTCAAATTCAACTAATTGGTTGGTCATTTTTTTACTTAACGGAATAATCCTCTCCTTATTTCGTTTACCTAAAACTTTGATAGAATGTGTAGATGAATTAATTGATTTAGCAGTAAGATTGATTAATTCTGAAAGTCGGATTCCTGTAACATAAAAAAGCTCAATCATTAATTTATCTCTGTGTCCAAAAAAATCATCCTCAAATTCAATTGAGTTAAACAACTTGTCCATGTCTAATTCATTGACAAAGACAGGCAGTTTTTTCTCTAATTTAGGAGGAACAATTTTAGCCATTGGGTTTTGAGGATTTAAATCGTTCTTTTTTAAAAATTTGAAATAGGTTCTTAGTGTAGAGATTTTACGAGAAATGGAACGGTTTGTTACCCCTGACTCTGTGAGTTCAACAAGCCATGACCTGATAATTTGAGCATTCACCAAAGAAATATCGGAAGATATTTCATATTGGTTTGAAAGAAAATTAAAGAAACGAGATAAATCGGTTGTGTAAGCAGTTACAGTGTGAGCTGAAAACCTTTTTTGATTTTTAAGATATGATATGAACTCCTCTAAAAAAAACATCCCGATTTTTTTATAAATTTAAAAAAACCGGGATGAAAAAAAAATTATATCTTATTAAAAAGAGATTAAATCTCTTCTTTACTTCTAAGTCGCTGAATATACTTGGCTTTAAGCAACTGTTGTCTGTTGATGATAGATTTCTTAGTAAATTCTTTTCTATCTCTCAACTCTCTTAAAACTTGAGATTTCTCAAATTTCTTTTTATACTTTTTAAGAGCTCTTTCTATGCTTTCGCCTTCTTTTACAGGAATAATTAACATTTTATATACCTCCTTTGAATGATTAAGGGTGCAAAATTAATTAAATATTTTAATTATTTCAAAACTTGACGAGAAATAACTAATTTTTGTATTTCGGAAGTACCTTCTCCTATTGTACAAAGTTTTGAATCACGGTAATATTTTTCTACCGGAAAGTCTTTAGTATAGCCATATCCTCCGAATATCTGAACTGCTTCAGTTGAAACTTTAACAGCTACTTCAGATGCGTAATACTTTGCCATTGCTGAAACTTTTGTAACAGGTAAATGCTTGTTTTTTAAATCGGCTGCTTCGTAAACTAAAAGTTCAGCTGCTTCAACTTCAGTGGCCATATCGGCCAACTTAAATGAAATACCTTGGAAGTTAGATATTGGTTGTCCGAATTGTTCTCTTTCCTTAGAATATTTTAATGAAGCTTCTAAAGCACCTTTTGCAATTCCTAAACCTAATGATGCGATTGAAATTCTTCCACCATCCAAAACTTTCATTGCCTGAATAAAGCCTTCTCCTAACTCACCTAATATATTATCCTTGTGAACTCTACAGTCTTCAAAAATAACCTCAGCAGTTTCGGAGGCTCTCATACCTAATTTATTTTCTTTTTTTCCTGCTTTAAATCCCGGAGTTCCTCTTTCTACTACAAATGCAGTAATACCATGAGAATCCAAAAGTTCTCCCGTACGTACCAACACAACCATAACATCACCGCTAATACCATGAGTAATCCAGCATTTCGTTCCATTTATCACCCAATAATCTCCGTCTTGTTTTGCCGTACATTTCATTCGCATAGCATCTGAACCGGTATTCGGTTCGGTTAATCCCCATGCTCCTATCCATTCTGCGGTTGCTAGTTTTGGAAGCCATTTTTTCTTTTGTTCTTCATTACCAAATTGCAAAATATGACCTGTACATAAAGAATTGTGTGCCGCAACTGACAATCCTATTGAGCCACATATTTTACTAATTTCTGAAACTACAGTAACATATTCTTCATAGCCAAATCCGGAACCACCGTATTCAGTTGGCACCAAAACACCCATCAACCCAAGTTCTCCTAATTTTTTAAATACTTCAACAGGAAATTCTTGTGTTTCATCCCACTCCATCATTTTTGGAAGAATTTCCTTTTTTCCGAAATCTTGTATCATTCCGGCTATCATTTTCTGGTTTTCAGAATAACTAAAGTCCATTATAAATCCTATTTTTAAAAGTGCGCTAAGCTAATAATATTTTGTGAAAAAGGTTTTAATTTTTCCGCTCCATTTAAGAAATCTAACTGTACGAGAAATGTAAAACCTTCTACTTGACCACTTTGTTTTTGTATTAGTTTGGCAGTAGCTTCGGCTGTACCTCCCGTTGCCAGTAAATCATCATGTATCAATACTTTTTGTTTAGGTTGAATAGCATCAATATGCATTTCTATTTCTGCCGTTCCATATTCTAAACCGTATTTTTCAGAAATAGTTTTGTAAGGCAATTTTCCGCTTTTTCTTATCAATACAAATGGTTTTTGAAGTTCTTGCGCTAACAATAACCCAAACAAAAAACCTCTGCTTTCAATACCTGCAATTACGTCAATTTCTAAATGCGTTAGTTTAGAAGCGTATTCAATGGTTATTTCTCTACATAATTTAGGATTTTGAAATATAGGCGTGATGTCTTTAAACAAGATTCCCGGTTTAGGAAAATCAGGCACATCTCTAATTGCTTTTATTAATTTTTCTGATGTCGTCATTATTCAATGCTTAAATAAGGTTCCAGTTTATTATAGGTTTCTTCAGTCATCAAATGTAGTTTTTTTAAATCGGTTAGTTGAGAATAATTTCCATGTTGGTTTCTATATTCTACAATAGATTTAGCTAATTTATAATTGATGTATGGATGTGAAGATAATTCACTTTCTGAAGCTAGATTGATATTTATTTTTTTTATCTTCCCTTTAACATATAGCTGGCCTTGAATTTTGTTGAAAGTAGTCTCCTCTATTCCATAAACTTGACTAAGCTGGTTAACATCATAAAAACCACCTAATCCATCTCTAAATTTTATAATTCTATCAGATAGTTTATCGCCTATTCCATGTAATTGCATTAGGTCTTCTTTGTTGCAACTATTTAGTTCTATCCTACGTGCAGTACTTTTAAAATTAGTATCAAGCTTTATTTTTTCGTAAACTATGTAAGGTTCTATCAGTCGGTAATGGGCAGTATCCATTCCATAAATCTTCATTAAATCTTCTTTGTAGTAAAACCTTCCACCTTTTTTCCTGTAGTTAACAATGGTTTGGGTTAACTTATCACTAAAGCCCAGCTTTTGTAGTTCCTCCGGTGAAGCATCATTTGGATTAAACTCAAAAAAAGTAATCGTTTTATTTGAGAAATTCGTTTGCTTATTTTTTGAAGAATAATTGTAGTTTGAAGCCTCTACTTCATTTTCATTTTGCCATGAATGCTCAGCTTTAGGAATGTTTTTTAAATCTGAAAAGTCTGAAATCGTTTTAGGTTCTTGAATAGAGAGATAGTAAAGAACAACACACAACCCTGAAATAAATAATATAAAGAAGAAAATACCTTTTCGTTCAGAACGAAAAAAATTAAAATAATCTTTCCACCCAAACTGCATGGTAAAGGTTACCTTGGGTCATCATCATTATCCGAATACGAATCTGGTTCAGGTTTTGGAGGTGTTTTTAATACTTTCCAGAAAAAATAACCGGTAACACAAGCTACGGTAACTTGTACCGTTAACATTAAAACTAACGCTGATGTATTCATACTAACCTCCCTTCTTTTTTACGAATATTATAAGCTCTGTAAACTAAATAGCAAACTCCTAAGAAAACTGACATTAATAAAATTCTTGCGCCCATCACATAAAACAGTTTATTCTTCAGTTGACTAATAATTTCCGGGTCTGTAGCTGCCGCTATTTGCTCCCTCAAGCCAGTCATGGTTATTTGTTTAATTATAGAACTATTATCTAACACAAATCCATCTGTAAATGCGGCTGCCCAATCATTACCTAATGGAGTAAACATGGAAGCTAAGAATACTATTATCAACATCATTGGAGTAATGTATTTTATTACAAACTTAAAAAAAGAGGAAATTTTAATATCGGCTCCTTTGTTGATTTCAATCCATCCTTTATCTGCACCAAAAATCCAGGAGAAAACTATTACTTCCAGCATAGCAAAGACCACCAACGAAACTGTTCCTGCCCAATAATCATACTCATCAAAGACTCCTAAATGATAAAAGAATACGGTTGGTAAGCCCAATAATAATACAATAGCACCAAAAGACCAAGCAGATTTTTCTCTTGTCCATTTGAATTCATCTTGCATAAATCCAACCCAAGGAGTTCCCATAGCCAAGGAAGAAGTTATTCCTGCAAAGAATAATAAGCCAAACCAAAACACTCCCGCCAATACAGACAATATAGGGCCCCATTTATCAAACAAAAACGGCATAGTCTGAAAGGCCATTCCAAATCCCGCATTTTCTTTTACCCAATCTATTCCTAGGTATCCTGCTGCTATTGGAATTACAATCATTGAACCTAATACCACCTCAACAAACTCATTGGTAAAACCAGCGGAAACGGCATTTAAAGCCACATCATCTTTTTCTTTTAGATACGCTGCGTAACAATGTACGGTTCCCATACCCACAGAAAGTGTAAAAAAGATTTGTCCTGCCGCAGCGAGCCACACCCCAGGATTCCAAAGTGAAGAATAATCGGGAGTCCATAAAAAATTAAAGCCGTCCCAGGCATTGGCGTCAGGAAATTCTTCTGATGCTCCACTATCTCCTAATGTTAAACTTTTAATTGCTAGAAATGCGCCAAATATTAGTAATAAAGGAACACCTATTTTTGCCACTTTCTCAATTCCTTTTAACCCTTTTGAAAGAATGAATGTGTTCAACACTAAACAAAGAACAAAAAATATTACCGCCTCATAAGGAATACCGGTTGTCGATTTTCCGATGGTTACATAATCATTAAAAAACTGAGCTACTTCTCCTTGTCCCATACCTTGAAATGTACCAACCAAGGAATGATAAACATAACTCATTGTCCAGGATTCAATATAGCAATAGTAAGCTGCTACGGCCAAGTTGGTAAAAATTCCGAACACACCTATGTATTTCCAAATTCTACCTTTAGCCATAGTATCTAATATATATGGAGTAGAGTGATTCCCAAATTTTCCTCCGAAGCGCCCCATAGACCACTCAATCCATAAAAGCGGAATACCCATTAATAAGAAACAAACAACATAAGGTATAATAAATGCACCTCCACCGTTATTTACTGCTTGAACAGGAAATCGCAAAAAATTCCCTAAACCAACGGCATTTCCTGCCATTGCTAATATTAAACCTACTCTGCTACCCCAAGCTTCTGTTTTAGCCATAAATCTATTTTTTGGTTAGAATTGGTGCTAATGTAAATATTTTTTAATGAGAATACAGCATTATATTGATATAAATAGAAAGGCCCTCAAAATTTGAAGGCCCTCATTGCTAATGATAAACTTAAATTAATTGGTCTTTATAACACGATAGGTTTGTTGACCAATTTTTAAAAAATAAACTCCTTCAGTATAAGAAGTTAAATTAATTACTACAGTTGAATTGTTAATCACATTTTGAGCTAATAATTTTCCGGTTACATCAAAAAGGTAATATTCTCCAGAATAATTTGTCTCCTTGAAATTTAACGTGATTATATCTCTAGTAGGATTTGGATAAATTACCAGATTTAAATTATTTAACTCTGATTCGTAAATCCCAACATTTGTTTCTTCAGGTTGCTGAAAACCCTGCGTAATAATATTGTTAGTAGAAGTGACTGTTTCTGTAATCATCTCTCCAAATGTAAAGCTAAGTTGTGCTGAAGAATTTGTATAAAAATCTCCGGCCGAACCTATTACACTTGGTTCAATTGATTGAGCAAATAAACCACCTGCCAAACAAAAATTTATCACCATTAATTGAATATATTTCATGATAAATGTTTTAAAAAAGAGCACCCGTTAAAACCAGATGCTCTTTTGATTTATTATTTAGTTGTGTTTACTTGTTTTTTTAATGACTCTACTTCGTTTTTAAGGTCATTTATCATTTGTTGTTGCTCTTTAATAGCGTTTACATAAGCTACGAGTATAGAGTGGATGTTTAAGTTTAAGTAACCATCTTCATCTGTACCTACAGCCTCAGGGAATACTTTTTGAACTTGTTGTGCACTAAAACCAACTGCCTCAGTATTTAACACTTCTTCTTTAAAGGTTCTTTCACCTACATTTTTGTAGTTATAAGTTACCGGTTGTAACTGAAGTACTTCATTTAAACCTTTAGTATAAGCACCATTTATTGTTTTTAAACGCTCATCAGAAGTAATGGTCCAAGTACTAGTAGATGGTTTTCTACCTTGGTCAAGAGATAATTCAAAGAGACCACCTGGAGATGCAGTACCAATACCAACTCTTCCATTAGTTGTAACTCTCATCTTCTCTGAATCAGATGCTCCTGTTCCAAAAATTACACTTCCTGATGTACTTCTTGCCGTTAAAATTAGGTTTCCAGTATTAGACCTTAACACTGCATCTCCCGTAGATGCAAAATCAGAGAAAGCTAAAGCAAAACTTGCAATTGCCCATACTGATTCTTCTGCTGTTCTACCAATGCTAACACCAGAATATGCTGCACTTCCCCCACTTAATACTCTAATTAGAGTATTAGCAGTTGCTCCGTTAATATCAAGTTTAGTAGCAGGTGCTGATGTTCCTATACCGACATTTCCATTACCTTGAATTCTCATTAGTTCATTTGATGTAGTAGAGTTTACACCAGCATAAAAAGCATGATGTGTAGATATATCTGCAGTTTGATAACGTAGTATGTTTGAATTAATACCGAAACCATAAATCTGGTGATCATTGTTAAAATTTTCATAAAGAACTATTTTTCTGTTTGACAGACCATTACCAAATTGCAATGGAGCGTTTGGAGAAGCAGTTCCAATACCAACATTTCCATTACCTTGAATTCTCATTAATTCAGTTTGCACATCACCTGTTGTACTTTCAGAAAAACGGAATCCACCTGTACTTCCTATTCCAATTTGATTAATAAAGTCAGTCATTCCTGTTCCATTAACTTTATTCCACATTATATGAGCACCTTGTATTGAAACTGCTTCACGCCCATGTATAAGTAATGTAGTACTACGTGTTTTTCCATTAACATCTAAAGGAGCTATTGGAGTAGTAGTACGTATACCTACACTATCACCCGTAACTCTAACAGTTTCTTTGTTGTTAGAGAAAAGTCTTAATTGAGAACCAACTCCACTTCCAATGCCAAGATAAATGTTCTTATCTATTGTACTGTTAGTATTTTGAATAACACGCATATTAGCATATTGGTCTGTGGTTGACATATCTAAACCAGGCTGTCCTGCAGTACCAGATATTACCAATTTAGCAGTAGTAGGGTTTGGTGTATTAATACCTATATTTCCACCATTGTTGTATAGATTGTTATTTACTACCCATGCCGTTCCGTTCCAGTATGCAGTTTGTCCTGCTGCTGTACCGTTTTGCAACAAACCTGTGGCTCCAGTGGCACCTTGTGCTCCCGTTGCACCAGTGGCTCCTGCAGCACCCTGAGGGCCGGTTGGACCTTGAGCACCTGTAGCTCCGGCAGCACCTTGTGGACCGGTTGGACCTTGCACTCCAGTTGCACCCATTGCTCCTTGAGCACCAGTTGGGCCTTGCGGACCTGTAGGACCGGGAGTTGAACTACCTGATGTTTTTGCATATAAAGCATAAGGAACTGAAATTAACTGTTGAGTTCCCATAGCTGTATAAGCTGTTCCACCTGCCGGATCCATTTCTACAGCCATAAAGTAAGGATTACTTCCCCAGGTTATTGTTGAAATATTTCCACTTACTACTGTTCCATTACCCACTTGAACAGAAAATAAACCAAAATTATTAGTGGTTACAGAGTGAGTTTCTTGATAAACAGTTGTACCCGTAGCGGTAGTTTGATTAATTGATATTCTTAGAGAAATTGCTTGATTTTGCAAAGCAGCTCCTGTTGAGCTTCTTGCAATACCTTGATAATTTAACAAATCCGGTGACTGAGCTTGAAACACTAAAGTGTATAAAGCCAACACACAGACTAAAAGTACTTTTTTCATAATAGTTTGTTTTAAGATTTAATGGTGTGAATTTTGTTTTTTTTAATCGCCTCAAAAAATAAATGTTGTGAAAGGCTGATAATTGTAAATGAGTTACAAATAATTGTCTATAAAAAAAGACTTCCTAAAGAGGAAGCCTTTTAAGTAGTTAATCTAAGCCTAGTTTTTACTTATCTTAATATTAAGAGAACTTTCGTTATTGAATAATTTTAAGATATAAAAGCCACTTGACTCATTACTCAAATCTAGTGAAATCTTATTCTGAGTAATATTCTTTTTTTCTTCTATTAATCTTCCATCAATTGAAGTTAACTGATATCCAAAATCACTATTAGCTAAAAGTTCTAGACTTATTAATCCATTGGTTGGATTTGGATATACTTTAACAGTGTTTAAAGAAAGGTATTCTAGGCCTACATTACCTGCACTGTAGCAAGCACTTGTATCAGTACATCCATTTTGAGTAACTATAACTGCATAATTACCTGGTGATGTAGCAGTAAAGTTTTGGTTATTTGCTCCGCTTACTGGCTGATTAGTTGAGCAATTTATCCATTGATATGTAGCTCCTGAAGCATTTGCTGAAAAAGTAGGCGCATTTACTGTAACACTTGTATCAACTGTATTTATAGTTAAGTTTATTGTAATTATACTGTCGCAACTATTTGCATTTGGAATAGTATCTATATATGTATTGCTAGTTGAAAATATTTTTCCGCTTGGAGAAGTATAGCTAAAACAAGATATAGGGTTAATAGTGCTGGTTGTAGGTTGATTTACAATAACAGTAACTATATTTAACATTTGAGAGGAACAGCTATATTCGCAAACTCCCGGCCCATCAATCCAATTAGTTGTTCCCGGATTAACAAGTGTACCATTAGGCCCTTTATTAGAAGCAATGAAAACTCCAGTACCTTCATTTATCTTTGTATAATGTACTAGTCCTGGTTCGTTACCTGTTAAACAATTACTCATATCATTAGCTATTTCCATTTTTGTTCTAGTAGTATCCCAAACCATAAAGTGATCAAAATGTAAATTTGAATTTCTGCCGGAAGAACCAGGTGTAAATCTTGGATCTTGCCCAATATCTATGACAGAATTTGAGTTTAACCTTATTTGAGAAGTAATTTGTTGAGAAGTAGTTGAAGCCACTAAAACTGTATCATAATAAATGTACATTCCTGATGAGTTAGCTACAGTAGCTACGTGAGTCCATCCAATAGGCTTAGTTATAGGAAAAGCTAAACTTTTCCATGTTCCGTTGTCATTCACAAAAAAAGCTCCGCCTTCCCACAACCATACATTTCCTGTCATGTTATCTAATGAAGGTGTAGATTGACCAGCTTGTGGGTTGTTAACACCGTTAAATTTTACCCATGCCTCAACTGTAATCTCATTAGTATAATTATAGAAAGGATTTGTAAACCTTACGTAATCATTAGTTGCCGGTAAGTCTAATGCACTAGGAGTTACATTTTCTGCAAGAATATTATATGTTTTTGTACTTGTTAGTGCACCTGTACCAAAGTTTAAAGGAGTACCGTTTGCAACATTACTGGCTAAAACATTATTATTGCTATTATCTCTTAAGCTATATCTCACTCCATTTTGAGTTGAAGCTAAATTAACTGTAGTACTATCTCCAGAGCAGATTACACTGTTTGTAACAGATACAGTTTGATTGGAAGGTGTTGTAGTAACTACTAAATTAAAAGTCATTATACTATCACAGTTAGCAGCATTTGAAATGGTGTCGTTGTAGGAACCGGTAGTTTTCCATACATATTTTCCGCTAGGACTAACTAAACTATCACAAGTTGAGGTGGTAAATGATGAAAATGTGTTAGCGCAAGCCGATTGAACATAGGTTCTGAAAATAAAATCTCTTCCAGTGTCTACATTTGGGTTATTTGTAAAAACTTGCCAATATAGATCTCCACCAGAATAAACATTTGAAGTTGCACTCATCATAATCTGACCTGTACCCGATATTTCATCAATAATAAAAGTATAGCTATTACCAGATACCATCGGGACAGTATTCGGTTTTATATTTATTGTAAAATAGCCAGACGGTTCCGTTCCTAAAATTGTAAATGTATCGACACCCAATATTGTGCCTGCATATCCATTACCACTTCTTATTGTTATTGAAAAGTTTCCAGCAATTAAAGGATATGTAGGGTTATTGGCATCAAGACTAATATCAACTCTTCTTAAAAAACCATTTAATCCAGCAGTAAAAGATTGGCCTAAAGTAGTATAGGCACCACTATTAACAAGCCACCCTGAACCCACAGAACCAGTTACATTTTGATCTAAAGTTTGTGAATTTATGCAGTTCAAAAACCCTACATTTACTAATAAAACAAGTAGTATTCTTTTCATAATTTTATATTTTAATTAAAAAAATCGAACAAAAGTTCTCTATACTATCTAAAACTCAAAATAAATGTTGTGAATGGCATTTTTTTGTTAACTAAATACAAAAAGTTGTTTTGCTTATCCGATGTTTATTTGGGCTAATAATTCATCTTTAAAGTTTCTTGAAAGAGGAATTTGTTGACTTTTTATGGTTACAAAATCACTCCCTATTGCATCTAAATAGTCTGTATTTACTGCATAACTTCTATGAACTCGGATAAAATTAGATGGAAACTTTTGTAAGTACTCATTCATATTACTCCTTACAAGGTATTTTGATTTAGCGGTTACAATTTCAATGTATATATTATCGTTCTTCAAGTACATTACATCGGTATAAGGAATTTTAACATAGCTGCCTTTTACCTTTACAAACAAAGAGTCCTTCATAAGATAATTGGGATCATTGGAAGTAGGAATTTTCTCTGCTAATTTTTTATTTGAATAGTTATAAAGCGCTATTTCTATTGCACCATAAAGTTCATCCTTATTAAATGGTTTGACTAAATAAGCCGGTGGCTCAACTTGCTTAACCCTTTCAATAGTTCCTTTATCAGCATGTGACGTAAGAAATATAAAAGGTATATCAAACTCTTCTCTTATTTTCCAGGCTAAATCAATCCCATCTTTTTTGCCTGCTAAAATGATATCTAACAATAAAATGTCCGGTTTTTCATTTTGTAACATTTCAACCCCTTGAGTATAATTTAGTGCCGGACCAACTGTATTATAGCCCAAACTTTCTAATGTAGTAATTATACTACTAGCTATAATCATCTCATCCTCAACAACCCCAACCAATATCCTTTTCATCAATCAACTAATTTTCGCGCAAATGTATCTTTAAAAGTGATATGAAATTCAGCTCCGCTGTTATTTTTATATGATATTTTTCCGAACAGTTGTTTTGTAAGCTGATTAACCAACATTAACCCCAACGAACTGAATTGTTTAGTACTAAAGTCTTGAGGAAGACCTATTCCATTGTCAGCAATTATTAATTCATAATTACCGCTCTTTTTATCAATCAATTTAATTTTTAGAACAGGATTGTTAACTGAAAGAAAAGCATATTTATAAGCGTTAGTTACCAGTTCATTAATTATTAAACCCAATGGTATTGCTGTATCTATGTCAAAACTTATATTGTTTGTTTCAATTTGATGGGTAACATCAATATTTTTGGGCTTATAAATTTGATAAAGTGCAGAACATAGGTCTTCTATATAGCCTTGAAAATTAATTTTTGAAAGGTCTTCGTTTTGATAAAGCTTTTTATGTATTAACGACATTGCCTTAACTCTATTTTGGCCTTCTCTCATAATATTTACAGTTGATTCATCAGCTACCTTTTGAGTTTGTAATTCCAATAAACTAGAAATTACCTGAAGATTATTTTTTACTCTATGATGAATCTCTTTTAATAACATATCTTTTTCAAGATTTCTAGCAGTCAATTCCTTTTTAGATTTATT
Organism: uncultured Flavobacteriales bacterium; assembly: GCA_937925525.1. Classification (GTDB taxonomy): domain Bacteria; phylum Bacteroidota; class Bacteroidia; order Flavobacteriales_E; family Vicingaceae; genus CALALS01. Next base: position 12,926 of record CALALS010000263.1, on the reverse strand, counting down.
TAGCCGATAGGCCAAAAAACTAACCACAACAATCATTATTAAAACTATTGAGAAAAAGACATATAACCTTTTAGACTCGGTATTTTTCTTTTTTAATTCAGCCGAAACTAACTGAATCTTTTTTTTAGCCTTCTCATTTTCGTATCGTTCAGAAATATTAGCTATGTTAATATCGTTCTTTTTTCTTTCATCATTCATAACAGAGTAATGATAATCAGTTAAATATTTGTAAGCCATAGCAGTATCCCCAACTCTCAAGTATTCAAGGTGTAAATATTGATACACGCTTGTTAAAGAAAAATCTATCTTTTTGTTATTTACCATTGAAATTAATGAGTCGTAAACACTAAATATTATATCTTGAGGATAACCCGAATGAGCATACATCATAGCTCTATTATTCATTGCATTTATGGCCTCTCTATCAGCTCCAATTTCAAACCAGATTTTTTCAGCTTGTTTATAAAACATTTCAGCAGTATCATTTAACTGCATATTCTTATAAGAAAAGCCTAATTCATTTAAGCTAGTTGCTAACGCATACTTATTTTGAGTTTCATGAGCAATGGCAATTGATTTATTTGAATAAATGATAGATTTTCGGTGGGCATTCATTTCATTTTCAATAGCAGCTGCCCGGCTAAATACTCTGATTATTATAGATTTATCCAATATATTATTATCACGAATTAAATTAAGAGAGGCGGTAATATATTTTTTTGCTTGTTGAAGCTTCCCTATTTTTCTGTAATACTCAGCAAGTTCAATATTACATTTTATAAAATAAGTATAATTATTTGAAGACCGTAGCTTTTCGTAAGCCTTTAAATAAAATTCTAAAGCCAATGAGTAGTTTGATTTATATTTAAATAAATTACCATACTCCATTTCAACTAATGCCTTGCTCGACTCATTATTTAGCAAAAAATTACTTGCATAAATACCATTCAATATTTTTTCTGAATAAGCATATCTAGACTTATCCATATACTTATTAGCTAAAAAACAAATTGCTTCTACAACCTCAGTAGAATCACTTTTAGATTCATTTGATTTCAAAAACTTTTCGGTATAAACTATTGAAGTATCAATATTAAATGACTTCTTAGCCTTATCAAAATGGTTTATTTGAATGGCGTAAAGATTAGTAACATAAGCCATCATGAAAAACAAAACCAGTTGGCTATTTTTAAAATTAAAAATCACTTCTATTAAAATAAACTGAAATTTGGTCTAAAGAAAATAAAAGATTTCATCTTATTTAATTTAAGTTAGTAAACAGCTGTTAATAATTATTTTTATCATTTTTAACAGAATACCCCCTAAAAAACCATACCTTTGTCAAAATTTTTATAAAAATATTAAAACAACCCCCTAAATTATCCTACATAAATGAAAAATTTACGTTTTACTGCCCTGGAAGAGGTAATGAAAAGAAACCCCAAAGCTCCTGAGCAACCTACCGGAAAAGTTTCTGACTACTATGGCTCTTATGTTTTCAATCAAAAAACTATGAGAGAATGCTTAACTGAAGACGCTTACATAAGTGTTATGGAAGCCATTGAACTTGGAAAAAGAATAGACAGAAAAATAGCAGACCAGGTTGCAAGCTCTATGAAAGACTGGGCTTTATCTAAAGGTGCAACTCATTACACACACTGGTTTCAACCATTAACCGGGACAACAGCAGAAAAACACGATGCATTTTTCCAACCTATAGCCGAAGGAAGAGCAATTGAAACTTTTGAAGGAAGCCTTTTGGTTCAACAAGAACCTGACGCATCTTCTTTTCCTAACGGAGGAATTAGAAATACTTTTGAAGCTAGAGGCTATACCGCATGGGATCCAACATCTCCTGCTTTTATCATAGGTAAAACTCTTTGTATTCCCACTATATTTATAGCATACACAGGCGAAGCGCTAGACTTTAAAACGCCTTTATTAAAAGCACTTTCAGCAATTGACAAGGCAGCTACGGATGTTTGCCAATACTTTGATAAAGAAGTAACTAAAGTAAACGCAACATTAGGTTGGGAACAAGAATACTTTTTAGTTGATGTGGCTTTATACAATCTTAGACCAGACTTAATGCTTACTGGAAGGGCTCTTGTTGGTCATTCACCCGCTAAAGGACAACAACTAGAAGACCATTACTTTGGCTCTATACCTGATAGGGTAAATGCTTTTATGAAAGATTTTGAATACGAATCATTAAAGCTGGGAATTCCTGTAAGAACAAGACATAACGAAGTTGCTCCTAATCAATTTGAGTGTGCTCCAATGTTTGAAGAAGCGAATTTGGCAAATGACCATAATCTATTGTTAATGGATATAATGGAAAAAACTGCCAGAAAACATAACTTCAGAGTTCTATTACATGAAAAACCATTCCCGGGTTTAAACGGTTCCGGAAAACACAACAACTGGGCCTTATCAACCAATACTGGAGTAAATCTTTTAGCACCCGGAAAAAACCCAAAATCTAATTTACAGTTTCTAACCTTTTTCATTAATACAATTAAGGCTATTCATGACAATGCTGACCTACTAAGAGCTAGCATTGCCTCTGCAAGTAACGACCATAGATTAGGAGCAAATGAAGCACCGCCTGCAATTATTTCTGCATTTATTGGCACTCAACTAACAGGAATACTAGATAAACTTGAGAAAAATGTTAAAGCCGGCAAAATGACACCTCAGGCAAAAACCGAGCTTAAACTTGATATCGGCAGAATTCCTCAAGTATTGTTAGATAACACAGACAGAAACAGAACTTCTCCTTTTGCGTTTACCGGAAATAAATTTGAATTCAGAGCAGTTGGTTCAAGTGCAAACTGTGGCTCAGCAATGATTGCTATTAATACCATTGTTGCCAATCAGTTAATTCAATTCAAGAAAGATGTTGATGTAATGATTAACAAAGGCATCAAAAAAGATGAAGCCATTCTTAAAGTGTTACAAAGATTGATTGTAGAATCAAAGAAAATTAGATTTGAAGGAAACGGCTATGGAGAAGAGTGGAAAAAAGAAGCTGCAAAAAGAGGACTATCTAACATTCCGGATACTCCAAGAGCGCTTGATGTAATGGTAGATAAAAACATTGTAAAAATGTTTGAAGACCTTGGGATTTTAACCAAAAGAGAATTACATGCCAGACATGAGATTGAGCTAGATAGCTACACCCTCAAATTACAAATAGAGTCAAGAGTTTTAGGAGAAATGGTTAGAAACTATATTTTACCTTCCGCCATTAACTATCACAATATTTTATTAGAAAACCTTGAGAGGTTAAAAAATGTTTTTGGAGCTAACGAAGCAAAGAGTTCTGCTGTATATTCCATTGCAAAAGAAATAAACACACATATAAACGCTGTAGATAGTTTAGCTAACGAAATGTTAGAAGCTCGAAAAAAAGCGAATAACGCTAAAGGAGCTAAAGACAAAGCCATTGCATACTGCGACAAAGTAAAACCTTATTTCGACAAAATTAAGTACCATTCCGACAAATTAGAAACACTGATTGACGATGAAAAATGGAGTCTTCCAAAACTAAGGGAAATACTCTTCACCAGATAAATTAATCGTTAAAAATCAAATATTTATCCCTACTATTTATCAATTAGTAGGGATTTTTTTTTCTTTTTTTTGGCGCAGAATAAAAAGAGTTTTATCTTAGCGACTTTCTAAAACTATAAAACTACTCGTATGAAGTTAAATAAAGTTGTTGTTGCATTAGTAGCCGGCCTAATATTCTCGGTGAATTTAGTAGCTCAAAAAGACTTTAAAAATGAAGCTGATATAGCCTTTAACAGAGGTATGTATTTTTTAGCTAATGAATTATACACTAAAGCCTACGCAAAAGAGAAAAAACCAGCTGTAAAAGCAGAAATTTTATTTAAAAGAGGTGAATGCTACCGCCTAACGGAAAACCCAAAAGATGCTGAGGTTTGGTATGACAAAGCTATTAAAGCAAAATGTGAAATCCCTGAAGTTTATCTTTATTTAGCTCATTCTCAAAAATTAAACGGAAAATATGCTGAGGCAAAAGATAATTACCAGTCTTTTTTAGAAAGAAAAAATGGTGACCCTAGAGGCAAAGCAGGTATTGAATCTTGTGAAAAAGCTATTGAATGGAAAGAAAACCCTACAAGACACGTAGTAACACCTATGCCGCTATTAAATTCTGAACAATACGATTTCTCCCCTGTATTTGCAGATAAGAAAAATGACCAAATTTATTTCACCTCTACTAGAGAAGGATCTACAGGAAGTTCAACTCACGAAGGTACAGGGCAAGCATTTGCTGATATTTATACTTCAAAAAGAGATAGAAGTGGAAAATGGAGCGAGCCTACCTTATTAAATGAAGCCGTAAATTCTGAAGCAGAAGAAGGTTCTTCTTGTCTAAATACTAAGAAAAACTTGATGTATTTTACAAGATGTGGCTATGATAGCAAAAAAGGACATTATGGTTGTCAAATTTATGAAGCTAAAAAGCAAGGACAAAACTATGCTGAACCAACTTTAGTTGCTATCCCTAGTGTAAATGACACAAACACAGTTGGTCACCCTGCAATTTCAAATGATGACAACACTATTGTATTTGCTTCTGATATGACAGGTACCGGACACCAAGGCGGGAAAGACCTTTGGTACATCACTTACGATAAAAAAGCCAAATCATGGTCTGAACCAGTAAACTTAGGTCCTGGAATTAATACACCTGGTGACGAAATGTTTCCTTATATACATGATGTAACCGGAGATTTATATTTTGCATCTAACGGTCATATTGGCATGGGTGGTTTAGATATTTTTAAATCTAAAAATAAAGGCACCAACCAATGGGAAAATCCTGAAAATCTTAAATCACCGATCAACTCTGAAGCCAATGACTTTGGAATTATTTATGATGGTGAGCAAGACAGAGGATTTTTAACATCTAACCGTGAAGGTGGTAAAGGTGGTGATGACATTTGGGAATTCTACATGCCTCCGGTATTATTTGCTCTAGAAGGTGTAGTAAAAGATTTGGAAACAAAAAAAGTTATTGAAGGTGCAAAAGTATCTTTAGTAGGTACTGACGGCTCTACAAATGAAGTAAATACTGATGTAAATGGTTTCTTTAAATTTGAAGAAAACGGTAACGAAAGAATTATAAAAGCTAATACTTCTTACGCCATTGTAGTTAGCAAAGAAAAATACTTAAATGCAAAAGGTAAAGAATCTACAGTAGGTTATGAAGATTCTAAAATATTTGCTCATGAATACGAGCTTCAACCAATTACTGAAAAACCAATTGAATTACCTGAAATTCAGTACGCTTATAACAAAGCTGACTTGAAACCTGAATCTAAAGATTCATTAAATTTCTTATACCAGGTGTTAATTGATAATCCAAACTTAACAATTGCGCTTTACTCAAATACTGACTTTAGAGGAGGTGATGCTTACAACCAAAAGCTTTCACAAAGAAGAGCTCAGGCTTGTGTTGATTACTTGGTAAAAGAAAAAGGAATTCCTGCTGACAGAATGAAAGCTGTGGGTAACGGAGAAAGAGTTCCTAGAGAATTAAAAAGAGATACTGGTCCATTTAAAAAAGGTACCGTATTATCTGAGTCATTCATCAAATCATTAAAAAACAATGATGATATTGAAAAAGCTCATCAGTTAAACAGAAGAACAGAGTTCTCAGTACTTTCCACTGATTACGTTCCAAAAGCAAATTAGATAATCAACATATTTAAAGCCATCTGCCTGAGGTAGATGGCTTTTTTATTGGTAAAAATGAAAGATAGATACGCACAGAGAGGAGTTTCCGCTGAAAAAGAAGAAGTTCACAAAGCAATTAAAAACGTAGATAAAGGGCTTTTTCCTAAAGCGTTTTGTAAAGTAGTACCTGATTATATTACCGGAAGTGAAGAACACTGCATTATCATGCACGCAGACGGTGCAGGCACAAAATCTTCTTTAGCTTATGCATACTGGAAAGAAACAGGAGACCTATCCGTTTGGAAAGGTATTGCCCAGGACGCACTGGTGATGAATATTGATGATTTAATTTGTGTAGGTGCCACCGATAATATTTTGCTTTCATCAACCATTGGTAGAAACAAACAATTAGTGCCGGGAGAAGTTATTTCAGCAATTATTAATGGAACAGAAGAGCTCTTAACTCAATTCAGAGAATGGGGCATAGATATTCATTCTACCGGTGGAGAAACTGCAGATGTAGGTGACTTAGTTCGAACCATTATTGTTGACTCTACGGTAACAGCCAGAATGAAAAAAGACAAAGTGATTTCACTGGATAATATTGAAGCTGGAGATGTAATTGTAGGATTAGCCTCTTTCGGACAAGCTAGTTATGAAACTGAATACAATGGAGGAATGGGCAGCAACGGACTAACCTCTGCAAGACATGATGTATTTAATAAAGAAGTTGCAAAAAAATATCCTGAAACATTTGATGCAAATATTCCTGATGATTTAACTTATTCCGGAAAATATAACCTGACGGATAATGTGGAAGGAGTACCTGTGAAAATTGGAAAACTAGTCCTCTCTCCTACCAGAACTTATGCGCCTATTATTAAAAAAGTTATCAATAAAATTGGGGAAAATATTCATGGTATTGTTCATTGTAGCGGAGGAGCGCAAACTAAAATTTTACATTTTGTCGATAACTTACATATCATTAAAGACAACTTATTTGAAACTCCTCCTCTTTTTAAAATTATCCAGGAAGAGTCAAAAACACCATGGAAAGAAATGTATAAAGTCTTTAATATGGGCCACAGAATGGAACTTTACTTAAAAGAAGAATTTGCAAATGAAATTATTGAAATCTCTAAATCTTTTAATGTAGATGCCAAAATTGTTGGAAGAGTGGAGAAACATGAAGGTAAAAAATTGACTATAACATCACCTAACGGGACATTTGAATACTAATGAGTTCTATTTTAGAAAAATTACAGGCCATCAAAGTTAGATGGGAAGAGGTTGAAAAACTCATAGTTGACCCTGAGATTATTGCAGACATGGAGCGCTATGTCAAGCTTAACAAAGAATACAAAGACTTAAAAGAAATTGTTACTGTTTACGATGAATATAAAAACGTCATAGACAATATTGCCTCTTCAAAACAAATCCTAGAAACTGAAAAGGATAAAGACTTTAGGGAAATGGCTAAATTAGAGCTTGAGTCTTTAGAAGAACGTAAAGAAAAATTAGATGAGGAAATTAAGTTTCTTTTAATTCCCAAAGACCCGGAAGATACCAAAGACGTAATTGTAGAAATTAGAGCCGGAACAGGCGGTGATGAAGCCTCTATTTTTGTGGGTGATTTATACAGAATGTATTCTAATTACATCAATGACAAAGGCTGGACATTAGAGTTAATCAACTCTAATGAAGGTACATCAGGTGGCTTTAAAGAAATTAGTTTTAGTGTTTCCGGAGAAGAAGTTTATGGAACACTAAAATATGAATCAGGCGTCCACCGAGTACAAAGAGTTCCAAAAACCGAAACACAAGGTCGAGTACACACATCAGCCGTCACTGTTGCCGTTTTACCCGAAGCAGAAGAAGTAGATGTAGATTTGAATATGGCAGACGTGAGAAGAGATACCTTCAGAGCATCGGGTGCAGGTGGCCAGCACGTAAACAAAACAGAATCAGCCATAAGGTTAACTCATATTCCAACAGGAATTGTGGTAGAATGTCAGGACGGACGTTCTCAGCATAAAAATTATGATAAAGCATTAAAAGTTCTTCGTTCAAGATTATATGAAGTAGAACTGGAAAAAATAATGGCCGAAAGGGCAAGTCAACGAAAAACACTAGTTTCAAGCGGTGACCGTTCTGCAAAAATAAGAACCTATAATTATCCTCAAGGAAGAGTTACAGACCACAGAATTAATTTAACGCTATATAATCTTGATGCTATTGTAAACGGAGACATTCAAGATGTTTTAGATGCCTTAAAAATGGCTGAAAATGCTGAAAAACTAAAAGCAGGATAAAATGACAAGAGCTGAACTAATAGAACAAATTAAAACTAAAAAGTCATTTTTGTGTGTTGGTTTAGATACTGACATCAATAAAATTCCTAAACATCTTTTAGATACTGATGACCCTGTATTTGAATTTAATAAAGCTATTATAGATGCTACTTTGCCCTATGCAGTTTCTTACAAACTTAACCTGGCTTTTTATGAAAGCATGGGAGTCAAAGGTTGGGAAAGCTTAGAAAAAACAGTAAAATATTTACCAAAAGAAGTTTTTAAAATTGCAGACGCAAAAAGAGGTGATATAGGTAATACAGCCGAAATGTATGCAAAAGCATTTTTTGAAAATATGACGTTTGATGCTGTAACTGTTTCACCGTATATGGGAAGAGATGCCATTTTACCATTTTTAAAACATTACAATAAATGGGTAATCACCCTTGCGCTCACCTCTAACGAAGGCGCAGAAGATTTTGAGTTTATGACTGAAAATGGTCAAACGCTTTACCAAACCGTCATTCAAAAATCATTGCAGTGGGGAAATGATGAAAACACCATGTTTGTAGTAGGTGCCACTCGTCCTGAATACTTTAAAGAAGTTAGAAGATTTGCACCAACAGCATTTTTGTTAGTTCCTGGTGTAGGCGCACAAGGCGGTAATGTTGCGGATGTTTGTAAATATGGGTTAACTGATGATATTGGTTTACTTATCAACTCCAGCAGAGGCATTATTTATGCTTCCGGTGAAAATGATTTTGCTGATAAAGCAAAAGAAGCAGCGCAAGAACTTCAAAGAGAAATGGCCGGATTTGTGAAATAATACGCCTCCGACCGTTTTTATTATTGTCTTGAAACTTCGTTCAAATAGGCGTTTTCGTTAGTAACAACTTCCAATTGTATTTGAGAAAGTTGATGTAACAATACTGAAACTACCGTATTTTTTAATTGTAGCTTTTCTACCGCTATTAATCTTTCTTTTTGTTCCGGAGATATTTTACTTACTCGGCTGTTGTAATCATTGATGTCATTCATCAAGGCTGCTAACGAAAAGTCTCCTGTCCCATTTTCAAATTGATGTTTAATAATTTTATTGTCGTTATAGTTTTCCATATCTATTAAAGACATTTGCTTTGCTTGCTCAGGTGTAACTCCTTCAACCTGGGCAATTAAAAACACTTTAACATCTTCTATTTTATTATACAACTCAGAAGACACTTTATGAAAGTCATTTATATCTGAACTAGTTGAACCGGTTTGCATCAATCTTGCATTTGCAGCTACTAATTCTTTAGCATTATCATTCATAAAATCATAAGATGCTGCTATGCTATTTTTCACATCATTGCTATATCCTAAATTAAATAGAGCGTACAACATGCCTCCGCAAGCCATCATTAAAACAGAATTTACTGTTGTATTAAATTTTAGTTCTGCTCTTCTAATTCTAGATAGAAAGTAAATAGGAACATAGCCAAAAACAAAAAAAGTGAGTCCCCAGCGCATTAAAAAATTAGCATACGGCCAATGCATCAACTTAAAGATGATTCCCATTGAAACCATTATTCCTAAAAGGAAACCTATTGATAATACTATTTTATCTGTTCGTTTTGCCTCATCTTTAAACTTTAAGGCAATCATCAACGGTAAAAAAATTAAACTGAATATTAAACCGCCCAATACAATGGTAATGCCTGCTCCGGGCAAATGAAAGGTTTTTAATGTAGCACCTATTAGCGTAAGTAATGCAGATGTTATTCCTGATATTTTTAATATATTTTTCATGGCATAGTAGTGTTTAAAAGTTAATAAATAATCTGTTTCTTCCTGCAGTTCTTTCAAACTCTGTTTGAAAAACCTAGGCAGAATTTTTTCATAGAACTTATAAAAATCATCCTCCTCAGACATTTCTTCCTCAATAATACAACACATGTGATCTAATAGATTGTATTGTAGATCTTCAAGTACAACCCCATGCGCCTTAATATCATTAAGGATATAGTCTATTTCTTCATCTGAAACTCTATACATTACCCCATTTTTGGTTCAAGGTCTAACAAAAACTTCATGGTATTCATAAAGTCTGCAAATTCATTAATACGTGCGGTGGCAGTTACACGACCTGGCTTAGTTAGCTTGTAATATTTTCTTACCCGCTTACCTATGTACTCTTTCTCTGTTTCCAATTCACCGTTTTGCTCCAGTGAATGCAAAGTTGGATACAGAGCACCTTCCGTAATTTGAATTTTACCGTCTGTTAGCTCTTTTACCTTTTGAGTAATTTCATAACCGTACATTTTTCCATTCTCTTTAAGAAGGTTTAGTACAATTGTTTTTAAAGTTCCTTTTATAAGTTCTGATGAATACATAGGACAAATATACATAAGAGTTTTATGTATATGCAAATAAATACCTAAGAAAATTATGTATTAGTATTTAAATAACTGATTTTCTGTTCATTAATTTTAATATTCTCCAAGAAAAAAATAAGTGACACATAAACTCATTATAAAAAAATTAGGTTTTCTAATAAATATTTCTTACTCTAATATCCTAAACAAAAAAATAAAATCATGAAAAACCTAAGAATAGAATTTAAATGGGCAATCATTTTCTTTTTTACAGCATTAGTTTGGGTTGCGATTGAAAAGTTAGTCGGACTACATGATGTATATATCAACAAACATCCGGTTTATACCAATGGATTTGCTGTTTTAGCTATTATAATATTTATATTGGCTTTACTTGATAAGCGAAAGAATTATTACAAAGGAGTAATGACCTATAAACAGGGGTTTGCAACAGGTTTAGTAATGAGTTTAATAATAACAATGTTAACTCCACTTTCACAGTACATTACATCAACTATTATTTCTCCCGACTACTTTACTAACGCAATAAGTTATTCTGTTGCTGAAGGACTAATGACTCAAGAAGAAGCAGAAAATTACTTTAGTTTGAACAACTACATTGTTCAAAGCTTAATAGCTGCACCAATTTTGGGTTTACTAACTACATCTATCGTAGCCTTATTTATAAGAAAAAAAGCCAAGTAAATTCTTTACTCATAAATTTGTAATCAAAACTCAATTATTTTTGTGTTAAAGCATTAACCATTGCTTATTTTAATAACTTTAGTGCTTAGTAAATTATTCTTTACGTGAAACGAATTATTCAACCAACTATTGACAAGAGTGCACAAATTGCCAAACTTGTTACTCAGCGAAAAATTAAAGATTTTTTATTTATTACAATTGGAGTAAGTCTGGCATGTATTGGACTAAAAGGTTTTTTATTTCCAAGTAATTTTTTAGATGGTGGAGCAATGGGAGTGGCGTTATTACTTCAAATTTTAACCGAATTTGATTTATCTACTCTTATTATACTAGTCAACCTGCCATTCATTATTTTGGGAGCCAGACAAGTATCTATATTATTTGCCATAAAAAGTGCTATTGCAATAATTTGTTTAGCGGTACTTGTCCATTTTATAAACATCCCAACAGTTACTTCTGACAAGCTTTTAATTTCTGTTTTTGGAGGATTTTTTTTAGGAGCAGGGATAGGTTTTTCAATAAGAGGTGGCGCTGTAATTGATGGAACGGAAGTATTAGCCATAACTGTTAGCAGAACATCAAGCCTTTCGGTTGGCGACTTTATTGCAGTATTCAATGTAATCCTCTTTGCTTTTTCGGCACTCTTAATTAGTATTGAAACAGCCATGTACTCCATGCTAACTTATTTAGCAGCCTCTAAAACTGTAGATTTTATTATTAATGGAGTTGAAGAATATATAGGCGTTACTATTGTATCTAATTTAGCAGATGAAATAAAAGAATCTATCACTAAGAATGTGGGAAGAGGCGTAACTGTTTATAAATCGGAAGCAGGTTACGGAAAATCGGGAGTATCAAAAAGCGAAGGAAAAGTATTATTTTGTGTTGTTACCAGACTTGAAGTAACTAAGCTTTTGCTGGAAATTGAGAAAATAGACCAAAATGCCTTTACCGTTCAGCATACTTTAAAAGATACTAAAGGTGGAATGATTAAGAAAAGACCGCTTCATCATTAAAAATTACCATCTATAAAAATTCTACGATTTTATAGCTAGTATTTTCTATCTTTACTCAACAAACTAAAACCAATAAATATTATGAACATTTTTGATTTACTCGGTAATTATATTTGGCTTCCACTAGTAATACTTTTTTTGTTTGGAGCGTTCTTCATTGTAAAACAAAAAACTGCTGTAGTTATTGAGCGGTTAGGTAAGTTTAATAGAGTTGCTAAATCCGGATTTAACCTAAAAATTCCTATTATCGATAAAAAAGCAGGAACGGTAAACCTAAGAGTGATGGAACTTCCCGTTGAAGTGGAAACCAAAACCAAAGACGATGTTTTTGTTCAATATTATGTGGTTGAAAGCAATGAAGGTATTCAAATGGCTTTTTATAAGTTTGACAATCCTGCTCGTCAAATTCAATCTTACGTATTTGACTCTATCCGCTCTGAAGTACCAAATATGTTATTAGATGATGTATTTAGTGAAAAAGATAAAATAGCAAAAGCTGTTCAGATGGAACTTGCCGATACAATGGAAGAATATGGATATGCAATTATCAAAGCTCTAATTACAGACATTGATCCTGATTCAAAAGTAAAGCATGCTATGAATGAAATTAATGCAGCTAAGAGAATGAAAGAAGCTGCTAAAGAATATGCAGAAGCTGAGAAAATTAAAGTAGTGGCAGCAGCAGAAGCAGAAGCAGAAAGTAAAAAATTACAGGGAAAAGGTATTGCCGACCAAAGAATTGCCATTGCCACAGGTATAAAGGAATCTGGAGAAGAAGTAAAAGGGGTAATGGATGAAGATGTTACCAGCCAAAGTGTAATGAATATGTTATTTATGACACAACATTA
>CALALS010000262.1 GCA_937925525.1 uncultured Flavobacteriales bacterium | reverse complement strand
GGCGTACCCACTCCCATTAAATATCTTGGTTTGTCATAAGGTAAAATATCACATACTTATTCGCACATGGCATACATATCTTCATTAGGCTCACCCACAGACAAACCACCAATCGCATTTCCTTCTTGCTCTTTAGAAGCAATAAATTCAGCAGATTGCTTTCGTAAATCTGGGTAAACACTTCCCTGAACAATAGGGAAAAGTGTTTGAGAGTAGTTGTATTTAGGTTCGCTTTCATGAAAAGCTTTTACACATCTATCCAGCCATCTGTGAGTTAAATGCATAGAGTCTTCAGCATATTTTTTCTCACAAGGATATGGCGTGCATTCATCAAAAGCCATAATTATATCCGCACCAATTGTTCGTTGCACATCCATCACGTTTTCAGGGGTAAACAGATGTTTAGAACCATCAATATGTGAAGAAAAAGTTGCTCCTTCTTCTGTTATTTTTCGTCTTTCGGATAGTGAAAAAACCTGATAACCACCACTATCTGTCAAAATAGGTTTTTTCCAATTCATAAATTGATGTAATCCACCTGCTTTTTGCATGATGTCCATACCCGGTCGTAAGTATAGATGATAGGTGTTACCTAAAATAATTTGTGCTTTAATGTCCTTCTCTACTTCATGTTGATGAACTCCTTTAACACTTGCTGCAGTTCCAACAGGCATAAAAATTGGAGTTTGAATTTCGCCATGGTCAGTGGTAATTACTCCTGCTCTTGCTTTTGAATCCTTGTCTTTTGCTAACAATTTAAACTCCATACTTGTTGAAAAATGAGTGTAAAGATAGCTAAATGGCTAACATTCGTTTCTATTTTTGCTCAATGATTCCCGAATACCTTATTTATATCTGTTACCTCATAATTGGAGTTTTTGCACTTTTTAATCTCTATTTCTACGCCCGTATTTTTTTCTGGAAAAAACCAAATCAAGCAAAAGAATATCCACCGGTTAGTGTTTTAATTGCCGCCAGGTATGAAGAAGAAAACTTAAAAAAATATTTACCTACAATTTTAGAGCAAGACTACCCTAACTATGAAGTTATAGTCATTAACGACCGCTCAGAAGATGATACGGAAAACGTATTACTAAGAATTCAAAAGAAATACAAGCATTTACGAATAGTAAATATCCCTGAAAACAAATTTCCTTTTCCGGGTAAAAAGTATGCGTTGTCAACCGGAATTAAGGTAGCTACTCACGACCATTTATTATTTACGGACGCAGACTGCCAGCCTCAATCCAAACAGTGAATAAAGTCAATGATGGACAATTATAAATATCCCAATAATATTTTTTTAGGAATTGGTTTATATACACCCAAAAACACACTATTAAGCTTTATTCACAGATTTGATGGATTTCGAATAGCACACCAGTATTCTGCTTTTGCTTTAGCGGGCTTTCCATATATGGCGGTTGGCAGAAATCTGGCGTATCATAAAGATGTTTTTTTTAAGCATAAAGGATTTTCTTTGCATATAAATATTTCTTCAGGTTATGATGATATCTTTATTAATCAAGCCGCTAAACCTTCTTCTACAACTGTTAATT
>CALALS010000261.1 GCA_937925525.1 uncultured Flavobacteriales bacterium | reverse complement strand
AAACCGTTAGCGGCTTCTAAAGAGTTTTTATCTGTATTGGAGACTTATTTTAGCTTAGAATATTTTTTCTTATTTCTTAAAAAGAAATCAAACAAGATACTTTTATTGTAAATTTCTTTATGCCAACTTGGCTTAGATAACTTTCTTTTCTTTTGATTCTTAAAAAAGTAAAAATAAAAATGGAAGTGTGCTTTTATAACAGCAATCATGTGAGAAATTCCATCAGAAAACAAGAGCTTCATTCCGGCTATACCGTCAATAAATAATCTCATAAGTAGAGTAGAAAACAATTTATTTCCCGGTAAGTTTTTATGAAGCATAAAAAGGTTGTTTCTAAAGTTCAAGAAAGTTTTTTGTGGTTTTATTTTGTTTAGAGTTCCTCCGCCAACATGATAAACAGTGCTCCTTGAAGTGTATTTTACTTTATAACCAAGGTTTTTGATTCTCCAACATAAATCAATTTCTTCCATGTGTGCGAAAAAATCTTCATCAAAACCATTTACTTCTTTAAATAGATTTGATTTAATAGCAATACATGCACCGGTAGCCCAAAAAATTTCTTTTTCATCATTATATTGTCCGTTGTCTTTTTCAATTTCATTTAAAATTCTACCTCTATTAAATGGAAATCCAAGTTTATCTATAAAACCACCCGCAGCACCTGCATATTCAAAATATTCTTTGTTGTTATAATCTAAAAGTTTGGGTTGGCAAGCAGCCGTTTTTTCATCTGCTAGTAAATTAATTAAAGGTGGAATCCAATTTTCTGTTACTTCTACGTCAGAGTTTAAAAGGATAAAATAGTTGTGCTCTAGTTTTTTTAATGCCTCATTATAGCCTTTTGCAAAACCATAGTTATTTTCATTTTTGATGATAATAACATTCGGAAAATTTTCTTTTATCCAACTAATAGAATTGTCAGTTGAGTTGTTGTCGGCAACAATGACATCAGCATCAGAACTGCTATATTTTACAACTGTTGGTAAAAATTGCTTGAGCCAATTTATGCCATTCCAATTGAGTATAACTACAGCTGTTTGCTTCATGGTGGGATAAATGTAATAGAAAAAACAAAAAGATAATTATCTAGGTAGCGTGTAGAGTTCTTCTAGCTGACTACCATGATGCTTTTCAAAGTCATTAAAGTCCGGATCGTTAACAAATGTTGACCTGCCATGAAGTTGTTTTTTCCAGTTTGGATTGTTTACTTCTCCAAACATATCAGAATGAAGCAATTCATAATCATTGGTAATCATATCACGACTGTAGAATACAAATCTTCTATTGGTGTATTCTCCAATTGTATAATAATGCCATATCTCATAAGGGTATGCGCTTGGCTCATTATCTCTTCTGTTAATTGAATTAGGCGGATCGTATTTTAAATAAATTCTACCTCTGTCTGTTTCGTAGCCTTTTCTGATACTTGTGCTGAAATATTTGTTTACTTCTGCTACTTTTTTGTGGTATTCATTCCAGGCTTGTTCAGGATAATCGGGACTTCTAGTTACCCAAAAGTTAAGCAGATATTGTTTTAAAAGGGTGGTGTCGTTTCCTTTTAATTGATTTTGAGCAAAAGAAATTTCTAGTTCTGTTGATATTGGTTTTAAAGATTTAATACATTCTTTTAATGAATCAATGGTGTTAATTTTATCTACAAATGTGTTTTGATAGGCTGTTTCGTTAAACGATGAATAGTAGCCGGGATTACTTCTCTGAAAAAAAGCCTTTTTAATGGCAAGCAATTCATTGTTTTTGTTTCTTACTTCTATTACTAGATTATAATTGCCACTTGGTAAGGATTCTATATTAAAAAAGTTTAGAGACGCATTTACTGCGGCTGAAGTTTGACGGGCAAAACCTCTATATTTTCCCACAAGTTGTTGGTTTTCATAATTTTCAATAAAGTAGTTAACCAGATATTGGCTATTTTCTCCTACAATTTTGTCGGAATTATAAATTTCGGCATAGAAGCCTATTTTGTCAGTTTCTTCAGCATAAAAGTTAGAAACGTAAGGAGTTAATTTATATCCACTATGCGTGTATTTATCTACTTTATCTGCTTTAGAAGCTGATTCAATTAACAGAATGTCAGAAATAGAAAGTAGTTGCTCAGGGTTATTGATTTCAATTAGTTGATTAAACGAAATTTCTTTATCTGTGCTGTTTAAGTCTTTTAAAATTACTTCCATGTCATATTTTCCATTGGCTAATAGAAAACTTTGTACATCAATTAGTTTTGGTGAAACTTTAGAAGAATCTTCAAATGGTGGACTTTTTAAAACAAACTTTTTAAATGTTTTAACTTTTTCTTCCCCTTCATTCTTAAATAAAATAGTGATTTCAATTTCACTATAAAGTTTGTTTTCATCAGTGGTTTTAAACTCAACAGAGTAGGAGGGAATGGATAGATACGTTTCTATGTAAGGGCCTTCAGCAGGATGATTGAAAACAGAATAATCAAAATAAGCTTTTAGCTTTTGTCCAAAGGCATTTGTAGTAATAAAAATAATAAGAACAGCTGCTATTTTTTGAATGTTTTTCATTACTGCAAAGTTACGATTTTTATACTAGAAAGCCGATTTGTGTAAATAATTTTAAGGAACGGAGCAAATTGAAAATTAAA
Organism: uncultured Flavobacteriales bacterium; assembly: GCA_937925525.1. Taxonomy (GTDB): domain Bacteria; phylum Bacteroidota; class Bacteroidia; order Flavobacteriales_E; family Vicingaceae; genus CALALS01. The sequence continues at coordinate 2,265 of CALALS010000261.1, read as the reverse complement.
CGGTTATGGTGGGGTAGTTAAAAATAATTCTATTATTTGGCAGATATTAAAATCAATTTTTACTTTTGCAGCGGAGAAATGGCAGAGTGGTCGATTGCGGCAGTCTTGAAAACTGTTGACTGTAACAGGTCCGGGGGTTCGAATCCCTCTTTCTCCGCCAAATAGTTTTAAAGCCCCAATTGGGGCTTTTATATTTTTATTCCCATTACGCAAACATCATCTAACTGCTCTAAGTCTCCTTTCCAAAATTCAAATTTGTCATTTATTAGTTGATTTTGTTTTTCTAACTTATAATTGGCAACTTCTTGTAATATTTCTTTGAAGGCTGAGTACTTTAGTTTTTTTCCTTTTTCTCCGCCAAATTGGTCTACAAATCCATCAGTAAAGAAATAGATAATATCATTTTCTTTTAGTTGAATGTCAACATCTGTAAATTGCTTGTCATTTGTATATAATCCACCAATCGGAAACTTATTCGGTTTGTGTTCAATTAGTTTCCCATCTCGGTGAATTAATATTGGTCGGTTGGCACCTGCAAACTGCATTGTATTATCACTAAGATTTATTGCGCAAAGTGATATATCCATACCATCTGATGAGTGTTCGGTTTGAGAGTTTTTGTTTAATGATGAATATATTTTTTCATCTAGCAGTGTTAGCACTTTTGCAGGAGTGTTAACTTTTTGGTCATTTACAATTTGGTTGAGTAAATTGAGGCCAATCATACTCATTAATGCTCCCGGAACACCATGTCCAGTGCAATCAGCAAGGGCAATTATGATGTGAGTTTGTGTTTTAGTAAACCAATAAAAATCCCCACTAACTATGTCTCTTGGTTTAAATAGAATAAAACTTTCTTTTAGGTTTTCTTCAATTTGTTTTGTGTGTGGGAGTAAAGCCTGTTGTATTCTTTTGGCATAATTGATACTGTCGGTAATATCCTTATTTTTTAATTCTATTAATTCTTTTTGCTCAGCTAATTCATGGTCAAATTGCTCAAGCCTTGTATTTTGCTTTGCAAGCTCAGCAGTTCTTAGTTTTACAATTTCTTCTAAATGGTCTTTTTCTTTTTCTAATTTTTTACTGTAAAGTTTAGTGATGCCTGTTATCAGTAATATACCACCAATAAAATATAACAAGTAAGCCCACCATGTTCTATACCAAGGAGGAAGTATTTTAAATTCATAAACTGTTTCATCGCTTATTTGACCGTATATGTTTTTTGCTTTTACTAAAAATCTATAGTTTCCTTCGGGAAGGTTAGTATAAATGGCCACTTTATCTTTATTAAAAGCAGTAAAGTTTTTATCATAACCTTCTAGCATAAAAGAAAACTCTATTTCTTCAGAATATTCGTAAAAGGGCGAAGTAAAGCCAAAGCTAATGGCATTATTTTCATAAGTGAAGGTCCTTTTATAGTTGCTAAGCTTGTTTAAGTCTTTTATAATTAGCGAATCTTTATTAATATAAATGGAACGAATTAAAACTTTAAAATTATTTTCTGCTGAGATGTTTTGTTCTGTGTATTTCGCAAGGCCGTTATCTCCTGCCAACCATGTGTTTTTACCGTCTGTGGTAATTGCATTAATAAGCTGTAATTCGTTTTTAACAAAAGAAAAACTATCAACTTGTGAATTGCTGCTAGTATAATTTAAAATTCGTATGAGGTTGTTTTCATTGGCAAACCATATATTTTTGTTAAGCTCGTTAATGCTAATGTTGTTTGATAATGGGAAAAGGTTTTTGAGGTTTGAACTAATGGTGTTTTTAACTTCATCCATTTCTTTGGAGCCGGGATTGTATTTGTAAAGTTTATCTCTAAATTGAAAGAATACAGTATTGCCTATCGAAAAGATTTGAGTAGTTATTGTTGATTTAAGTTTATCAATAGAGGTAATGGTGTATTCCGTAAAATCAAAATCGAAACTGATTAGAAAAATGCCTTTCGTCCATGTTGAACACCAGAAATAAAGCCTGTTTTCATCAATGCTAAAATCTTGTTCAATTTTAATGATTTCATCATCAAATCCATTTTCTATTCTATTTATTTCTACCCATTTATCATTTATTTTTTTCATGATGCAAACACCCTCTAAACCTCCGGTAATAATTGCTTTTTCTGAAAGATTATCGATTGTTTTAATACACCTGGTTTGTAAATTGTTTATTGGTTTTGCTTTAAAGTCATTGATAGCATAAATCATTTCTGTTACCAAAATAATTTCGCCTTTACATTACGCAAGGTATAACTCTTGTTCTTTAAAT
>CALALS010000260.1 GCA_937925525.1 uncultured Flavobacteriales bacterium | reverse complement strand
ATGTAGAAGGTGTGGGTGAAAAAACACTCAAACTATTCACCGTACTTAGACCTACCGATGTTAGTAATTTTTAATGATTAGCTTTTGTCTTTTAACCGATGGTAAATAGAATCCATTTGTTCTTTGAGAGCATCTAATTTATTGGTTAATTCACGTAGTTCGTCAACAGCAGTATAATCATTTTCAGCTAATTTTTCTTCTTTATATTGTGCCTCCGCATCAGCCTTTGCTTCATCCATGCTGCTCATAATTACACCTATGAATAAGTTTAAAACTATCATCGTTCCTATTAAAACAAAGGAAACAAAAAATGCGGCAGAGCCCCAGCCAAAAGCTTGTGGGTTTTCACAACCACATTCTTCGCCATAACCCCATATTGGATGATCACAACCAAACATATTAATATACATCACATCCGTCCAATCTTCAAGAGTTACAACCCTAAACAATGACAACATAGCTTTTCCTAATGTTCCGAAGTGAAGAGGGTCATTTCCTCCAAAAATAAATACGGCCATTGTAGCATAGATGTAAAAGAGAAGTAAAAGCAAAATTCCTACATATCCCATTGATGGAATTGACTTTAACAGTGCACCTACCAATAATTGCAATTTTGGAACTGCCGTAACTAATTTAAACACCCTTAAAATTCTTGCCAGTCGGAGAACAGCAATAAAAGAAGCATCAACCGAAGGCATGAAAATAGCCACATAACAAACAGCCACTATCAGAAAATCAAAAATATTCCATGCATCCATAAAATATTTCCATGGTTTATTGCCTTCTGCGAGCACTTTTACAAACACCTCAACAGTAAATATTGCCAAAATAATGTGGTCGAAAAGAATAAGAGTATCATGTAAATGAGCTACGGAATCTCCATAAGTTTGTATTCCAACCAGCACACCCGCAGCTACAATAGTCAATATAATTACCGTCTGAAACCAAGTAGATTCAGCAATTTTCTTATTAATTTCAAAAAACTTGTTCATTACTATTTTTTTAAAGAAGCGCTAAAAATATATTTTTTAATATTATTACATATAATTTTTTCACTTGCTATCGTTATAGAAGTATAACTTGGTCAAAAAAACTGTAAAGCAAACCATTATGAAAAGACTTCTGTTTATTCCGTTTCTATTAATTTCAATAGTATCTTGGGCGCAAGAAAAAACAAAAGATAATTTTGGTGGGGAGTTTCAATTAGGAATGCGCAGCACCATGAGTGTTTTTGGCCATGATGCGCAACCCGGATATGGCACAGGCGGACAATTTCGATTACGATTTGGAAAATATATTAATACCGAATGGTTTGCAGATTATATTACTACTAACCTAGGTGGACTAGGAAAGAGAAATGACGCACATATTGGCTGGAGTGTAATGTTTTACCCCTACGATTCCTACGACAAAGTATTTCAACCTTATTTTTTAGCAGGTCATTGTTTTGATTACACTTCTGTTAGGTCTTACTATTATATTCCAACTTATGACAGTCGTTGGAGTTCTGCCGTGCAAATGGGTTTAGGAACAAGCTTTAATTTAGAGGTAATAAATATTTCGGTGGGCACACAGTACATGATGCATTTAGGAAGAGAGATTGAATATGAGGTAAAAACCAATACATGGAATGAAACATATTTACAAGTAGGTGACGGGCACAACCACTCTCATGGAAGCACAGGATTGGAAGGTCATTTATTTTTAACACTAAGTATTAATGCTAAAATTGCTGATTTATGGTAAGATGTTTTTTAATAGTTCTTCTCATACTTTCTGGCTTTTTTGTAAAAGCTCAGGAAGAAAATTCTGTCATAAGAAAAGGACTTTTACGTGCTCAGTTAGGTTTTGCTCATGGCACATTACTAAACTATAATAGCCTTAATACTGCCAATATCGGTACTGATTTAGAGTATTATTTAGACAGAAGATTTTCTATCAGAAGTGATGTATTTCTTTTTGTTGATTTTTTTAATGCCGGAAATAACAGAATAGATTTCCCCTTTGTATTTAATCATTCGTTATACACGGGTGCTGCTTACCACTTTTTCAATAGTAAAAGCTTTGACCCCTACATAGGTTTGCAGCCCGGTTTTGTTTACGGAAAAAGCAACCAGGATGTAATTCTTTTGGCAAGCAGCGATTTTAAAAATGAAAGTTTAAACCCTGCCATTAGTGGAGTTATTGGCTTTAATTATTATGCACCCAAAGTTTTTCATTTATTGTTTAATGTTCGTTATGTAAAAGCAAGCATTGCTACACAATACAACATCACGCCCATTGATGAATTAAGAATAAGTTTAGGATTAGGATTTAATTTGAATACTAGAAAAGCTGATTAATTACCTCAACTTAAAATTAGAGCCTAAGTAAACTCTACGCACTTGCTCATCGTCAGCTAATTCTTGTGCAGTTCCTGCTTTTAAAATGCTTCCCTCAAATAACAAGTAGGCTCTGTCGGTAATGTTTAAGGTTTCATGTACATTATGGTCGGTAATTAAAATACCAATGTTCTTTTCTTTTAACTTCGCTACTATAGATTGTATATCTTCTACTGCAATAGGGTCAACGCCCGCAAAAGGCTCGTCCAATAAAATAAATTTTGGACTTACGGCTAAGGCTCTTGCAATTTCCGTTCTTCTTCTTTCTCCACCGGAAAGTAAATCGCCTCTATTTTTTCTTACATGACCTAGATTAAACTCTTCTATTAACTCTTCTAGCTTAGCTTCTTGTTCTTCTTTTGTCAGCTCAGTCATTTGAAGTACTGCTCTAATATTATCTT
>CALALS010000259.1 GCA_937925525.1 uncultured Flavobacteriales bacterium | reverse complement strand
CACCGACTATATTGATTTTTCTATACATACATTAATTCATTCCAAACAACTTAGTCAATACAATTATTCTGTAAAAACATGGTGTACTAAAATAGAATTACCTCCACCTCAATTTACTTTTTACCATTAACCAATTTTAAAGGTTAACTAAGTAAAAAACAAACACATTTTAAAATTTCTAAAATATATAAGAAATGAAAAGTATTTCATTACTTTTTATATTTATTGCTATTTCTATAAATATAAAAAGCCAAATTGTCAAGGTAAAGGACAAAACCACCCTTCAACCTATTGAGGGTGTATTAATTTATGACAAAGGTCAAAAAAACACTCTAATAACTAATATAAAAGGAGAGGCAGATATCTCTAACTTCAATAAAGATTCTCTTATTTTTCAAATTATTGGGTATCAAATTGAACAACTAAGCTTCTCTGATATTGAAAGCAATAACTTTGTAATCATGATGTCTGATAAGGGCTATGAATTAAAAGAAATGATAGTTTCAGCAAACCGATTTGAGCTTGAAAAAAATGAAGTTGCTCAACATGTTGACATTATCACTTCAAAGCAAATAAGTTTTGCTAATCAACAAACCACTGGAGATTTATTGCAAAACACAGGAAACATAATGGTTCAAAAAAGCCAAGCAGGTGGTGGAAGTCCTATTATAAGAGGATTTGAAGCAAATAAAGTATTGATGGTAGTAGATGGAGTCAGAATGAACAATGCAATTTACAGAGGAGGACATTTACAAAATATAATTACACTTAATAACATGGAATTAGAGAAAGTAGAAATACTTTATGGAGCCGGTTCTTTAATGTATGGTAGTGATGCATTGGGTGGAGTAATGAGCTTTTATACCAAAAAGCCTCATCTGGCAGACACTAGTGGAAATATGTTGGTAAAAGTAAATGCACTTACTAGATACTCTACCGCAAATAATGAACAAACCGGACATGTAGATTTTAATATAGGATTTAAAAAGTTTGCTTCACTTACCAGCTTTACCTATTCCAATTTTGGAGATTTAATGCAAGGCAACAATAGAAACCCATTCTATGGTGATTTTGGCAAACGGGATTTTTATGTGAAAAGAGTTGATGGAAAAGACTCTGTATTTATAAATGATAATGTAAACTTGCAAAAACAGTCAGGCTATCAACAATATAACATGATGCAAAAGTTTTTGATTAAGCACAATAAAAATGTAAACAGCATCATTAATCTACAGTATTCAACATCTTCTAATATACCAAGGTATGATAGGTTAATTCAATTGTCTGGTGGTAACCCAAGAACAGCACAATGGTATTACGGACCTCAAGAAAGATTGTTTGCGGCTTATCATTTAACTCTTTCTAACAAGAATAAACTATATAGCTCTGCGAATATTACTCTGGCATACCAACAAATTGAAGAAAGTCGGCATGATAGACGATTTAATAATGTTGGGCTTAATCACAGAACAGAAAACTTAAATATTTTCTCAGTTAATGCCGATTTTGAAAAAAAATTAAATAAACATACCATTGAATATGGAATTGAAAGCGTATTTAATGAAGTTAAATCAAAAGCCGAAAAAGAAAATATAGTTACTGGAGAAATTACAAGTTTAGACACCAGATATCCTGACGGAGGTTCAACTATGTTGTTTAATGGAGTTTATTTGACTCATCATTATAAAATTTTAGATAATTTAATTTTATCTGATGGAATACGAATAAGTCAAGTACAACTTGAATCAGAATTTATTGACACTACTTTCTACAGTTTTTTAGATAGAAAAGTAAGTCAAAATAACATTGCACCAACAGTAAAGTTAGGGTTGGTTTATTCGCCAAATACATGGAAGTTTAGCTTAATGGGATCAAGTGCATTTAGGGCACCTAATGTAGACGATATGGGAAAAGTATTTGAATCTGTTCCAGGAAATATAATTGTTCCAAACCCAAATTTAAAACCAGAATACACTTATAATTTAGATTTGGGAATTTCCAAAACATTTAACATAAGAACCACTATCGGAACCAATGCATACTACACATTATATCAAAACGCAATTGTAATAGGAAATGGTCAGTTAAATGGAAATGACTCTATTGTATATCAAGGACAGTTAAGCAATGTAACTACCAGTGTAAATAAACAAGAAGCATATATTTATGGAGTAAATGCATATTTAAATGCGGATATAACCAATAGTTTCAGCCTTTACTCAACTATAAATTATACCTATGGTAGAATTAAAACAGACACCACTGAATACCCTTTAGACCATATTCCACCTGTTTTTGGAAAAACAGGACTGGTGCTAAAATTAAATAAATTTAGAGGTGAGTTTAACGCTATTTATAATGGATGGAAACGCAAAAAAGATTATAATCTCATTGGCGAAGACAACTTTGCAAGCGCAACTCCTCATGGAATGCCGGCCTGGGTAACATTAAATCTAAACGCTTCCTATCAAATAAACAAATCAATACAGTTTCAACTAGGGCTAGAAAATATTCTTGACCAAAACTATAAGATTTTTGCATCAGGAATTCATGCTCCCGGCAGAAATTTAATATTAACACTTAAAGGTAGTTTTTAAAAAAGTTTATGTTTTTCAGAAAATCCCGAATGTTTCCATTCGGGATTTTTTATTGGCTATGATAAAGCGTTAAAGCAGCAATAGGTTTTTCCAAAATATTACCCACCACTATACCTTTTTCTTCTGCAACATAACGCAATCTATCTCCGAAGTAATAAGCTATCGAACCCACAAAATGCACCGGAACGTTTTTATGACTATTGTACTTACAAATATGTCTATCAAAAAACTCAGTAAAACATTTAATCACAATTTTAGATATAAATGGATGGTCAATATTATGAAACAAAAATTTAGCAAAGCCCGCCATATATCTATTAGCCAGTGGCTTTTGTAAAGTGTTTTCTAAAATTTCAGGAATGGTTGTTTTGTATCTAAAATCAAATTTCTTCTTTAAATCATCAGGTAATTCGTTGTACGAAAAAGCTCTTAACAATTCCTTTCCTAAGTGTGCTCCGCTTCCTTCATCGCCCAATACAAAACCAAGCGAAGGAATATTAGCTACTATTTCTTTCCCATCATATTCACATGAATTGGAACCCGTTCCCAAAATTGCAGCAATTCCTGCCTCTCTGCCACACAATGCTCTCGCTGCTCCCAGTAAGTCATGCTGAATTTCTATTTCGGCATTTTTAAAAATGTTAGATAAGGCTGTTGCTATTACTTTCTTTTTTTCTTCAGAACTACAGCCTGAGCCATAAAAATATATTGACTTTACCTCACCTGAATTTTTCAATAATAGTTTATCATTACTAAGCTCAGATTGAATTTGCTCCACTGAAACATAGTATGGGTTAAGCCCAATAGTGGTCGTTTGGTCAAAAGAATTATCGGGTTTGATTAATCTCCAGTCTGTTTTGGTAGAACCGCTATCGGCAATTAATTTCATTTAGGCAGAAACAATATTTTCCTTAACGGCATAAATAACAATACTGGCTGTATTTTTTAAGCCTAGTTTTTGCATGATGTTTTTTCGATGGGTATTCACAGTATGCACACTTAAAAACAGGTTATCAGCAATTTCTTTATTGGTTAATCCTTGGGCAATTAGCTTAATAATT
>CALALS010000258.1 GCA_937925525.1 uncultured Flavobacteriales bacterium | reverse complement strand
TTTATAGAAAACCAAAGCCTATTAAAATTTAATATAAAATAACTAACCACTATGTTTCTATTAAAAAAAATCATTGCAATTATTCTTCTGAGCTTGTTTTGTTTAAGCCTATCAGCAAACGAAGAGTTTAAAGCCACATTTGAAAAGGCAAAGTCACATTTATTAAAGTACGAGTTAGACAAAGCCATTCCACACTTGGCAGATTTAAATAAAATGGAACCGGAAAACGCTAACGTAAAGTATTTAATGGGTGTTTGCTATGCCGAGAAAAAATTGGCGGGAAATACTGCCATTAACCTTTTAAGCGGAGTTACCGATAAAATAAATAAAGATTACGACCCGAAATCATGGGAAGAAAAAAACGTTCCTACTTATGTTTATTATTACCTATGCATGGCTTATGTCGCCAATGATATGTGTGAAGAAGCCCAAGCAGCTAAAGAAAACTTTTTAAAAGTTCATTTCAATGGTTTTGATTTTTATACCGAAGATGTAAAAAGATTAACCGCCAGATGTATTACCAAAAACAAAGTAGAACCAATAAAAGCTCCTGAAATTGTTATTGAAGAAGAAGTGAAAAAAGAGGAAGTTGCAGAAATTGAAGAAGCAAATGAAATCATCACTAAAAAAAGTGAATTGAGCACAAACACTCCTGTTTACGGTGTACAGATTGGTGCTTTCTCTAAATTTTTTCCCTTAAATACATTTAATGAAATTAAAAGCGTCATTCCTTATCAGGATAAAAACGGAATGATAAGATATGTTGTGGGTTCATTTACATTTAAAAGCCAGGCAGACAGGGTATTAGATATTGTGCAGAGAAGTGGATTTAGCGATGCATTTATTGTAAACATCAATCAAACCAAACTTTATGGAGAAGAAGTAGTAATTGTGAACAATGAATCTATACACAAAAACATTCATGGAAAAGTGGATTACAGAGTACAAATTGGAAGCTTTACATCGCTTAACGATGATGCATTAAGAGAAATCTACTTTAACTTAAAAGACATTAGAGAAATACAGGAAAATAAAAAGACTATCATCACATCAGGTTCTTTTCCAAGTTATGAAGAAGCTATTATTCACAGAGATTCTGTTAGAACAAAAGGTTTTGAAGATGCTTTTGTAGTAGCGTGCAATTACACCAGAAAAATAAGTTTAAAAGACGCTGAAATTTATCTTATCAATCAGAAAATAGATAATAAAAACTAGGATTTGGCATCTGCTTTTTCACATGCTCTAGTTGCCTTTGCTATTGGAAAAACATACTCCAGCACATTTACTTCGGCTAAGTTTATTTTACTGGGAGTCATTTGCTCTATTCTGCCGGATGCGGATGTTTTAGCTTTTAAATTTGGCATTCCATACGAGCATTTATTTGGTCACAGGGGGTTTACGCATTCCATCTTTTTTGCTGTCATATTAGCTCTCGCTGTTAATATGTGTTTTTATCGCAAAATCAAATTTTCATCAAAAACATGGTGGTTGCTATTTCTTTATTTCTTTTTAGCTACTATATCTCATGCTATATTAGATGCCATGACTTCCGGTGGAAAAGGAGTTGCCTTTTTTGCTCCTTTTGAAAATTCCAGGTATTTCTTTCCATGGCGTCCTATACAAGTTTCGCCCATTGGTGTTAGTAACTTTTTGAGTGAATGGGGTTTAAGAGTAATTAAGAGTGAAATAATTTGGATAGGAATTCCTTGTATAGTTTACATTTTTTTGCTTAAGTTTGCTAAAACGAAAAAATTATGAAAAAGATATTATTCATTTTAAGTATTATTATTTCTTCAGTTGTAGTTGCACAAACATCAAATGATGTGAAAGCATACATTACAGATGCAACAAAAAATAGTGCCACTGTAACACTTACTGTAAATGACTTAGTGAAAACAGGAAAATTATCTGTAACAGATAAAACCTACATGCTTCAAAGCTTTGTTTATACTGATGGTAAAGCAAAAATTGAAGTGGAGTTAGCTAAATTTAATGATGCTGTAATTAAAAGCATCCAATCTAAAAAAGCCGGTGATAAAATTACTTTTGAAAACATTGTATTGATTGATCCTGTTGGAAATGCTTTGCCGGGAACCAACATTGAAGTTACTATAAAATAATTCTATTCTTTTTTAGAAGAGTCTTCTTGAAAGAGCCTAACTAAAATAGGCTCTTTTTTATTATACATTTTTACCTCCTGAATATTGGCTGGCAACCCAATATCATTAGCCTGAAGCATATTCTTCACATCTCTCATAACCTCACTTTTAATGGCGTTTGCCGATACTTTATAGTCTTTTGTTAACACCCAAAACAATACTTTTAAATTAACTGCATTTGTCCCAAAGCTATCTACCAATACTTGAGATTTTTCATTTTTCAAAACTTTTGGATTTTGATTAACCGCTATTAGCGCTACCTTTTTTGCAAGTTCTATATCATCATTATAATCAATGCCAATAATAAACTCATGGCGTAAAAAACCATCTTTTGTATGATTATACAATTCGCTATTAATAGCTTTTGAATTGGGAATATATACATCCTTTCCGTCTAGTGTTTTAATATGTAGTGAACGAAACAAAAGATTAACAACCTTTCCCATGTTATTATTGATGGTAACAATATCACCTACACTAAAAGGCCTGTCAAAAACTAAAATTACCCCTGCAATAAAGTTTTCACCTATCTCTTTAAACGCAAAACCTAATATAATGGCTCCCACTCCCGCACCGGCAAGTAATCCTCCGGCAATACCGCTAAAACCAACCGTATGAAGTGCAAGAATAAGCCCTGCCAAAATAATTAAAAACCTAACGACCTTAATTACATAGTTTACAACCAGTCTGTTATCGACTTCTTTATCTGATAATCTTCTTCTCCAAAATTTTGAAATAAGAACACCTATCAACGTAAACGCACAAACAATTAAAATAGCTATAGCAATCTTAGGGATGCTCAACAAAAACAACTCCCAATAATCAATCAATCTATCTTTAATTGTAGTTATAAATTCCATCTAAATATAAAATATAGCTTGTTTACTGATACTGTTGTTGCTCTATTTTATTTAAAAAATCTGCTGTTCGCTTAGAAGCATCTGCACCATAGGCATCTATTATAATGCCCTTAACTCCCGAGTCAGTCTTTAATGCGTAAACAATAGAAGTATCTCCGGGATCACTCATTCCTTCAAAACGGTGAAACTCTTCTAGCTGAACTTGAGTAGCAAAAAACCGGTTTCCTTTTTCATCTTGAAGGTTTCCTTTTTCGTTTACCTCAAAACTTCTAGTGTATCCTCTATCTTTAAGTTTATTTGTGGCTTCAGTAAGTGTAGCATATCTGTTATTTTTTGTTTCCATAACTTTTTATTTTAAATTATTATTTAAAAGGGTTTTTCCCATTCATTAGAGAAAAGAAACTCATTTAACGATTTTCTGGAAGAATAAGGGCTCTCCTTTTCCTCCAACTCCTCAGTCAAATCGGTACCATCTCCTAACTCACCAATTACAAACATGCTTATTGGCTCATAGTCTGATGAGATTGAAAAATTCTCTAATACTTTCTCAGGTGAAAATCCGGCCATTTGATGGATGTATAAATTCATTGTTGCAGCCATCAGAGTGGCTCCGTACATAAATGCTCCTACATCGTACATATAGTGTCGGTTTGGTTTTTTCTCTGATTTTTCTCTTGAAAAATATTTCTTACCAAAAGACACTGCTAAATAGTGTGCATTTCCAGCCCATGATTGATTAAACTCAACCATACAATCAAACAATTTATCATAATATTCATCATCTTTAGACAATAATAAAAACCGCCAAGGTTGCTCGTTGTAGCTAGAAGGGGCTTTTCGTCCCGCATCAAATATTTGAAGAATTTTGTCCCGAGAAATTTCTTTATCTTTAAAACTTCTTGGGCTCCATCTCTTTTCCTGTAGCTTATTAAATTGCTTTTGGGTTAATGTTTCTATTTCGACATTTTCTTGAACTAATTCCATTGTAACTTATTTTCTCAGAAAAATGAAAACACCATACCATTAACGCAATAATATGTATACCAGAAACTTATAGAAATAAATTAATTAGGATTGTTTAGTCTCTTCCACACCTATTGTGTAGATACTACACGCTTAAATTCTATTCGAAATCATTATAGAGTAGATATTTCTTTCTCACTTGCTTAAAGGATTTTAAGCCGTCTTGCCATGAGTTACGAATCTCAGCTTCGGTTTTTCCGCTTATAATTTGTTGCTTTAGCTTATCATTTCCGGCAAGTAAATTAAAAGAAGAAGTGAAAAAGTTTTTCTTATCGGGAAATTCATTATATACGTTAATCAACCAAAACAAATATATCTTTCCGTAATCAGGCATAATTACCTCTCCAAAATTGCTTAAATCAAAACCATAGCATAGTTTACCATTTAGCTTTGGCTCTTTAGCACCATCATTGGGTTTTGGTGTAAATGAATATTTATCTGATTTTAAATCAGGATGACCAATTACCTGGAATGGTTTATCGGTACCTCTACCTACACTTATTGCTGTTCCTTCAAATAAACAAACGGACGGATATAGATAAACACTAGACATATTAGGTAAATTAGGAGACGGTTTAATAGGTAAATTATACTTAGTTGTATGACTATAGTTATTACATGCTATTACCGATAAATTGCATTTTATTCCATTTGAAAGCCAGCCTTCTCCGTTCACCATTTGAGCATACTCTCCTACCGTCATACCATGTGCTATAGGCACTTCATGTAGTCCAATAAATGAAGCATATTCTTTTTCTAAAATGGGACCATCAACAAAATGTCCGTTTGGGTTAGGTCTATCTAATACTATAATTTCTTTATTGCTTTCTGCCGCAGCTTCCATGCAATACGTCATAGTAGAAATATAAGTATAAAACCTAACGCCTACATCCTGGATATCAAAAACAAGAACATCAATGTCTTTAATTTGCTCTGCGGTAGGTTTTTTATTTTTTCCATACAATGAGACAATGGGTAAGCCTGTAGCCTCATCTCTTTGGTCATTTACTTTTTCTCCGGCATTGGCCGTTCCTCTAAAACCATGTTCAGGGCTATATACTTTTATAATTTTTACACCTAACTTCAAAAGACTGTCTACCAAATGAGTATTACCAATTACAGCTGTGTGGTTGGCAATAACACCTACCTTTTTTCCTTGTAATAATGGCAAATACTTTTCAGGCTGTTCTGCACCAGTGACAACTTGAGAAAAAACAAGTTCACTAAAAAAAGAGAAAAAGAAAACCAGATAAATTGACTTAGTAAATTTGTTTCGCATTGGTTTTATTTACATTTGTGGTACACAAAAATAAAACCAATTTGCAGTTAGCCCTTTTCATAAGCAAAAAACTTATCACCAGTAAAGAAATAATTGATTCTTATACCAGACCAATAATTAATATATCTGTTACTGCCATTGCTTTAGGGCTTGCTATAATGATTGCAGCTGTTTGTATTGTAAATGGATTTCAATCAGAAATTCAAAACAAAATTGTTGGGTTTGGCTCTCATATTCAAATTACTTCATTTGATTCACAAAGTAGTATTGAACCAAAACCTATCAATAAAAATCAAGACTTCTACCCCACTATTACCGAAATTAAAGGTGTAAAACACATACAACAGTTTGCGGTAAAACCTGGAATTTTAAAAACAAAGGAAAGAATTCAGGGAGCTGTATTTAAAGGTGTTGGTAATGATTTTGATTGGAGCTTTTTAGAAGATAAAGTTGTAGAAGGAGCCACATTTAAAAACTCCACTTCAGATTATCCAATTCTGCTCTCAAAAGTAATTGCCGATAAGCTAAGTGTTCATGCAGGAGATAAAATACTCTCTGTTTATATGGATGAAAAAGGAAATGAATTGAAAAGAATGTATGAAGTTACGGGCATTTACAGTTCGGGCATGGGGGGAAATAATTTTGACAGTAAAGTAGTTTTCACCAAACTAAACGTAATTCAAAAGTTAAATAATTGGGATGAAAATTTAATTAGCGGATTTGAAGTTCTCATTAATGATTTTTCAGATTTATATCAGTTGGATGAAATTATCTATAGTTCAGAAATTGGTTATGATTTAAGCACCTCAACTATTGTAGATAATTATCCGGATATATTTAATTGGCTAGGGCTATTAGATTACAATGTACAATTTATTATTGTTTTAATGCTTGTAGTTGCTGCCATTAATATTATTTCTGCTTTATTAATACTTATACTCGAAAGAACAAATATGATTGGTATTTTGAAAGCATTAGGAGCACCAAATGGAAAAATAAGAATGATATTTATTTTCAATGCGCTTTATTTGCTAATAAAGGGGTTGATATGGGGAAATTTTGTGGGGCTATTGCTCTGTTTTCTTCAATATCAATTTCAGTTTATTCCACTAAACCCTGAAAGTTATTATATTGAATTTGTCCCTGTAAAATTTGACTGGACCATGATTCTTTACATTAATGTCGGTACTGTTTTACTAAGCTTTTTAATATTATTAATTCCTTCAGTAATAATCAGTACTATTTCTCCGGTAAAATCAATTAAGTTTGGGTAAAAGCATTCTTCACCAAACCATTAAACAATTCTGATAAGCTCATTCCAATTGCTTTACATTGCTGTGGCAAAATACTCTCTTCTGATAAACCGGGAACCGTATTTACCTCTATGACAAAAGGGTTTCCATCACATATCATAAAATCAATACGAGCCATGCCGGTTAAATTTAGTAACTCAAAAGCTTTTTTAGTGTACTCTTGAACCGCTTCCATTTCTTCCTTTGGAATTCTTGCAGGAGTTATTTCTTGTGATTTTCCTTCATACTTAGCAGCAAAATCAAAGTATTCACCTTCACTAACTATTTCGGTGGCAGGTAAAACAGTTATTTTTCCATTCAGTTTTAATATACCACAGGAAACTTCCGTACCGTTTAAAAAGCTCTCAATAATTACCTGATTACTTTCCTTAAATGCTTTTTGTATTGCAGTACTTAACTCTTCAATTCGTTTGACTTTTGTAACACCAAAACTTGAGCCCGAGTCATTTGGTTTAACAAAACAAGGCAAGCCCAACTCCTCAATTATTTTAGAGTCAATATATTCGCTATCGTTGTAAAGCAGAATACTTTTAGCACATGGAATACCATGTTGTTTTAAAAAAGCATTACAAAAGTATTTGTTAAAAGTTAGCTCTAATGCTAAAGGATTTGCAGTAGTATATCGCATTCCTATCATATCAAAATACGCCTCTAGTTTCCCGTCTTCACCCGGAGTTCCGTGAATAGCAATAAAAGCACAGTCAAATGTCTGTTTTTGCCCATCTATGGAGTATGAAAAATCATTCTTATCAATTTCAATTTTATCACTCCCCACTTCTGCAACCCAGCTATTTCTTTCAATACAAACCATTATTGGCTCGTACTCTGTCTTATCAATATGTTTAAAAACAACTTGAGCACTCTTTCTGGATATTACTACCTCAGGAGAATATCCGCCATATACTATTGCAATTCTTTTCATTTACTAATTTGTAATCCAAAAATAATACACATATTGTGTGTTTAGATAATTTAAGTTATTACTTTTTAACCAAGATATAAACCACCAATGGTTTTATTATCTTTACCCTCTATTATTTTAGAATGAGTTTTATTCAGTTTATAAAAAGTAAATCATTTTTTGTTAATCTAGGTCTAGGAGTATTATTTGTAGTAATAGTTGTTTGGGGAATTTTTAAATACCTAGATGTTTTTACCAATCATGGAGAAACAATCACCGTTCCTGACTTAACTGGTTTAACAGTATCAGAACTTGAAACTTTTCTTGAAGACAAGGAGCTAAAATATGCCGTTTCAGACTCTATTTACAATAGCAAAGAACCGAAAGGAAGTATTTTAGAACAAAATCCTGCACCAAACACTTTAGTAAAAAGCAATAGAACCATTTATGTTAAAATTAATGCGTTAGGAGATGAAACAGTTAAAATGCCTAATCTACAAGACCTTTCACAACGATTAGCCATAGATAAAATAACCAGAAGCAGATTAAAACTGGGAAAAGTAATTCCAAAACCAAGTGAGTATGCCGGTTATATTTTAGGTTGGGAAGTAAATGGCAAACAAATAGATCCCGGCACACCTATTAAAATCGGAACGGTTGTAAATATTATGGTAGGCGCAGGGCAAACAGGAGAATTAGTAGCTATTCCGTATTTAGTTAACATGACTTACGATCAAGCCAATCAAACACTTGGTAATATGGGATTAAATGTTGGAGCAGCTAGCTTTGATTCTTTAACTGTTTTTACATCTGAAGATAGTGCAGCCGCAAGAATATTTAAGCAAATCCCCTCTCCCTCAGCTTACAATGCTTTAAATATGGGAGGAGTGGTGAATATCTGGTTAACAAAAGATACTTCAAAGGTTCAATTCAATAAATCGTTAAAAGATTCGTTAGACAAAGCATTACAAGAATCTAAACAACCGCAAACAAATTGAAAAAAACATTTTCTATCATATTTCTTTTTATTTCTGTTTTTGTTGTAGCACAGGAAGCTCTTTATGATTTAGATTATAACAAAGCTTTGTTTGGCTATCACAAAGAATTTAAAGTCATAAAAAATCAAAAAGCAGGAAACGATACACTTTCTGTTCCTTTTATGGAAGATTTTACAAAATATTACTATTTCCCTGACCCTGCTAAATGGAATGATATTAATGTTTACGTAAACGCCAGCATGGCAAAAAACCCTCACTCCTATGGTGTTGCAACTTTTGACGGACTAGACTCAACCGGATATCCATACAATTTTACCAATCCGGTGGCTAAAGGTGTAGCTGATTATATGACTTCAAAACCTTTCTTCTTATCCGGATTATCAGATTCTGTATATATGAGTTTTTGGTATCAACCACAGGGATTAGGCAATCAACCCGAAAGTGAAGACTCTTTAACACTTGAGTTTTACAATCCATCTACCAATAAATGGCATTGGAAATGGTCAGCAAAAGGAGCTCCCGTTCACGATTTTAAACAAGTAATGCTTTTTGTTGACACCATGTTTCAAAAAGATGGATTTAAGTTTCGGTTTAAAAACTATGCTACTCTATGTGGGAATGTTGACCACTGGCATGTAGATTACATTTATCTTAATCAAGGAAGAACAAAAGGAGACACCAAGCAAAAAGATGTTACCCATAAATATAGAGATTATAGCTTTTTGAAAGACTATAAAGCAATGCCATGGTGGCATTACAAAGCTGATTCAATAAATAATATGATTGATTTTCTCCGCACAAAAGTTTACAATTATGATAACAGTGCGGGATATGCTATTAACTATAAATACAAAGTATATGACAGTACAGGCGTTTTAATAGAAGAACAACCTGTTTTTGGGCAAGATCCATTTTTTACCGTTGCACCTAATGATAGTGTAAACGTAATTAACGAAGTTTACAAACCAACACCTGCAGGACCAACTGCGAATGACTTTTACTTCCCTACAAATAATAGAAAGACATATCGGTTCATGATTCAGAACTATTTTACGTTGGATAAAACTTCCTCTCAAAAATTTGACTTTCATACTAAAAACGACACCTTCATCACTTATCAAGTATTTGGAGATTATTATTCCAGAGATGATGGGACGGCTGAAGTTGCATGGGGGCTTCAAGGTATAGGCGCACAAGCTGCTTATCGATTCAGTTCAAAAATTCAAGACACATTAACAGGAATGTATATATACTGGTCGCCTTTAAGAGATAATATGAGCAGTGCTTCCTTAAAACTAACCGTTTGGAGCAATGACCTAAACACTCCTATTTATCAAGAACCGGTGGTTGTTAGTCCAATTTACACTTTCCTGGGTGAGTTTGTGGAATATAGGTTTTCATCTCCCGTAATTATATCCGGCTCGTTTTACATAGGCTACGAAAAAATTACTGCTGCACCTATGAATGTAGGTTTCGACTATAACAACGACAACTCTGCAAACATTTATTATAATGCCACAGGAACATGGGCAAACACAAGTTTCAAAGGCTCGCTTTTAATGCGACCAAAGTTTAGAAACGGTATAAATCCATCTGTAAATATTAAAGAAGAAAGTATTCAAGAGATAAATTTTACTGTTTACCCTAATCCTGCCAACAGTGCTTTAAACATTAATGGAATTGTTTCTCCGAATAAAAAAATAGCAATTACTGATTTAAGCGGCAAAAGAATTTTAGAAACCGATTTTTCCAACCAAATTGATGTTTCTAATCTTCAAAATGGCATCTATTTAATTACTGTTTTTGGTGATAAATCCGCTGCTACAACTAAGAAATTCATCATAGCAAGATAATGTTAGAAGATAATTCTCAGGATATAGAAAGCTCTGAAGAAGAAGAGTTATTTGAACATTACAAATACAAGGTTGACAAAAAACAGGAGTTATTAAGAATAGATAAATTCTTAATTGACCGAATTCCGAATACCTCTAGGAACAGAATACAAAACGCAGCCAAGTCAGGTAACATTTTAGTTGACGGGAAAATTGTAAAGCCAAACTATAAGGTAAAGCCGGGTGAAGAAATTTCAATTGTACTTCCTTATCCTCCTAGAGAAGTTGAGTTAATAGCAGAAGATATTCCTCTTGAAATTTTACATGAAGATAATGATGTATTAGTCATTAATAAAGAAGCCGGACTTGTAGTACATCCCGGATTTGGTAACTACACCGGCACTTTGGTTAATGCATTAATTTATCATTTTGAAAATCTACCCACTCAAGACGGACCATTTCCAAGACCGGGATTAGTCCATAGACTCGATAAAAACACTAGTGGTATAATGGTAGTAGCAAAAACCGATGAGGCATTAACTCACTTAGCCAACCAGTTTTTTAATAAAACCAGCCAACGAACTTACCAGGCAATAGTTTGGGGAGATGTTTTAGAAGATGAAGGAACAATTACAGGCTACATTGGCAGAAGCCAAAAAGACCGAAAAATAATGCACATTTATGATGATGAGGAAAAAGGAAAAATATCCATTACGCATTATAAAGTAATTAGAAGATACGGCTATATAACACATGTAGAATGTAAACTAGAAACCGGTAGAACGCACCAAATAAGAGCTCATTTTAAGTACATAGGTCATCCGCTATTTAATGATACAGAGTATGGCGGCAACAGAATTGTAAAAGGCACCACATTCACTAAATACAAACAGTTTGTGCAAAATTGTTTTAGTATTTGTCAGCGACATGCACTTCACGCAAAAACATTAGGATTTAAACATCCTTCCACCGGAAAGTTTTTAGAATTTGACTCTGACTTGCCCGATGACATGAAACAACTTCTCCAAAAATGGGAAGTCTATTCGCAGAGTAGGTAAAGCATTTTAAAATATTTCTACTTTTGTTATGCTATGACCAATAAAATAAAACTACTTGTTATTGTTCTACTTCTACCGCTATTTATTGTTGGTCAAAACACTTTTTTTGTAGATAGTCTTGAAAAAGAGTTAAAAAAAGTAACAACTGATACTTCTAAGCTTTTATTGCTTGATGACCTGGTTTGGGAAAACCTTTATTCCGACATTACAAAATCAGAAAAATATAGCACAGAAGCATTAAAAATTTCTTCGGCTATTTCCAATAGAAAATATTTTGCCAGAGCACACCATAATATTGCAACGGTTTTTTTACAAAAAAACCAAAACGATAGTGCAGTTTATCATTTCAAAAGAGCAATAGATATTTACCAAAGTATTGGCATGTATGAAAAGTCCGCTGGTTCCTATAATGGAATAGGTAACGCATACCTTTATCAGGGAATATTTGAAAAGTCACTAGAAAACTATCTAAAATCAATCCGATTATTAGAAAATAATGAAAGTAACAAACAAAAAATTGGTCTAATAACTATAAATATAGGTATTGTTTATTTCAACCTAAATAATTTCAATAAAGCCATTGAGTATTATCAAAAAGGGCTAGATATAGCAAATGAATTGAGAGATTCTTTGACCATAGCAAGATGTTATAACAATCTTGGAAATATTTATAAAACTCAAACCAACTTTGCTAAAGCAGAAGGTTATTTCATAACAGCTGCCAAAATATTTAAATCAAACGGAGAATTGTATAATCTGGCAAATTGCTACTGCGGACTTGGATCCATTCAAATGAATAAAAAAAGGTATGATGAGGCCATGAATTACTATCAAAAGGCATTTGACATATACAAAGACCTTAAAAGTGATGACGGAATGGCCGCTGTTTATTTTGATTTTGGAGGATTATTAAAAATCCAAGGCAGATATGATGAGGCCATTAAAAATATTGAAAATAGTATTAGGCTATCAAGAAAAATTAGTTCACTAAACAGAACTATGGAAGGATATGATTTATTGCATGCTACCTATGCAAAACTCAATGATGATAAAAAAGCTTATCAGGCATTAAAAATGTATGTACAGGTTCGTGATAGCATGTTAAATAAAGAAAATACAGAAAACGTTGCAAGACTACAAACCATATATGAAACTGAGAAAAAAGAACAAGAACTAATTGCTAAAGATGCTGAAATTAAAAAAAATATAGCTGAACTGAGCAAAAAGACAGTTCAAAGAAACGCATTCCTATTTGGGGGGATAATCACGCTTTTGCTAATGATAGTAACCTTTAGAGGTTACAGACAAAAGAAAAAGGCAAATGCATCCATCACTCGCCAGAAAGAAGTAATTGAAGAGAAACAAAGAGAAATAACAGATAGTATTACGTACGCTGAAAGAATTCAAAAAGCAATTTTACCACCTGAAAAAGTAATTCAGGATTTACTTCCGAATTCATTCTTTTTATACCAACCTAAAGATATTGTTTCAGGAGATTTTTATTGGGTAGAACAAAAAAATAATCAGGTGTTTTTTTCTGCGGTAGATTGTACAGGTCATGGAGTACCAGGAGCATTTATAAGCATTATAGGATATAATGGGTTAAATAGAGTGATTAACGAATTTCAATTAACTCAACCAGCACAAATCTTAGACAAACTAAATAATTTAGTTGAAGAAACATTAAGACAAAAAAACAATGAAGTAAGAGACGGAATGGACATAGCTTTATGCTCGCTTCAATATTCTGCTGACAAAAAAACAGCGAAGCTTCAATATGCCGGTGCAAACAACCCGCTTTATATTGTAAAAAACAAAGAAATTGTAATAATAAAAGCCGACAAACAGCCAATAGGAGGAACAAGTCTTAGCAAACCATTTACAAACCACAGCATTCAATTAGAAAAGGATGATTTAATCTATATATTCTCTGATGGTTTTGCTGACCAATTTGGTGGGCCAAAAGGAAAAAAATATGGTTACCCTGAACTAAGAAAGCTTTTGCTTAAAATTAACGAAGAAGAAATACCCCAACAATACTTGTCAATAAAAAAGGAGTATATCAGTTGGAAAGGCAACTTAGAGCAAATAGATGACGTTTGTATAATAGGCGTAAGAGTTTAATAAATTGAAGATATTATACACCATAATACTTATACTTATTTACCACTACACCTATGCCGGTGGTCCATGGACTCCCAAAAAAGGCGGTGGTTATTTTCAATTGCAGCCTACCATTCCAATAGGAACTTACAATGAGTTATTTTTAAAAAACAATAAAGACTTAGTGCTCAACTATAATGTAACTGACTTTAATTTTGATGCATATCTTGAATACGGAATTAGCGATAGACTTGCTTTTATTGGAACTGCTTCTGCAAAATATGTTGCTGTAGAAAACAATACGATATACAAGTCATTGTTTGCCGCAGGAAATCAAAAATTAGCCTTAAAATATAAGTTGAGAGAGAAAAAAACATTAACCAGTATTTCTGTTAATTCTGAAATTTATACTTCCTCTGCTAATTTAGATTACGGATTATCTACAGGATATATGTCAAATGCCGTTGGACTGATGTTACACCATGGCGGTTCAATTAATGCCAAATCTTATTTATTTGTAGAAGGAGGTTATTTTTACAGAACGCACAATTATTCTGATGAGATAAGAATCACTACTGAATATGGCTATAAAATAAAACCAAAAATTTGGTTGGCAGCAGTGTTTGATATCAAAGAGTCCACTTTTAATGGTAAAAAGAAAACGCCCGAACTAGAACAAACCGGATTATACCCAAACAATCAAGAATACTTTGCCTGGGGAGGCAAATTCATTTATGAAAGTGAAAAAAAGTACGGTTTATCCATATCATCTTTCGGAGCTTTTTCAGGAAACTATGTAGCCCATTTAGCTACCTTAAACATTGGAGTCTATAAAAAGTGGTAGCCTAAAAATCAAACCTTAACTTGAAGTTGATTTGTCGGTTAGTTAAAAAGTTAGGAACACCATAACTTCTTCCGGTAACATCTGTCACCCACAAATAAGATATTTTATTGTTGTTTTGAAGTAAGTTAAATACTTCTAAACTTGCCCAAACGCTATCGAAATGCTTTAACGGATTTTTATCTTTTACTTTCTTGTCAGGCTTTTTAAGCAAATAAGAAAAGCCTAAATCAACTCTTTGGTAAGGAGAAATTCTTGCTGCATTTCTGTACTTCTTACTTTGTGGTTGACCAAACGGCAAACCTGTTCCAAAGAACAATACCAAATGCATTTTTAGGGAAGGTAGTTTTGGTAAGTAATCCTGAAACATCATACTAAAATTAACTCTTTGGTCTGTTGGTCTTGGAATATATCCCGGCACTACATGAAAACTATCTACCGCTACATTATTAAAAGTAAAGCCCGGAATAATGGTATCGCCATCAGAATTTAAATATTCATAATAGTCATCATCAATTAAGTTTTCTCTGGTAGTCATAAAAGATAAGTTAACCCAACTCTCCACATCTTTCACTAATTCTCCATTTAATTTAAAATCAATTCCTGTAGCATACGCAACAGCCGAATTAGTGGCATAATACCTAATCCTAACATTATCTATATCATAAGGAATAATGTTATCCATGTATTTATAATAAGCTTCAGTTACAAACTTAAAGGGTCTGTCCCATGCTTTAAAATTATAATCGCTTCCTAAAACAGCATGAATTGACCGTTGCGATTTAATGTCAGGATTTAATTGACCATCATAATCTCTTAGCTCTCTGTAAAAAGGAGGCTGATAATAAAATCCACCACTCAGTCTAAACAGAAAATCTCTCTTCCAATTAGGTTCTAAATAAAAAGTAGCTCTCGGGCTAATGTTAATTTCATTGTTGTATGTCCAATAATTTGCCCTAACTCCTAAGGTAAAACCATAAGCAGACGAATCTTTGGTTTCTTTATCCCAGCTTCTCTGAGCAAAGCCGTAAATACGTTCTGAAATTAACGTTGCTTTTGATTTAGTAGAACTGTACATTTCTAGCGTTTGAATGGGCTGTAAGTCAGGGTTTTTATAACCCACTGAATCCTGATTATGAGGCAAAGAATAATCTGCAGAATCTATTCTCTCCCACTCGCTTAATTCATCTCTAATATCCTCATGCTGAACAGTAAGTCCCCATTCAGTAACATGATTAGGCTTCAATAACTTTCCTCTATGCTCTACATTGGCAACCAAAACATCTAAGTAATTACGTGCATGGTCTTGAAACTCTCCCACTCCTCTGTTAAAAGCAACATCACCAAAATTATCTTTCCCTAAATCTCTTTCTAGTTCATCAATTCTGTAAGCTCCAATAATGTCATAAGTTTCATCTTCCAACGAACGATAAACAGAAGTATTAAAATTTAGCTTCAGATTTTTATTGGGGCGAAATGTATTGGTAACAGCTCCAAACCAGGTTCGATATTGATCCAATTCCTGTCCGTCAAAAAATACGGTTAATCGTAAAGCTTGATTAATGGTTCCAAAGTCAGTCTCTCTGGTTTCAGGAATAAATTGATATTTGTTTTGAGCGTAATTTCCTAAGAAACCTATTTCATATTTTTCAGTAATATCGTAAGTCAAGTAAGTTTGGAAGTCAGCAAAAATAGGTTTGTAGTCTCCATCAGTATCTAAACTTTTTAGTATGTACTGATTACTTCTATAACGCAATCCTGTAATATGCGTAAACCGATAATTTTTAGATGCTCCCTCAATATGTGTGCTTAACCCCTGCAATGAAGCCATTACCGAACCCTTAAACTCAGAAGGTTCTTTATACTTTACATCTAAAACAGAAGAAAGCTTATCGCCATATTTTGCTTCCCAGCCACCTGCCGAAAAACTTACTTCATCCACCATGTCAGAGTTTACAAAACTCAATCCTTCTTGCTGTCCCGAACGAACCAAAAACGGACGATAAATCTGCACATCATTCACATAAATCAAATTCTCATCAAAATTTCCGCCTCTCACACTATATTGGGAGCTCAATTCATTATTCATACTCACCCCAATCCCTACAGCCTTTAAAAGAGATTCAAAATTCATAGAAGGATTAGGCATATAACTTATCACTCTATGGTCGATTGTTTGCATCGGCTTTTCTCTATCCTTTTCTTCATAAACATTGAAGGTTTTTAAATCAAGCCCCAGACTTTTAAAAGAGAGATTCACTTCCTGGCGTTCACCGGGCTTTAAATTAAACTGCTTGTTTTGAGTTTTAAAACCTTCTTTGAAAAACTGAACCGTAACATCTCTGTCGGCAGGAATGGTAATTTCAAAATAGCCTTTCTCATTGGTGGTAACAGACTGCTCTTTTCCTTTAATTTTAAACGAAGAAAAAACAATAGCTTCTTTCACATAATTTCCGCTAGAATCTGTAAGTGTACCAAATAGCGTTGCCGATTGCTGGCCAAACAATACAGATGAAGACAATAAGCATATAGCAAATAAAACGGCTCGAAAATTCATGCAGGTCAAAAGTAGCTATTTTTAGACAT
>CALALS010000257.1 GCA_937925525.1 uncultured Flavobacteriales bacterium | reverse complement strand
GGAGAAAAAGGAGACTTTACTATGGTCTATGGGTTTCCGGGAAGAACGCAAGAATATTTAACCTCTTTTGCGGTTGACCAAATTGTAAATGTTATTAATCCTGCCAATATAGCTATAAGAGATATTGCACTAGACATCATGTGGGAAGATATGATGGCAGATGATGAAGTAAGAATAAAATATGCTGCTAAACATGCAGGAACAGCTAATTATTGGAAAAAATGGCAAGGAGAAAACAGAGGTATTCATAGAATAAATGGTGTGCAAATAAAAAAAGAAAGAGAAGCTGACTTTCTTGCAAAAATTAATTCCAATAAAGATTGGGAAGAAGAATATGGAATTCTTTTACCTGAATTTGAAAAAGTGTATAAGGAAAGTGAGCAATACGAACTAGCCTACAACTACTTTATTGAAGTATGTTGGCGTTCAGTTGAAATCATCCGTTTTGCCAGTAGATTCAGAGATGCTGTTTCTAAGTTAGAAAGCGGAAATGAACTTTCTGAAAGTGAAAAAGAAGGATTAAAACGTCATGTAAAAGCACATTTTAAAGATTATCATTTACCTACAGACAAAAAACTTTTTATCGCTCTTTTCACAAAATACGACAATGATTTTAACAGTCTTGAACCTAGCTTTTTTAATACTGTACAAACAAAATACAAAGGAAGCTATGCAGCCTATGCTAATAAACTGTACGATAAATCAGTTTTTACAACTCCCGAAAAAATAAATGATTTAATAGATAACTTAAACCCAAAAACAGTTAAAAAAATAACTTCAGACATGGCTTGGCAAACTATGAATAGCTGTTTTGACAACTACAATAACAATATTAAACCAAGTATTGAAAACAAAGAAGTGAAGCTAGAAATTTTAAATAGAAAATATTTGGAAGCCATAATGAATATTTACCCCAATAAAAGGCTTTACCCTGATGCCAATAGCACACTAAGAGTAACTTATGGTAAAGTAGATGATTATGAGCCCAGAGATGGAGTAAAATATCTTAACTATACTACACTTGACGGAGTAATAGAAAAATACGTTCCGGGAGATGAAGAATTTGATTTACCGGCAAAAATACTAGAGCTTCATAAAAACAAAGATTACGGACAATATGCCGTTGACGGTGAATTAAGGGTATGCTTTACAGGTTCAAATCATACTACAGGAGGTAATTCAGGAAGCCCTGTGATTGATGCTTACGGCAATTTATTAGGCTGTAATTTTGATAGAAACTGGGAAGGAACCATGAGTGATATTATGTACGACCCTGATATGTGTAGAAACATCACCTGCGATATTAGGTATGTGTTATTCATCATTGATAAGTATGCCGGAGCAACTCATCTTATTGATGAAATGAAACTGGTTAAGCCCAACTATCAGAGAGCAGGAATAGGAACCATTCCACTAATAACAGAAACGCCCGTTCAAAAATAGTAATTGAATAACATCGTAAACATTAGTTTTCTACTTCTCGCCTTACTGGCAGAGATTATTGGAACAATAGGTGGATTTGGATCATCCGTATTTTTTGTTCCCATTGCTAACTTTTACTTTGATTTTCAAACGGTATTAGGATTAACCGCCCTTTTCCATTTATCCAGCAACCTAAGTAAAATAGGTTTGTTCCGAAAAGGAATAAACAAGCGTCTTATTTTATACATGGGGCTTCCGGCAATTGTATTTGTAATAATTGGTGGAATACTTA
>CALALS010000256.1 GCA_937925525.1 uncultured Flavobacteriales bacterium | reverse complement strand
AACTATAAGTAGAATAAGTTGTTTCCACATATTATTTAATGAGTTTGTTAATTTTATTGTTTGTCAATGTTTTCTGCTAGTTTCCTGTCTTTATCCGTAACAATGTTTCCTTCAGAATGGGTGTTTAGCTTTATAATTACTTTATTATACTCATTAGTCCAATTTGGATGATGATTCATTTTTTCTGCTTCAAAAGCTACTTTAGTCATAAAAGCAAAAGCATTTTTAAAGTCTTTAAACTCAAAAATTTTCGATAAACTATTATTTTCTTCCTTCCACATATCTTTTAGTTTTTGCAAAAATAAAAAAGTCTCAATCAACGATTGAGACTTTAGCTTAAATTAAGATTAATTCTTAACGCATTTTTATATCGTAAGTTTTTTTACCGATGGTTACGGTAGCATCATTATTGCAACCTTCATTTCTGTCACCGAAATCAACAGTTCTTGTTTTTAATTCTTCAGGAACAATTTCAAGCGTTCCTTCTTTTACCCATCTACAACCTACCTGAATAATCAGAGGTTTAGTAACTTCAATCGTATAGGCTCTTCCTTCTCTTGTAATTCCTCCACCATTTCCGGTTATTGAGTAAACATCATCAAATATTCCGCTTAACCCACTAGTTGCCCAGGTTGTGCTTTCACCTTCTATCCACTCTCTATTTCTTGTAGATTCATGAGTGATAACATCAGACTCTGGAGTAGTTACTTTACCATCAACAGTAATTGAATAATTTAAGTTGCCGGCACTGTTTCGTCCATTGTTTGTAATGGTTTTAGTTCCTTCAACTTTATAATCGTTTACATAGTAGTTTTCCGGAGTTACCGTAATTTTTGTGCCTGCGTCTCTATATTTTCCGGTAAAAACGGCTTTTATTTTCCCTCTTCTGTTTACGTTGTCGTTACCTTTACAGTTAGAAGTTCCAAAGTCAACAATCAGTGTTTTTGGAAAAGTGGTGTCAGGTAAATCAGGTGTTAAAGTTACGGTAGCACAACTACCAAAAGAATAAGCTTTTTCTTCTGTAAGTCTTAATCCTCCTTCATCTTCAGCGGCTTCATTTGTAATTTTAAAAATGTCATCAAATGATGCTTCTGCGATAGAGTTGTCTTCAGAAGTGGTTGTTTCTTTGTTTAACTTTCTTTTTTTACATGATTGTACAGATAAAAGTAAAGTTCCAACAAAGGCTAAAATAAAAATTGATTTAATGTTCTTTTTCATTTTTTTAGTTTTAAAGCTAACTTAGACGTAAAATTACCAAAAAGGTTTTACATGGCTAAATTAAAACTTGATTTGCACGATATTTATAACAAAAGTGGTGCCATAGAAAGTGAGCTAAATAGGATTATTCATGAGGCGGTGGATAAAAAAATTGAGTTGGTAGAAATAATTCCTGGAAAAGGCTCAGGTCAATTAAAAAAAACGGTGATTAGGTTTTTAGAAAGAAAGGATATTAAAAAACTATATCACAGAATAGATAAGGACTCCAAAAATTTTGGAAGAATTTTCGTTAGATTTAAGTTTTAAATCTTCTAACTTAGCCCAAAATTAAATTAATGTTTACTACCGGAAGGATAATATTTGCTATTTCTTTTATAATAGTTTTTGCAATTGGAATGGTAATCGCTTACAGAAAAGATGCTAAAAAATCTCCTTGGTATTTTAAAGGTGCTACCGTATTTTGGGTAATTTTAATTTTAATTGTAGCAAATGTAATCTTTCATTTATTTGGAAAGAGTTAGAGGCTTTTTTCAACCTCAAGTGTCCATGCTTCAGGCTTTTCTTTGAATAACACTTTTGTTTTACTCCAAGTGGTTTTAAACAACTCTGAATGACGATAATTTTCTAATGATTCAGCTTTATCCCATATACTTCTAGTAAAAAATACTGATTTATTATCACTACCTTGTAATAGTTCTAATGATTGAACTCCTTTAAAATTTCTAATCTTTTCACAAGACGAATTGAAAATTCTTTTGAAATCTTCAATTTTATCTTCTTTAAATTCCATTTTTACAAAACGAACAATCATGCTAATAGTTCCACTCTAATTACATCTCCTAATTTTAATCCTAATAGGCCTTTTGCACTTCCTTTATTAATAGCTATTTCAATGGTTCCGGAAGAGCTAAAAAGAGCAACAACTTCTCCTGCCGTTACATCGCTATATACATCAGAAATTTTTTCGATTAAATACTCACTTCCTCTAAGGTAAATATTAAAAGGTCTGCCTTTCGTAAATTCTTTAAATTGCTGTTGAGTTATATTGGTAATTAAATTTCCATAGTGGTCTATATAAACAACAATACCTTTTAATACATTGTCTTCACTTACAGGAGTAAATACCGGTCTGGTAACATATTCTTTTGCTTCTGGTCCAAGCAACTCTATTGAGCCTCCTTTTGCTAAATAACAAGCTGCTTTTACTAAAACATCTTTAGTTAAAAAAGAGGAACTCAATGATGTTTCAGGTAATGCAATATTTACAATTTTATCAGGCTTTTTTTCAAAAATAAGCGATAAAATGCCATTGTCGGCAGCTATAAAGTAATGGTTGTTATAAAAAGCAGCTAAAAGTGGATTATCAAGATCACCTTCAACGTTAACTCCAATAATATGAACTGTTCCTTTTGGAAACGTATGAAAAGCGTTTTTTACTACAATAGATGTTTTGAGTAAGTCAAAGGGCGGAATAGCATGAGTAATATCTACAATATTAACTCCGGGTAATTGACTGTAAATAGTTCCTTTAACTACTGCAAGGTAGTAATCTTCATAACCTAAATCTGTTGTTAGTGTAATAAATGGCATTTTGCCCTGTTATTTTTCTAATTATTCTTTTAGACGAATCAAAATTAGTTATTTTCGTATTCCATTTTTAATATTT
>CALALS010000255.1 GCA_937925525.1 uncultured Flavobacteriales bacterium | reverse complement strand
AATGATTGAGTTTGATAAAGAGGCACTTCCTTCAAATATCTACAATATTTCAAGACCGGTTCTTTCTATGTCAGTTTTAGTGTATCCGCTTATGGATACGCTTCGAATTTTTATTTATCGCTCTTTAAAAGGAGTTTCTCCTTTCTCGGCCGATAAAAACCATATTCACCATCAATTGTTACGATTAGGGATGAACCATAGACATATTGTAGCTTGTGTATTTGTTTACAACCTTATTATAGTAGGTTTAACCATCACGCTTCAGCATTTACAACCAAGTATTACGTTCGGAATTGTATTTGGAGCAGCAATAATATTGGCACAAGTCCCATTCTTTTTTAAAGTTAAAAAGGCTTGAGAAAATTAATTCCATACCTATTTATCTTTTTTGGTGGGGTACTGTATTCACAAAGTTTGCTAACTCCATTGGATAAACAATGGCATAATTTAATAGATGCAGAGGCAAATAATCATAAATTAAAACTACATACTACCTGCAAGCCATTTGGAAAATACGAGTTAGTAAAAAATGTAAATGCAGATAGTATTTTTAGTGTTACTAATGTTTCAGGAAAAAGGTGGAAAGAAGTATTGTTTAATCATACCTCTCTTTTAAATAACGATTCAGTGAGCTCAATTTATTTATCTCCCATTATTTCTACTTCTTATTTTTCCGATGGAGTTAGGGAAGATGACAGCACCTTTTCCGTAACCGGAATAACAAACACGCTAGGGTTTGAAGCAGGAATGGCTCACAGAAATTGGCTAGACTTGAACATAAGTTTGTTTCATGTAAATGGTCAGTTTCCGTATTATCAAGAAAGACTTATAAAATCGCAGGGAGTAATACCGGGAATGGGAATAGCGCACCCAACTAATAGTGGGTATGAAAGCACATTTATCAATTCGTATTTATATTTAAGAGCAGGTAAGCACTTTGATTTTACGCTTGGTTACGGAAAAAACTTCTGGGGAGATGGTTACAGAACCTTTATGGTTTCTGATAATGCTTTTTCTTATCCTTACTTTAAAATTAATACCAAGTTAGGAAGAATTAACTACACTAATTTATTTACTCAGTTCACCAATTTAATTCCGAATAGCAAATCAAAAATTAAGTATGCAACATTTCATCATTTAAGTTGGAATATTGCTAAATGGTTGAATATTGGAATATATGAAGCAGTTGTGTGGCAGGCTAAGGACAGTATTTACAACAGGGGTTTTGATGTGAATTACTTAAACCCTTTTATCTTTTACAGACCCATAGAGTATTCGTTAGGTTCTTCAGATAACTCCATTTTTGGAATGAATTACAAGTTTACTCCGCATAAATACCATCATATTTATGGGCAAATTATTTTAGACGACTTTTTGCTGAGTGCTATTAAAGCTGATTTAAAGCATCAAATCTTTCCTAAAGACTCTTCTATTAATTGGGGGTGGTGGGCAACTAAATATGCGTTGCAATTCGGTTACAAAGGCTATAATTTATTTGGCTTAAAAAATCTTAATGTTTTAGCAGAATACAACATGGCAAGG
>CALALS010000254.1 GCA_937925525.1 uncultured Flavobacteriales bacterium | reverse complement strand
TCTTTAATTTGGTTAAACGCTCTTAGTCTATCACCTTTTTGAAGTGGATAAGGAACCCGTGATAGAAGTACGAATAATCGCATTTAATTAATTATTTGTTGGTAAAAGCTTACTAAATTTTCCCCTAATATATTAATGTTAAAGTTTTTATGAATGAGTTGATGTGCATTTTCTCCAATTGATTTCACAAAAGCAGCATCTTGTACGCATTTATTTAATTGGCTTAAAAACTCTTCTTTGGTGTTTGCAATGAGTATATCTTTTTCCGAAGTGTACGGAATTCCGTTGGCAGCAATAGCCGTAGCAATTACTGTTTTGCCTAGCGCCATAGCCTCTAATATTTTTACTCGTATGCCACTACCCGAAAACAGCGGAACAATCATTATTCCGTTTGCTTGCATAAAATCGGTAGCACTTTTTACTTCTCCATGATTATGTATGTTTTCATTAGCGTAAGCTGCATATTTATTACCAATGGATTTGCCTGCTAATTCAAAAGAACTGTTTGGGTGTTGGGCATGAAATTCTTTCCATACATTTTCGATAAACCAATCTAGTCCTTGTTGGTTAGGAAGCCAGTCCATTGCACCAATGTGAAAGAAGGAACTGTGGTTGTCATTAGTAGAATAAGCGGGAGTGTCTATGCCAATACTTATGGTTTTAATGGGTGTGGAAGGAAAGTTAGTGTTGAAAAATGTTTCATCCGTTGCACTTATAGGAACAATAGCATCAAATAAAGCAGGTGTTGTTTCTTCCACTTTTTTTAGCTGTTTTGCCATTCTTACTAAGTACGCTTTTTTAAAGGTGTTTTTTTCTAAGGCTGCATTAGCCTCCCAAATATGATGTTCTACATTATGCGGCCGATACACTAGTTTGGCATTAGAATACTTTTTTACAATGGCTACATAAGGCGTAGTATATAAACTTTCAAAATGGATAATGTCGTAGGTGTTATTTTTTAGGGTGTCAATAATTAGTGCTTCAAAATCTTTGCTTTCAAATCGATTTAAAATATAAGGCTGTGCTTTGAATGACTGCCGAAAAGCTTTAAACGGTTGAATAGTGGTGTGAACAAAGGCTGCTTTTGCGTTAAAAGAAGTGTATAAATCTTTTTGAAAAGGATGCTTGGGTGTGGCAATGGTTAGCACATCTACCTCAACTTTGTTTTGTATTAAGGATTGCGTGATTTGGTGCATGGCAATACATCCGCCATCAATTAATGGGAGAGTGGGCTTATGGGTAAGTTGTAAAACCCTCATTTCTTTCGGGAGAATTTTTTGAAGAAATTAAAATAGGTTTCCAATTCAAACAATGGCGAATCGGTAGTTGCTTTGTAGGTAATGTAAATACCCATTGGTAATAAAATTAAAGAAGCCATCCACATTCCCAATACCGGGTCGGCAGCTCCTTTCTTTACCATTTTTTCACCGGTAATGGATAACACATAATACAATAAGAAGAAAATAACAGACACCACAGCAGGCATTCCCAATCCACCTTTTCTGATGATGGCGCCAAAAGGTGCGCCAATGAAAAACAGTATTAAGCAACCAAACG
This sequence comes from uncultured Flavobacteriales bacterium, assembly GCA_937925525.1. Taxonomy (GTDB): domain Bacteria; phylum Bacteroidota; class Bacteroidia; order Flavobacteriales_E; family Vicingaceae; genus CALALS01. Next base: position 3,393 of record CALALS010000254.1, on the reverse strand, counting down.
AAAGTGTAAATTTTCGGTGCCACTCAATCTGATGTTTTCTGATAAATTCTTTGTCGGAGTTGGTGCTTAAATAGGTTGCGTTAGCTCTGGTTTTGGATGTTCGGGCAGCGTTTATGGCAATGCCAAATATCTTATCCTTTTCACTGCCTGAAAGCTTTTCAAAATATTCGTCAAAGTTTACTTTTTCTTTGAAGCTTTTTTGGTAGGCTTCTTTCATCTCTTTTAAAGAATCTTCTTGGAAATAGGTGTTTTCAAACAAAATACGCTCATGCAAATACTCTTTACTCTCTACTATTTGATTTTTGAAAGTATCTACTGCCGCATCTAGTTGCTTTAAGTTTAGCATTTGGTAGTTTTCTTTAAACAGGTCTTCTTCTGTTTTTTCGTAGGCAAAGTCGCTCAAATCAAAACGAATAATGTCACTGGAAAATTTTCGTTTAGAAAATGGCCGTGATTGATAGCTTTGCGCATCATCCATTTCTTCATCATAGCTATAGCCATTGTAAAGTTCTAAAAAGAGGTTTTGCTTGTCTTCCGACATTTTCATAATACCTCTTTCGGCAATAATTACGTTTCTGTTTCCGGCATTTCTATCCAGGTGATTGTATATCATCACATCCATCAGTTCTTCGTAATCGTTATGTACTTTTTTGCTTTTTATTCTAATGGTAAAACCTTGTATTTCGTTATAAAATACATTGGGTTTAATGTTTACAGCCGGTTTTTTTCGGGTAATGTCCCATAGCACTCTGGCTTGTTTTAGGTTGGTAATGGGCAACACATAATTTGAGAATAAAAAGGCACTTATACTTATCAAAATTACAAAGACAATGAGTGGACGCATGGCTCTTTGAAGCGATACTCCTGCTGCTTTAAGTGCCACTAACTCATAGTTTTCGCTTAGATTACCGAAAGTCATTAACGAAGCAAAAAGAATGGCAAGTGGAAGAGCAAGTGGTATAAGTGTGAAGGTAGTGTAAAGTAAAAGTTCAAGAATAACGTACCATTCCAGTCCTTTACCTATCATGTCATCTATATACTTCCACACAAACTGCATTAATAGTATGAAAGTAGAGATGAGAAAGGTAACAAAGAAAGGCCCTAAAAAAGCTTTTAAAATGTAGGCGTCTTTAGTTTTTAGTAGGTTCATTAATGATTTTAACTTTGTTTCTCTATTTTTGAAGGCAAATATAACGAGATAAATAACTATTTATCTGTAAATATAGTATTGAATGATTGATGGAAAAAAGATAGTTGTTGTTTTACCTGCTTATAATGCTGAGCTTACTTTAGAAAAAACGTATCGTGAAATTCCTTTTGATATTGTGGATGAAGTGGTGTTGGTAGATGATTATAGTAAAGATAAAACATCAGAGCTTGGAGAAAGGCTAGGTATTCATCATGTTATTCGTCATGAAAAAAATAAAGGGTACGGTGGTAACCAAAAGACTTGTTATAACAAAGCCTTAGAGGTTGGAGCTGATATTGTAATTATGGTTCACCCTGACTATCAGTACACGCCTAAGTTAATACACTCTATGTGTTACATTATTGCTAATGGTGTTTATCCTGTGGTATTAGGTAGTAGAATTTTAGGAAATGGTGCGCTAAAAGGGGGTATGCCTTTGTATAAATATATCGCCAATCGTTTTTTAACCTTTGTGCAAAATGTTTTAATCAATCAAAAGCTTTCGGAGTATCATACCGGCTACAGAGCTTTTTCGAGAGAGGTGTTAGAGAAAATCAACTTTAATATTAATTCGGATGACTTTGTGTTTGATAATCAAATGATGAGTCAGATTGCTTTTGCGGGTTTTGATATTGCAGAAGTTACTTGTCCTACTAAGTATTTTGATGAGGCGTCTTCTATTAATTTAAAGAGAAGTACGGTTTACGGATTGGGTGTTTTAAAAGTGTCTTTTCTACACTTTTTAGCCCGAATGGGAATTTATAAATGGAAGATATATAAGTAGGTTAGTTTAACAACCACTTTATTGCTTGGTCTAACACCGCATCTTTATTCACCGGAAATTCATTACCCATATTGTATTTGTCTAGTTTAAATGGGTTTCCGTTTTGCTTAAAGGCTACTTCGGCTTCTTCGTTTTGCTTAATCACTTTTTCACTATCCTTTAAACCAATAATGCTATATACTTTAACGTTTTTGTTTTTTACTAAGCTCATGCTAATGTTTTGAGGCATTAAGCCCCCCACTGGAAGTAAGCCACAAAATTCTTCTGATTTAATCATGCCCAGGGCATAAGTCATAAAGCCTCCTTGAGCAATACCTGTTAAAATAATTTTTCCGGGAATAATTTTATAGCGGAGTTTAGCCATTTCAATTTCATCAATAATCCTCTCGTATTCTTCTTGTTCAAAGGTCCAGGCAAAAGAGTTGGCTTTAATAATTTTGCTTCCGGTACAAAGCATTAAGATACAGTTGTTGTCTTGCGCTACTTTTTCGTAGTGCGCAGAAAACGCTGCTGCATTAGAATTAAAGCCGTGAAATGCTATAATCAAAGGATAGCTTTTACTGGAATCGTAATTCTTTGGAAGCCTGAAAATGGGTGCAATGCTTTGGTTTTTTATTTCATCTTCCAGTATTTCTGCTTTTAGCAATAAGGTTTGAAATTGATCTTCACCGGAAATGTTATACAGGTCTGGGCTGCTAAAATCATACTGCCCGTTTTTAAGCGCTTTTTCGCAGTACTCCAGTGCTTTGTCAGTCATTTTTGCTAATGAGTACGCACATGCGGCATTGTAGGCAGCTTCTTTATTGTTTTTTAGAATTTCAAATGATTTGGCAAAGTGGTCTCCGGCTTTTTCAAACCTTCTGTTTTTATAGTGTTCTTCACCCAGCAAGAATTCATCACCCGACTCTCTCATCATATCGAAAGTGAGGTTGGTTTCTCCGTTTTGGGCGTTTATAAAGGAAAAAGTAAAGAGTAATAAAGCACTAAAAAGGTTTCTCATGACACACAAATCAACCAAATGTATGCCAAAACTTATGAAATACTAAAAATAAAGGGGAAAGACTATTAACAAATTATCAACGAAATATAAACTAATGGAGCTCGTTACTAGATATATAACTTTCCATAGGCGGCTTTTTGGTTGTAGAAGGAAATTTAGCGCCTTCACCTCTTAGTAAAATTGCTGCCACACAAAAGAATAATATAAATGCTATTATTATCATGGTACAAAAATATAGAAAAAAAGTAACATAATGCAAATTAATCGACAAAAAAGTTAAATTCATCGAAAAATAACATAGATTTATCGTTATTGTAACTTTTGTTACGAGAAAGTTAAATTCTTATTGGTAAATTTGTTAAGGAAAAATTAAGACCATGAAATTAAGACTCTTATATATACTATTTATCGGTTTGGCTC
>CALALS010000253.1 GCA_937925525.1 uncultured Flavobacteriales bacterium | reverse complement strand
TCTTGAGCTCAAAAGGTTCGCCTACTATACTTCCTAAAGAAGTTATCCGTGCTACTGAAGAAGAGAAAAAATATCAGATTGATATGCTGAATAATCTTCATAAATATCATGGTGAAGAGGCTGAAAAGGAGTTGAAAAAACTTCAGAATATAGCTATTCAAAATGATAATATGTTTGAGGCATTAATGGAGGTTACAAAGGTTTGCTCACTTGGACAAATTACCAATTCCTTGTTTGACGTAGGCGGGCAATACAGAAGAAATATGTAATGAAAAAAGCTATTGGCTTATATTTATTTATTTGTCTGGCGGTATGTACTTCATTTGCATATAACCAAAATAGGTTTGATTCACTCAATATAGCTTTTCGTGAAGCAAAGTCTGACCAACAGAAAGTTGATATATTATCTGAGCTTTTTAATGAGGTAAAGTACAAGGATAAAACAAAGGCTATTTATTACGGCATGAAAGCTATTGCTGCTGCCAAAGCTGTCGGAAATCAATCTAGTGAAATAGATTTATATAATAATATTGGATTACTTTATAAAGAAACATCCGATTATACTAAAGCTAGAGAACTTCATCAACAAGCTTTAGAAATAGCAAAATTAATAGATGACACCAGTAAAGAAGCGACTACTTTATTTTACATTGCTAATGTTGAATACTATCAGGGTAATTATGCTGAGGCAAGTAATTACTATGTAGATGCAATGTCGAAATTTAATTCAGTAACTAATATTGAAGGAGAAGCAAAAGCTTTAAATGGCTTAGGAAATATTTACTTTTCTCAATCAAACCATGTAAAAGCCAAGGAATATTACTTAAGGCTTAAAAATTTACTAATTAAAAATAATGTAACTAAAGGTCTTGAGATAGCTTATAATAACCTGGGTTTAATATATCTTCATGAAGCTAAAATTGATACAGCCATACAATCATTTAATCAGGCCAAAAATATTTACCTAAAGAAAGATGACTTAAATGGAGTATCCACTAGTTATAGCAATATAGGTTTGGCTTATCAGGAACTAAAAAACTTTACTCAGGCTATTGAGTATCATGATAAGGCACTAGCTATTAGGCGGAAAATTAAAGATAAGTTTGGTGAGAGCATCAGTCTGTATAATATAGGTGAAATATATTTTCACAAAAAAGAATACCAAAAAGCTTTACTAAATACTGACTCCAGTTTAGCTATCGCAAAAGCAATAGGCGATATAGAAGGGGTTAAATATGCCTATGATTTATTAACTAAAGTTTATGAAGAAAAGGGAGATTATAAAAAAGCTTTTGAAGCAAACAAACTTTTAACTCAAGTAAAAGATAGCATTTATAATTCTAGAAACTCAAAAATAATTGCAGAGTTTGACGCAAAGTATAGAAATATTGAGCAGCAAAGAGAGATAGATTTATTAAATAAGAACGAGCAGCTAAGAAACTTGGAGCTAAGTAAACAAAAACAACAGCAAAACTTTTTATGGTTGGGACTTTTATTGTTACTTATAATAGCATGTATTCTATTGTTTTTTATCAGCCAAAAGAATAAGAAAAATAAAATTATCCTGCATCAAAAGAAAGAGGTTGAACTAAAGAATAAGGAAATTACGGACAGTATTAATTATGCGCAGCGAATTCAAAATGCCTTGTTGTCATCCGAAGAGCTTTTTAAAAACACATTTAATGAGCACTTTATACTTTTTAAACCTAAAGACATTGTAAGTGGTGATTTTTACTGGATTTCAAAAACCACTAAGAATGAAGTTTACTTTTGTGTGGCGGACTGTACGGGACATGGAGTTCCGGGTGCATTTATGAGTATGTTAGGAATCGCATTTTTAAACGATATTATTAGCAGTGAAAAAGAGCAAACGACAGGAGAGGTGCTTGATGAATTACGTCAAAAAATCACGTATCATTTGAGTTCATCTCATGTAAATGGCACAAATGATGGTATGGATATTTCACTATGTAAGTTTAATATAAATACTCATGAATTAGAGTTTTCAGGAGCAAATAATGCTGCTTACATAGTTTCTAATAACGAAATGATAAAACTTACTGCAGATAAACAACCTGTTGGTTCTTTTGTAACCAACACAAAGAATTTTGTTACCCAAAAGATGCAACTGAAAAAAGGTGATTTAATTATGCTTCACTCTGATGGGTATGTTGATCAGTTTGGCGGAGAAAAAGGAAAAAAATTCAAAGTGAGTAGATTCCTTTCATTAATTCAGTCAATTTTGCATTTACCGTTAAATGAACAAAAAGGAAAACTAGAAAATACATTAGCTGAGTGGATGGGAAATAATGAGCAGATAGATGATATATGTGTGTTGGGACTTAAAGTATAGTCTATTTCGGAGCATTTCTAAAGAGTAAAACGGCAATAACTCCATACAATACATTAGGTATCCAAACGGCAATCATAGGTGAGAAGCCTGCATTGGTAGCAAAAGTTGTAGATACTTGCATAAATAGAATGTAAGAAAAGCTTAATAACAATCCCGCTCCAATATGTAAACCAATTCCGCCTCTTACTTTTCTGCTGGCAATGGAAACGCCAATCAACGTCAAAATAAATGTAGCAAACGGGAAAGCTCCTCTTCTGTATTTTTCAATTTCATAAAATGGTACTTGGGCACTTCCTTTAAACTTTTCTGACGCTATGTATTTGTTTAATTCATAATAGTCCATGCTTTCTATACTATTATCTCGCTTTCCAAACTCATCAGGTGTAAATGT
>CALALS010000252.1 GCA_937925525.1 uncultured Flavobacteriales bacterium | reverse complement strand
ATAGTCAGTCTTCTAGCAAAATCAACATCGTTTTCCTCTGTAATACTATTATAGCCCAATAATTGAAAGTAAGTTCCCTCACATGGAATAATATCAAATCTTGAAGATTGTATGGCTTTTGCAAAAAAGTCTCTTTTTTCTTGATAAAAATCATTCAATTCCAAATACAAGTCTTTCTCGTCTAAAATTTGACTAAACGCATACTGCATCACAGAATTCACACAAAATACATTGTATTGATGTACTTTTCTAAACTCACTCATAATTTCTTTAGAAGCCACACAATACCCAACTTTCCAGCCGGTATTATGATACGTTTTGCCAAATGAAAAAACAGCAAGGCTCCTTTCTGCTAACTTTGGAAACCTCAAAACGCTTTGATGCTGCTTTTTGTCAAATACAATGTGCTCATAAACTTCATCACTTAAAACAACAATATTAGTGTCATCAGTAATTTTCTGAAGTTTTAATAAATCCTCTTCACTCCATATTTTTCCGGTAGGGTTATGAGGAGTGTTTATAATTATCATCTTACACTTCTGTGTAATTAGCTTTTGCACACGATTCCAGTCCACCTTAAAATCCGGTCCATGTAATTTAACGGTAATCACATTTCCTCCGTTTACCTCAATAGCAGGTTCATAACAATCGTAAGCAGGAGTAAAAATAATCACTTCATCTCCTTCCTTAACAAATGCTGAAATAGCAGTGTAAATTGCTTGTGTAGCTCCGGCAGTAATCGTTATTTCTGTTTCGGGATTTAAGTTTATGCTGTACAAACTTTCCATTTTTTCGGCCAACTTTTCCCTCAGGCTAATTAATCCCGCCATTGGAGCATATTGATTAAAACCCTTGTGCATTCCTTCAGTCACATGGTCTAGCAATTTTTTTGAAGGCTCAAAACCGGGAAAACCCTGAGATAAATTGATGGCATTTTGCTCATTTGCCAAAGCACTCATAATACTAAATATGGTGGTGCCTACTTTTGGAAGCTTTGAATTAATTACAATTGATTTTTTTGAATGTATCATAAAAAGAAGTGCGAATCTAAGGAGAATTTCAATATAACTCCACTATTTCAAGTTGTTTATTTGTCAAATAAACCTTATTCTTGTAGTCGAATTTAAACCATAAATATGAAGCTTATTAATTCTTGGATGGTAATTGTTTTAGGAATCTCTTTCGTTATGAGTTCCTGCAATGGTGACAATAAAGACACTAAAGACCAATCTAAAGATGTAGTTGTTGCTGATGACAAACCCGTTTACGGAGGGGCTATTCATTTGTCTGAAGGCAATCCTATAGGAACCACTCATCCTCATTACGTTACCAGTTTAGGTACACACCATGTTTTAAATCAGGTTTATGAAGGATTATTAAAGTATGACCCAAAAACATTAGAGGTTGTTCCGTGTATTGCAGAGTCTTATGAAATAGATAACACTGGAAAAGTTTACACATTCAAGCTAAGAAAAGGGGTGCATTTTCATGACGACCCATGCTTTGAGGGAGGAAAAGGAAGAGAACTTAAAGCAAGTGATGTTGTTTATTCATTTCAGCTGTTAAGCACTAATAATGACTTGAATTCATATACTTTTGACCAAGCTTTTAAAGGAAAAGTTTTAGGAGCTGCTGATTACAGAGAAGCTTCAAAATCAGGAAAAGCACCGGATAGTTTGGCTGGCGTTAAAGCTATTGATGACTATACTGTTCAAATTACTTTAACCAATGCCTATTCTTTGTTCCCGTTTAATTTAGCCTGGAACAATACATCAATAGTGGCAAAAGAAGCTGTTGAAATGTATGGTAACGATATAAACGTTGGTACCGGTCCTTTTATCATGAAAAAAGAAAATGTTACTGATAAAGGTGTTGTTCTTCTCAAAAACCCTAATTATTACTTAAAAGACGAGAACGGTATGCAGTTGCCTTACCTTGATTCGCTAGTTGTTAATTACATTGATAATAGCCAGCAAGAACTAAAAATGTTTCATGAAGGTAAGCTTGACTTAGTGGTTGGGCTGCCCGCAGAGTCTATTAAAGAAGTGGTAGAAAATCAAATTGCCGATTTTCAGGAAACTCCTCCAAAATATATCTTGGACAGAACGCCCGATATGGCAGTTCAGCTTTATAACTTTAACTTAACGAAGGCTCCTTTCAATAATGTTAAAGTAAGAAAAGCTATTTCTTACGGAATAAACAGAGATAGAATTGTAAATGACTTATTAAACAATGAAGCCTATGGCCCAGGTATTTACGGCATAACTCCTCCGGTGTTTAAAGGTTATGATATTACACAAATTAATGGCTACAGTTATGATTTACAAAAAGCGAAAAAGCTTCTTGAAGAAGCCGGATACCCTAACGGAAAAGGCTTCCCAACGCTGAAATTAGTAACAAATGGTGGAGATTCTAAAAATTTAAAAGTAGCTGTTGAACTTCAAAATCAACTTCTTACCAACTTAAATATTAACACTGATGTAGAAGTGCTTTCTTATGAAGAAAGACTTAAAAAATCTATGTATGGTGAGGGTGATATTATCAGAGGTGCATGGGTGGCAGACTACCCTTCTCCGGAAAGTTTCATTTATGTTTCTTATGGTAAAAATGTTCCGAACTCATTGTCTGAACCTTCGTTCCCAAATGTTTCCAGATATAAAAATGATGTTTATGATAAGCTTTTTGATAAAGCTGTTTATGAAACAACGGATGAAGCGGAAAGAAATAAAATATTTATGGAAGCAGAACAGCTTTTAATGGATGATGCGCCTTTTGTAGTATTGTGGTATGAAGAAAAGTACAGACTTAAGCAAGCTTCTATGAAAAACTACCATATAAACCCACTAAGCTATCAAGACTTTACAAGAGTATATGTGGTAAAAAATACTGCTGTTGCTGAAAAGAAATAGTTAGATTAATTATTTCTTATACTTATCGTTAAGCCCTATTTGGGCTAAAATCATCGGTTTGATTTTTTCTAAACGGTTTAGTTTAGTTTCTTCTCTTTTGGCTTCTGATATATATTCGGAATACTCTCTTTTACAAGATTGAGAAAGCTTTTGAAACTGAGCGTTCAATTCTTTATTGTTTTTTAGAGCTCTTTGTAATTCTGCAGGAATTTTTAATGCCTTACTTCTGTTGGGTTTAAGTTCTTTTCCTTTTTTCTGATTTTCAATAGCCTCTTTTATGTATTCCTTCACTAATTTCTTGTCTATTTCATCTATTGAATGAAATCGCCATTGCCTTAACGCCTTTGTTTTTTCTTCCTGAGCATTTACTAAAACCTTAGCTTTGTCTTTCAAAAAAACTCCTTGAAAAAACCATAGTCCGACATAGCTTTTAAAGGCTCCCAAACCGACTATATTTTTCCCCTCAAAACAATAAACAGGGAAGCCCCATTTAATTGTTTCCTCTAACTTTAATGATAAAATTATTGAACGAAGAAGTTCTAACTCTTTCTTCCATTCCTTTTTTTTCTGAATAAAGTCTTCTACATTTTTAGGAGCAGGCATAAGCAGTTAAATTAATGAGTTATAAAGTGAGTTATAAAGATAGTAATTTACTACAACTCAAGCTCAAGCATAGGGTCCCAAAATAGTTCTTTAAAATTTTGAATTTTATCGTTTTTCACCACCACACCTTCTTGCTCCAATAAATTTTGCATTTGGTTTGGGTCAGAAAAATGGTGTTTTCCTGTAAGCATACCCAGGCGATTAACCACTCTGTGGGCGGGAACATATTCTTTTTGAGAACCAACAGCATTCATTGCCCAACCCACCATTCTAGAACTTTTTCCACTACCCAAATATTTTGCAATTGCTCCGTAAGAAGTCACTCTTCCTTTTGGAATAAGGCGAGCAACTTGATAAACTTGCTGAAAAAAATCTTTATTCCTTTCGGATAGTTTCAATTAAATTTCAAACTTAATTCCTTGTGCTAAAGGAAGTTTTGAGGTATAGTTAATTGTATTGGTTTGTCGTCTCATGTATGCCTTCCATGCATCAGAACCTGACTCTCTTCCGCCTCCGGTTTCTTTTTCTCCGCCAAATGCTCCGCCAATTTCAGCGCCACTGGTTCCAATATTTACGTTTGCTATTCCACAATCTGAACCTGCATGAGATAAAAATTGTTCGGCTTCTCTCAAATTAGTCGTCATAATGGCTGAAGATAATCCCTGTGGAACATCATTTTGCATGGCTATTGCTTCATCCAAGGTTTTGTATTTCAATAAATACAATATTGGCGCAAAAGTTTCATGCTGAACAATTTCAAAATTATTTTTGGCCTCAGCTATTGCGGGCTTAACATAACATCCACTTTCATAACCTTCGCCCGATAAAACTCCACCTTCAACTACAATATTTCCACCTTCCTCAACCACCTTTTGCAATGCGCTTTCGTACATTTTTACAGCATCTTTGTCAATCAATGGCCCGACATGGTTACTCTCATCTAACGGATTTCCTATTTTCAATTGAGCGTAAGCTTTTATCAATCTTTCTTTTACTTCTTCATATTTTGACTCGTGAATAATTAGTCTTCTTGTAGAAGTACATCTCTGACCTGCTGTTCCCACCGCTCCAAAAACAGCTCCGATAATAGTCATATCAATATCTGCATCAGGAGTAATGATGATGGCATTATTTCCTCCCAATTCTAATATCGTTTTTCCGAAACGTTGTGCTACTTCAACGCCAACTATTCTTCCCATTCTGGTAGAGCCTGTAGCTGAGATTAACGGAACATTTTTGTCCTTCGTAATAAACTCACCCACTTTATAATCTCCGTTAATGATACAGCTTATTCCTTCAGGTAAATTATTTTCTTTAAGCACTTTGGCAATTATGTTTTGACAAGCCACACTGCATAAAGGAGATTTTTCTGATGGCTTCCAAATACAAACATCTCCACAAACCCAAGCTAAAGCCGTATTCCATGCCCAAACAGCAACCGGAAAATTAAAGGCTGAAATAATTCCAACTACACCAAGCGGGTGATACTGCTCGTACATTCTGTGTCCTGCTCGCTCTGAGTGAATGGTTAAGCCATAAAGCTGACGAGATAAGCCAACTGCAAAATCACAAATATCAATCATCTCCTGAACTTCTCCGTAGCCTTCTTGTAAAGACTTTCCCATTTCGTAAGAAACTAGTTTTCCTAAATGTTCTTTTTGTCTTCTTAGCTCATCTCCAAACTGACGAACTATTTCTCCTCTTTTAGGTGCAGGAATCATTCTCCAGGTTAAAAAGGCTTCTTTTGCTTTTGTAATTACTTTTTGATAATCGTCTGTAGTAGTGGTAGAAACCTTTCCTATTAATTCACCATCAACCGGTGAAAACGAAGAAAGCATTTCTCCTGAACCAAAAAACTCGCTTCCGGTGGAAGTTCCGTTATTTTCTTCTTTTATTCCTAAAGCAGATAGCGCTTCTTTAATTGAAAATCCTTGTAAAGTTGTAGCTGACATTATTTTTAATTTGATTATGTCGCAAAGGTAAAATAATGTTTCTTTTAATGCTC
>CALALS010000251.1 GCA_937925525.1 uncultured Flavobacteriales bacterium | reverse complement strand
CCTTCTTATCCGCTTTTAGCAGGCGAATACGTTATTTTAATTGCAAGAACAGATACGGCTGCTTTTAGTGGTTATTCTAAAATTATTCCGTTAACTTCTTTCCCTTCCTTAAATAATTCAGGAGACATTATCACGCTTACAGACAGCTCAGGTTTATTGATTGATAGATTAAATTATAGTGATTCCTGGTATCAGGATGCTACCAAAAAAGCAGGTGGCTGGACACTTGAACAAATTAATCCAACACTACCATGTTCGGGAAAAAACAACTGGATTGCATCTAATAACAGTAATGGAGGAACTCCGGGAGCACAAAATTCTGTGTATAGTTTAACGCCCGACACCAAAGGACCTAGCATTACTAAAATAGAAGTAATAACACCTGCAAGAATAGACGTTCACTTTGATGAAAAGCTAGACAGTAACGCTGTGTTAACGGCTAATTATAGTGTAAACAACGGTATCGGAATTAATTTTCCGGTAAACATTCCGCCTGATTATGATAAACTAACACTATTTTTTACCAATGCTATTTCTTCAGGCACGCTTTATACGTTGACCATTTCAGGTTTGACGGATTGCTCGGGCAATAACATTTTTGGAAACAAAGGAGAGTTTGTGTTGCCTCAGCAAGGAACGATTGGAGATGTAGTCATTAACGAAGTATTATTTGATCCTAAAACAGGCGGAGTAGATTTTGTAGAGTTGTACAATATTTCTTCAAAATATATCGGTTTAAAAGACTGGAAATTGGCTAACTATGACAGTAATAAAGATACACTAGCCAGCTTTAAGTCTTTTCCGGAGCAATACATTTTATACCCCAATGAATATGTGGTTATTACTACTGACAGCAGCATTGTTAAAAAGGAATATCCAAACGCTAAAAAAGGAAAATTCATTCAGCTTTCTTCTTTACCTACGTATAGTAACGATGAAGGAAACGTAATTGTAATTAATAATAACGACACCTTAATTGAGCGATTTGATTATACCGATGACATGCATTTTCCATTGCTGAATAACAAAGAAGGTGTTACGTTAGAAAGAATTGACCCTGCCCGACCGGTGGATGATATTACCAATTGGCATTCTGCTTCAGAAGATGTGGGCTTTGCCACTCCCGGATTTTTAAACTCACAATTTTACTTAGGAACTGCTGAGGGCGAAATTACCGTTGAACCTGAAATTTTTTCGCCTGATAACGATGGCTACAATGACATTTTAAACATTCATTATGATTTTGGACAAGGCGGATATGTAGGCACCATTATTATTTATGACGACAAAGGAAGAAAAATAAGAAGCTTAATGAATAATGAAACCTTGGCAGCAACGGGAACTATTTCCTGGGATGGCATAAACGACAAAGCTGAAAAAGCCCGAATAGGCATTTACATTATTTACATGGAAGCTTTTGACATTGGAGGCAACATTCAAAAACACAAAAAGACTGCCGTGCTGGCAGGGAAGTTGTAGAATATGAAAATAAGACTCCTCTTTTTTATTATTATCCTATTTACAGGGTGTATTTCTAATAAAAGAAAATTTAATTCAGTCGATTTATCTGACATCTCTAATAATGATTCTTGTATTTTGTTTTCATATGCTAAAAATAAAGATGATTTAGCTTCTTTATACGAAATGAATTTGTACAGTTTAGAGATTCGAGAAGTTCTAAAGGCTAAACAAAGAAAAGAATTTGTCAATGCTGTTTATTCTAGAGAAGAAAACAAAATATATTTTATTGCTATGAATTCATTAAATAATCGTGATAATGAGATTGGTGTTTGTGATATTGATGGTAGAAATGTTAAATACCTCACAAATAATCATGATGACATTATTAGAATCATAGCTTCAGATTATTCCGATGAAATTATTTACATTAAAATTAATAAAGATAAGCAGCCTAGCGGAATGGATATTTTTTCTTTAGATATAAATACTGGTGTAACTAACAATATTACAGAGTCTAACCTATATGGAATATTCCATTTACATCAACTAGACAGTATTCGCTTGACCACTCATATTGTAGAAGGTGGCGAAGGAGGTATGTTTATAGTCAATCGGGAAACTTCCCCAGCTACCAAAACTAGGGTTGTACCTGAAAACAATCCAAGAAAGCATCCTGCTTTATACTATAATTCTGTGTTTCATAAAGAAAGTAACTCCTTAATATTTGAAGCTCCATACGAGCTTTATTGTATGGATATGGATGAGCAAGTTGCAAAATCTATCTTTAAAGCTGATTATCATATCAGTGATTTCATATTATCTAAAAAACCTGCAAGAGTCTTCTTTTTAATACAAGACGGAAAGAGTCAAATTTATTCAATGAAAATAGATGGTAGTGATTTAAAAATAATACCAGTTAACATTCCCAGTGAAAATAAATAGCACGTTACAGTTTCCCAACAATACCTATATTTGCCCTCTGAACTGAATTATGCGCATAGTTGTAGTAGGTGCCGGAGATGTTGGTTTTCATTTAGCCAACCTTCTTTCTAAAGAAAGTCACGATATTGTAGTGATAGATTTCGATAATGAGAAATTGCACGCTTGTCAAACCAAACTGGATGTTTTAACCATTAAAGGAAATGCTACTTCCATCAAAATTTTAAAGCAGGCCAACGTTCCCAAGGCAGATTTATTAATCTGTGCTACCTCATCAGAAAGTGACAACATTACCATTGCTCTTTTAGGAAAACAGCTGGGTGCTAAAAAAACCATTGCCCGTATTCAAAACAATGAGTTTTTAGAAAACAAAAAAGAAATAGATTTTCAACGCTTTGGAATAGATGAGTTGGTTTGCCCGCAAGATTTAGCCGCAGAGGAAATTATTAAGGTGATAAAAAACAATTCGTTTTCTGAAATTTATGAATTCGAAAGCGGAAAACTTTTCTTAATAGGTATTCACATCAATTCTAAAAACAAAGATTTATCAAAAATTTCTTTGGGAAGAATTGCCGCTAATTACGAGCATCTTAACTTTTTGCCGTTTGCCATTAAACGAAGTGAGGACATCATATTACCCAAAAGTAGTTCGCACTTAAAGTCGGGCGACCAGGTGTATATGATTAGCAAGCCGGAAGGGCTTGACCAGATAAAAGAAATTTGCTCGATACAAGATGTAAAGCTTAAAAACTTAATGATTGTTGGCGGAAGCAGGGTGGGAAAAACCATTGCAGGAAAACTAGCCAAATCTCATGATGTTAAGTTAATTGACATTAATGAAGATAAATGCATTCAGATAGCCGAGCGAATTCCTGACATTATGGTGTTGAATGCCGATGCCAGAAATTTAGAATTTTTAGAACAGGAAAACTTAGAAGGAACAGATGCGTTTATTGCTGTTACCAATGATTCTGAAACCAATGTAATGCTTTGCCTTGCCGCCAAATCATTTGGTGTAAAAAAAGTAATTGCCTTAGTTGAAAATGTAGATTACATTGACTTGAGCGATAAAATTGGAATAGATACGGTTATCAATAAAAAGATTTTAGCGGCAAGTTCTATTTTCAGATTTATTAGAAAAGGTAATGTATATATGACATCAGGGCTCGGTGTAGATGATGCTGAGGTATTAGTATTACAAGCTACCTCAAATTCTAAAATAACTTCTAACATCATTTCTAAAGTGGGTTTACCTGAAGGAACGTTTGTTGTGGGCTATGTTAGAAATAATGTAGGAAATATTATTACCAGTGAAACTCAATTACAAGAAGGCGATAGCGTAGTGGTATTTGCTTTACATGAACAAATCAATAAAATTCAAGAGTTTTTCTAATGCGTACTATTAACTTTTCTACCATAGTACACCTTCTTTCCTGGCTTTTAATTTATAACGGAATATTTCAGCTTACGGCATTAATTGTAGCCTTCATTTATGATGAATCTATAAAAGAATTTATCTATTCTGCTCTACTTTCCATTTCCATTGGTTTACTGTTTATGTTTTTAACTCGCAAAAGGTATAAGCGACAATTAAACCGAAAAGACAGCTTTATGATTGTTAGTATGGGCTGGATAATACTGGGCATTTTTGGTGCGTTTCCTTATTACATTGGTGGATTTGTTCCGGATTTTTCGTCAGCCATTTTTGAATCTATCAGTGGTTTTACTACAACCGGAGCTTCCATTTTCAAAGATGTAGAAAGTTTACCCAAACACATTTTGTTCTGGAGAAGTTTAACACAATGGATTGGCGGATTAGGAATAATTGTGTTGTCTGTTGCCATTCTGCCCATTTTAGGAATTGGAGGAACAGAATTGTTTAATGCCGAATCTCCCGGAGTAAAAGTGGAAAAAGTTCATCCGAGAATTCAAGAAACAGCTCAACGTTTGTGGATTATTTACATCCTAGTAACTCTCGTTGAAATCGTTACGTTCAATGTATTGGGTATGGATTTGTTTGACTCCATTAATCATTCGTTTACTACTATTTCTACCGGAGGTTTTTCTACTAAAAATTTAAGTATTGGCGCTTATGCAAGTCCGGCTTTAGAGTATGCCGTTTCTTTCTTTATGTTTTTAGGAGGAATTAATTTCATTCTTATTTACTTTTTATTCAAGTTTAAGTTTAGCAAAGTAGCTTTTGACGAAGAGTTAAAATATTATGTGAGGATTTTATTAGGGCTAACATTAATAGTTGCTCTATATTTATTTTTTAACTCACACTTTATTTCTTATGAAGAGGCATTTAGGAAATCTTTATTTCAGGTCTTAACAATAGTTACCACTACGGGCTTTGCCACTTCAGATTACATTACCTGGGGAGTTTTTATTAATCTTTTGTTTTTAAT
>CALALS010000250.1 GCA_937925525.1 uncultured Flavobacteriales bacterium | reverse complement strand
AAATAGCTACCGCAAGTTCAAGCGGATTAGACTTTTCTGCCATGATGGATTATGCACGTACAACGGGTAGTTCAAAGCTTCGTAAGATGACTTTTCAGGAAAGAGGATTAATGCTAAAAGCTTTGGCTCTTCACCTAATGGAAAAGAAAAAAGACTTTTACAAAGTAAGTGCATGGACAGGCGCTACCAAAGTAGATTCATGGATAGACATTGAAGGTGGAATCGGTAACCTATTTGCCTATGCAAGTTTAAGAAGACAATTCCCTAACGAACCGTTTTATGTTGACGGACAAGCCGCTAAACTATCTAAAGAAGGAACTTTTATCGGTCATCACATTATGGTTCCGAAACAAGGAGTTGCCATTCACATTAACGCTTTTAACTTCCCTGTTTGGGGAATGCTTGAAAAAGTTGCCGTAAACTGGTTAGCCGGAGTTCCTGCAATTGTAAAACCAGCCACTATTACTTCTTATTTAACTGAAGTTGTGGTAAAAGAAATTATTGCCTCAGGTATTGTTCCTGAAGGGGCTATACAACTAATTTGTGGCTCTGCCAACGGAATTTTAGACCATGTAATTAACCAAGATGTTGTAACTTTCACAGGTTCTGCCAGCACAGGAAAAATGTTAAAATCACACTCAAGATTACTGGAAGAATCCGTTCCGTTTAACATGGAAGCGGACTCATTAAATTGTGCTATTCTTGGAGAAGATGCAGTTCCCGGAACAGAAGAGTTTGATTTATTCATAAAAGAAGTACAGCGAGAAATGACGGTTAAATGCGGACAAAAATGTACCGCAGTCAGAAGAATCATCGTTCCTGAAAAATTAGTTGAAGATGTTCAAATTGCATTGGGTAAAAGATTAGAAAAAGTCGTTATCGGAGACCCATCAGTTGAAGGAGTAAAAATGGGTTCATTGGCAGGAAAAGAACAAGTAAAAGAGGTGATTGAAAAAGTAGAATTATTGGCAAAATCTCAAGATATTGTTTTTGGAGATTACCATAAATTTGAAGTTACCGGAGCCGATAAAGACAAAGGAGCATTTATCTCTCCTATTCTATTTTTAAATAAAAACCCTTTTAAAAATACAGACTGTCATAATGTAGAAGCATTTGGACCGGTTTCTACTATTATGCCTTACAAAAATTTAGACGAAGCCATTGAATTATCAAAAATGGGGAAAGGTTCATTGGTTAGCTCTATTGCCACTTTTGATGATAAAATAGCCAAAGAATATGTGATTAACGCAGCCGCATACCATGGCAGAATTTTAGTATTAAATAGAGAAAGCGCAAAGGAAAGTACAGGACATGGTTCACCAATGCCATTATTAGTTCACGGAGGACCGGGAAGAGCAGGTGGCGGAGAAGAAATGGGTGGAGTAAGAGGTGTAAAACACTATATGCAAAGAACTGCCATACAAGGAACGCCAACCACCATTACTAATATAACTAATGTTTACCAGCAAGGTGCGGATGCTAATGAAACTGATATTCATCCTTTTAGACAACATTTTGAAGACTTAAAAGTGGGTGACACATTAATTACAAGAAAACATACTGTAACGGAAGCTGATATTGTAAATTTTGCTAATGTAAGCGGAGACCATTTTTATGCGCATGTTGACGCTACTTCATTGGAAGGAACCATTTTTGAGCAAAGAGTGGCGCATGGTTACTGGGTATTGTCGAAAGCTGCGGGCTTATTTGTAGATGGCAAAAAAGGGCCGGTTTTATTAAACTACGGAATAGATGAATGTAGATTTACAAAACCTGTTTACCCGGGCATGACTATTGGCGTTAAGTTTACCGTAAAAGAAAAAATAGAGCAGGAAAAACGTAATGAAGAAGATATTGCCAAAGGCATTGTAAAGTTTTTGGTAGATGTGTATGATGAAACCGGAGAAACTTGTGCTTTGGCTACTATTTTGACTATGGTGAAAAAGAGAAATCAGGAATAGCGTAAAATGTACGCAGTTATATTTTCATTAAAGAGAAGTAATACACTTGAAGGCTATCAGGAAATGGATGAATTAACCATGCAAGAAGCCGAAAAAATAAATGGCTACAAAGGCTATGAAAGTGTTTACAATGAAAATCAGGAAGGCATTTTTATTTCTTATTGGGAAAGCATGGAGGCCATTAACGAATGGCGAAATAACACCCTTCACAAAACAGCAAAACTCAAAGGAATTGAACAGTGGTACGACAGATATTCAATAAAAATCTGTAAAATTGAACATTCAAACGATTTTGTAAAAAACATTAAATGATATGGAAACAGCGGTTGAACAAGGAACAGTAAATACAACAATTGAAAACGGATTAGCAACTATTGAGTTTTTTCATCCATTAAGTAATTCTTTACCGGGAAAAGTATTGGCAGCCTTAGCACAAAGCATCACCGATGCAGGAAACAACAAAGAAGTTACTGTTATTCTACTAAAATCTAGTGGTGACAGAGCCTTTTGTGCAGGAGCAAGTTTTGACGAACTAATTTCAATAAATGATTTAGAAACCGGGAAAAAATTCTTTTCAGGTTTTGCTAATGTAATTAATGCTTGCCGAAAATGTCCTAAATTAATTATAGGAAGAGTTCAGGGAAAAGCTGTTGGCGGTGGTGTTGGCCTAGCCAGTGCCGTAGATTATTGTTTTGCCACAAAATTTGCATCCGTTAAACTAAGCGAACTAGCTGTTGGAATTGGACCATTTGTAGTCGGTCCTGCTGTAGAAAGAAAAATTGGAACATCAGCAATGAGTCAATTAGCCATTGATGCTACCGAATGGCAAACAGCCGACTGGGCAAAACAAAAAGGGTTGTATGCAGAAGTTTTTGAAAGTATTGAAGAAATGGACGAAGCAATAAATTCATTAACCAATAAGTTATTAGCATCAAACCCGGAAGCAATGGCATTACTAAAGAAAATATTTTGGCAAGGAACTGATAATTGGGATGAACTATTAAGTGAAAGAGCGGCTATGAGTGGAAAATTGGTGTTATCTGATTTTACAAGAAATGCCATTAACAAATTTAAAAGCAAATAAACATGAACGTAAAAACTGCACTTGTTTTAGCCCCACACCCTGATGATGGTGAATTTGGTTGTGGCGGAACGATTAAAAAATTAACCGAAAACGGTTGCAGAGTTTACTATGCGGCATTCTCCCCTTGCGTTGCATCGCTCCCGGAAGGATTTGATAAAGATTCATTATTTAGAGAATTAAAAACCGCTACTGCTCACTTAGGTATTAAAAATGAAGACGTTTTTACCTATGATATTCCGGTTAGATATTTTACTGACCATCGACAAATCATTTTAGAAGAATTAGTAAAACTTAGAAAGAAAATAAAACCTGAATTGGTTTTTATGCCTAACTCTAATGACATTCACCAAGATCATCAAGTAATTTATAATGAAGGTATAAGAGCATTTAAACACAGTAAATTATTAGGCTTTGAGTTAATATGGAATAGTTTAAAATTCGTTTCAAACTTCCATGTAAAGTTAGAGGCAAAACACATTACCGCTAAAGCTAAAGCAATAAGTGAATACAAATCACAAACCTTTAGGTATTATGCTTCTGAAGCATTTTTGGGCTCACTAGCCAACGTAAGAGGCGTTCAAGTAAATACAGATTTTGCAGAGGCTTTTGAATTAATCCGTTGGATTGAGGATTAATTCATACTCTTTCAGATAGTTAAATATTTATAAAAAAGTAAAGAGTGTCTAAATTTTCGTACCTTTGGGGTAATTATTTATTTATTTTTTATTTATTATGAACAATGGAACAGTAAAATTCTTCAACGAAACTAAGGGATTTGGTTTTATTAAAGAAGCAGGAACAGACAAAGAATATTTTGTACACGTTTCTGGATTAGTTGATCAAATCACCGAAAACGATGAAGTTTCTTTCGAATTAAAAGAAGGAAAAAAAGGATTAAATGCAATAAACGTTAAAAAGATATAGTTTAAGTAATTGCTTTTAAAAAATTTAGCCTCACAATTTGTGGGGCTTTTTTTATTTCACTAAACGAAAAGCTACTTGTAGGTAATTATTCACAGCACCAATAGGCTCAAGCTTGCATGGAAAAGAATCTAAAAAGTCCTCATACATTCTGTATTCGTGCATCGGAACCACAAACTCATCAAACAAAATGAGGTCATTTGTTTTTAAATAAGGAAACATTACCGCCATTGGAAATAACGCAGAAGAATACATATCTCCATCTAAATGAATAATATTTCTCTTTTCAAATTTTATATCTGTTAATGCTCCGTAAAGCGTTTCTTGGAATAAGCCTTTATAAAATTTTACTCGCTGGTCTTTCACAATTTCAGGGAAATTACCGCCCAATGAATAAGTTCCCGCTTTATACGTTCCCCAGTCTTCAGGTAATCCTGTGAATGTGTCAAAGCCAAAAAAGTTAGACGAAGGATTGGTTGTGTTTTCTGTCCACCATTTCATGGAGTTTCCTCTGCCTACACCAAACTCTATGTAATTAAACTCTGAATCTTTTAAGCTTTCTTTTTCTAATACATATTGATACAGCTTAAACCTATCAGCATGAACAACTTTACTATTGTAAAAATCATTAATACCTAACTTCTTTTTATTGTTGTAGACCCATTTAGAAAGTCTGGTTAAATAGCCCAGGTATATAAAAAGTGTAGCGAAAGGCCCAAAAATTCTATGTAATTGAAAACGAATAAAATTCGCTTTTATCTTCTTTATGATTTTAATTTTACTCATTCAGGCTTTTCAATTTTTCCGAAATATCATCATTTAGTTGGGTAACTACCAAATCTTGAACCGCCCAATTATTGTTGTAAGGAATAATATCAACTAATTTTTGTTCAGGAGAAAACACCACAAAAGAAGTCCTGTTAGAGTCAATAGTAATATAAATTCCTTTGTAATACACCGTATTTTGCAACCATTCAAAATCACCCAATTCCTCAGGTTTTCCGGGTAAATTGGAAAAATCAAACTCTAACCTTTCGTTTTGGTTTTGCAAAATTACATTTCCTGTTCCGGTACTTGTAGCTAAAATCGCATCACCTATTCTTTTTCCGCCATGAGGATTTTTAAGTCCGTCAACTAGTTTAGTAGCAACCCCTGAAGATAAATCAATATTAAAAATGGCGCCTTCATGAAAAAATGAAGCTAAAAGTTTATCGGTATTATTTCCGTCAAATACCACAGAGTTAATAAATGCTGCCCTCATAGCTGTAGGTAAAACTTGCTCTTTAGGGTTGTCTATTAACTTAATGTTACTGCCCTTTTCATTACTATTTCTAGTAAGAATAATTTCTTCACCGGTCTTTGGATCTTTTCCTTTATTAAAACCGTTTTCCCATGCAAACCATTCTTGAGTAAGCTCTAAGGTTTCTAAATCAAATACAAACAAACAGTCTAAACCTGATGATGACACAACTAATTGTTTGTTATCAGAAGAAAAATCGACTGTATGAATATAACTAAACCAAGGATGCTCTAATCTTCTTAAACGGGAGTCGATTAAATAAACTAAGTTCTCAGAAGAAACTGAAAAAGTAGTTTTATTGGCAGCAATTCCTCTTGGTTCTTTTAACTCACAGATTACTTTTTCGTTTAAAATTTTACCGTTTTTTATTGTTACAGAAGATACTCCACCCAACGCTACCGCTCTCCTTTCCACACTTCCTGTTCTATTATTTTTATTGTGTTTTGAAGCTAAATATCGCTTTCTGATTTCTTGTAATTCAAAACTTTTAACCGTAAGTACTAAGGGCAACTCGCCATAAAAAGAAGAATCCTTTTTAAAAGTATTGATATCAATTACAGTAGTTTTCAATTTTGAATTAATTTAGAAATGGCATTGGCTAATTGCTCAGTTTGGCTTTTTCTAGAAAACTTTTCAGCAGATGAAATATCATGCTTTTTAGAAATTCCACCATTACTTTTCCAATCGTTAAAATGATTTAACAACTGCTTTTTTATTTCGGATTTATCTAAATAATCAATCATATAGTTTCGGTCACAAGCCCTAATAATTTCCGATGCATTACCACCAACTGGACCAATTGATAACATTGTGGTTCCAGATGCTAAATATTCAAATAACTTACCTGTTAATATTAATCCATTGTTCTCCGAATTAGGAATAATAAAAAGTAAGAGATTAGCTTCCATCATTAATTTAGCAGCTTCTTTGTGGGGCACAAATGGCTTGATTTCTATATTGTCAGCGGAGATATATTTCCGAATAACAGACAAAACAATATCATCCACATTTCCGGTAATTCTCAGTTTAAAATATTTAGAGAAGTCAGCATTCTCTTTTACTAGTTCACCTATTACTTCCCAAACAGAAATTATGTTTTGATTGGGTTTTAAATTACCGATATAGCTTAATGTAAAGTTAGTTGTTGCTTTATTTTCTTCACGCAAAAAATCATCCTCATCATAGCCATTATAGACTACTTCAATATTATTGTTCCTATTAGAAAATTCTTTTTTTAAACCTTCACTGACAACGGCAATCAAATCAGCGCTAGAAACTATTTCTGTTTCCATTTGTTGATGCTTTTTCTTAGTTCTTGCAGACATCGGAAAAAATTTATGATAATAAATATTTACCCAAGGGTCTCTGAAATCTGCTATCCACTTTAACCCGTGCTTTTCTTGAAAATATTTACCGATGTAATGTGTACTATGTGGCGGTCCGGTGGTAATTACTGCATCCACTTTTTGTTGCCGCACAATTCTTTTGCCTATTCGAATGGCATACTTATTCCAGCCTTTACGAGCGTCCGGAATAAAAAAATTAGCCCTCACCCAAACCGAAAATTTCTGTAACCATGATTTGGAATCCTTAATACCAATTAATGCCACAGGAACTTGCTTGCCTTTTTTTCCTCTTAATGCATTATAAAGTCGAAATGGTTCAAAGGCATACGTTTTTATAACTTGCACATCTTTTGGAACATCATCCAGCAATGATTCATCAATAGAAGGGTAAGCTCCGTCTTTAACTGAAATAACAACCGGCTTCCACCCAAATTGTGGTAAAAACTTACAAAACTTTAACATTCTTTGAACTCCAGGACCGGCTCCCGGAGGCCAGTAATATGTAAAGACTAAAACTTTAGGCATCAGTCTTACTCTGCTTTATCAGTTACTGAAACTTTTTCGCCTTTAATTTCTTTGTATAGAACCACTCCTAAAAGTATTATCAATAATCCCGAACAGATGTAAGAAATTATTTCTCCTAAATGATATGATTTTGGTTCAAATACAAATTCCACTTTGTGATTTCCTGCAGGAATTTTCATTCCTCTCAATACATAATTAACTCTCACATGTTCAGCAGGCTGTCCATCAATAAATACTTTCATTCCAACGGGATAATATATTTCAGAAAATACCGCAAAACTTTCACCTGAAGATTTGATTTGATATTCCCACCTTCCTGGTTCGTATAAAGTTTGATATGCTGTATCTCCAAAAGATTTTGAAGGTTTTGCTTCTCCAACAATATTTTTAAATCGTTCATCAATAACAGCAAGTTCTCTAGGTTGAAATTCTTTTAAAGCAGCTAATTCTTCGTCCGCATTTTTTACCCATTTCAAATCATTAATCAACCAAACATTACCGCAAGCATTTGGGTTACGCTGTGCCATAAGCTGATTATTATTGTTGATGATGTAATACTTAGTATTCATCATATCAAAAACTGCTTGATTGCCTTGCGATAAGTGAGCATCAATTAATTCTTGATAACGTTTCATTTTCGCTCCATGATAACCACCCAAAGATTTATGATAATAGCTTGTAGAAGCATCTTGATCTAACCTTTTTGTGGTATTAAAGACTCTATAGTTAGGGTCAGGATCGTTTAATATTTGCTGATCAGCTTGTGTAATTGGAAATGGTGCTTCATTTTTAGCTTTCTTCACAAAATTATCTTCGTTTAAATATCTTTTATTAACAGCCCACATATCCACTAAAATCAAAAGACCAAGAGCACCGATTAACATTTCTGTTTTTATCGTATTTCTCAAATAAAGAATAAGAACAATAAGACCTGCCAAAATAAACCCGAACGTTCTTAAAGCATCGGCTCTAAAAATTGCCATTCTGGTTTCTTCTAAAGAAGACAATATACCTCCAATAATGTTTTGAGGAAAACCTGAATTTGTTAATTGTCTGGTTAAAGTAGCATGTTCATCATCTTTCATAAATGAGTTGAATAAATCAGGCATTAACCAAAATAAAAGGGCAAGTCCACCGGTAAGTCCAAAAGCAATATATAATTGCTTCATTTTAATGTCCTTTTTGTGCTTGATAATTTGGTCTAGGGCTAAAAAGGCTAAAACCGGCATTGCCAATTCGGCAATTACTAAAATCATTTCAACTGTTCTAAACTTATTGTAGCCTGGAAAATAATCTAAGAAAAACTCAGAAAGCCCCATAAAGTTTTTACCCCAGGAAAGCGCAAGAGATAAAATGGTAGCTATTAAAAACACCCATCTATATTGATTCTTAATGATAAAAAGTGCTAAAACAAAAAGAAAACAAACAATAGCCCCAACATAAACAGGACCGGATGTAAACGGTTTATCTCCAAAGTAAGAATCAAGCTGTGCTACCACTTGAGCATCCTGAGGATTTAAATCTTTTAATTTATCCTCATACAAATTGCCTATAGCACCAGAGCCTCCACCTTTAAAATTTGGAACCAATAAAGTAAAGCTTTCTCCTACCCCATAGCTCCATGCTAAAGCATAACTTTTATCAAGTCCGCTTGTTTGGTCGTCAGCATTAGTAGCAGTTAGTTCACTTTGGCTTCTTGTTGAATATTTACCATATTCATAAATTGGCCACAACTTATTTACGTTAGCACCAATAGCTAATACTGCGCCAATAGACAAGACTCCAACTACTTTCGCAAAAGATGCGAGCTGCTTTTCTTTAAGATGCTTAAATAATTCAAATGCACCTAAAATCAATACAATAAAGAATAAGTAATATGTAATTTGAATGTGATTACAGGAAATTTCTAGCGCCAAGAAAAATGCCGCTAAAACACCACCCAAAAGCCACCTTCCTCTGAAAGCGAGTAATACCGCACCAAGA
The DNA here is from genome assembly GCA_937925525.1 of uncultured Flavobacteriales bacterium. Taxonomy (GTDB): domain Bacteria; phylum Bacteroidota; class Bacteroidia; order Flavobacteriales_E; family Vicingaceae; genus CALALS01. Next base: position 5,503 of record CALALS010000250.1, on the reverse strand, counting down.
TATGGTGCCATGTAAGAAATCGCCATTAATTTCGTATTGTGTCCTGCTTCTAAAATAATGAAGTAATATGAGGAAAAACCGTAAGCAACTCCACCAATTAATGCCACATAAGGATTAACATTTAAACATAAAAGCAAAATGTAAAAACCAATCATACAAGTAAAAATAAATCCCATAGGGCTTTTAAACCAAAGGGTAAATACTTTGTGAAAGTGTTGAACCAAATTACCATGAAGTTCTAGTGAAATAAGGTAAGTTGGCATACCTCCAAACAATGAATTGGTCCACAAAGCAGGAGCATCAGATTTTTCGTTATGAGCAATAGTTTCTTGCGCAACACCCTGCCAGTTTTTTATATCACCTGATTGAATGTCTTTTCCTTTTAGAACAGGGCTAAAATATATGGCAGTAATTAGAAAAAAGCCAACAACTGCAATAATATGAGGTAGTAGTTTAGAAAAATCTAATTTCATTTTTACATAGTTTGATTGCTCACAAACCTACATAAAATTTTTAAGGCTAAACACTTAATTTTTGCTAAATACCTTTTTTCCGTATTCAAATTTATCTCTTTAGAATTGCGACAAAGGCTAATTTTGTATCTTTAAGGTCTTTAAAAATCATAAGATGGCTGAAAGCGTTGCTGTGAAAGAAAAAGAGAAAATAAAAATTGATAAAAAAATTGTTTTAAAAGCATTTGAATTGATGTGCACAGCCAAAAATTTGGCTGAATTGTATGAAAAAAATGCAAAAATTACTGCAAAGTATGTACACGCTACTTCCAGAGGACATGAAGCTATTCAACTAGCTGTCGGTATGCAGTTGCTACCACAAGATTATTTATCGGCATATTACAGAGATGATTCTATCCTTTTAGGAATTGGAATGACTCCTTACGAATTAATGCTACAACTTTTAGCAAAAAAAGATGACCCATTTAGCGGTGGAAGAACTTATTATAGTCATCCCAGCTTAAGAAGGGATGATATGCCAAAAATCCCTCATCAATCTTCTGCCACCGGAATGCAAGCGATTCCTGCTACTGGTATTGCAATGGGCATTCAATACAAAGAATTAAAAAACTTATCAGAAGATTACGGTAAAGATAAGCCCGTAACCGTTTGTTCTCTTGGCGATGCTTCTATTACCGAAGGAGAGGTTGCTGAAGCATTTCAAATGGCGGTGTTAAAAAAGCTACCAATTTTATATCTGGTGCAAGATAATGAGTGGGATATTTCAGCCAATGCAAAAGAAATACGTGCTCAAGATGCTACTCATTATGCAAAAGGGTTTAAAGGACTTGAAACCCGAACAATCAATGGAAGTGATTTCTTTGAAAGTTATGAAACTATTAAAGAAGTGTTAGAAATAATTAGAAAAGAAAGGCGTCCGTTTTTGGTTCATGCTAAAGTACCTCTACTTAATCATCACACTTCTGGAGTAAGAAAAGAATGGTACAGAGATGATTTAGAAGAACAAGCTAAAAGAGACCCATTCCCCTTATTCAAATCTCAATTAATTGAAATTGGTATTTCAGAAAAGGAACTCAATAAAATAGATGAAGAATCTAAAAAATTGGTGGAAGCAGAATACCAAAAAGCAACAGAAGCTGAGGATCCAACTCCTGACGATTTAACCACTCACTATTTTGCTCCTACGCCTATCACAGAAGAGAAAGGCGAAAGAGCTCCTAAAGACAGAGAACCAACCGTAATGGTTGATTCAGCACTATTTGCAATTAGGGAGTTAATGGAAAAAAATCCAGAATGTTTACTTTACGGACAAGATGTCGGAGGCAGACTTGGAGGAGTTTTTAGAGAAGCTGCTACACTTGCCCAACAGTTTGGAGACGAAAGAGTATTTAACACGCCTATCCAGGAAGCATTTATTGTAGGCAGTACAGTTGGGATGAGTGCTGTCGGCTTAAAACCAATCGTTGAAGTCCAGTTTGCTGACTATATCTGGCCGGGCTTAAATCAATTATTTACAGAGGTTAGTCGTTCTAATTACTTATCCAATGGCAAATGGCCTGTAAGTATGATTTTAAGAGTTCCTATTGGAGCTTACGGAAGTGGCGGACCTTACCATTCATCATCAGTTGAATCAATTGTTACAAATATAAGAGGAATTAAAGTTGGCTATCCGTCTACAGGAGCTGACCTAAAAGGCTTGTTAAAAGCAGCATATTACGACCCAAACCCTGTTGTTATGCTTGAGCACAAAGGACTTTACTGGAGTAAAATAAAAGGAACAGAGGCGGCAAAAACTGTTGAACCCTCTGAAGATTATGTAGTTCCTTTTGGAAAAGGAAGAGTTGTTCTTGAAGCAGAACAAAAAAATATCGACTCTGGAAAATCGGTTTGTATTATCACTTACGGAAGAGGTGTATATTGGAGTACCGGAGCTGCAAAACAATTTAAAGGACAAATAGAAATTATAGATTTACGTTCATTAGTTCCTTTAGATGAAGAATTAATTTTTGAAACGGTAAAAAAGCATAGTAAATGTATTGTAGTGACTGAAGAAGCTGAACAAAATGGGTTTGCACAAGCATTAGCGGGAAATATTTCTAAAAATTGTTTTGAATGGTTAGACGCACCTGTTGAAATAGTAGCATCTGTGAACACTCCTGCTATTCCGCTTAATTCAATCTTAGAAGCTGCACTATTACCAAGTGAAGAAAAAATAGAAGAAAAAATTAACTATTTACTGAACTACTGAAATTGAAAAAGGGAATTATATATATTATTCTTTTTGCTTCGATCTTCAGTGTGAAAGCTAACAACATAGACAGCCTTAGAAGAGATTTTTATTCCACAAAAGACGATTCAATAAAATTAGAATTACTCACAAAGCTGTGTAATGCTTTTCAAAATACAAACTTTGATTCTTGTATAAGTTATGCTCAATTAAAATTACAATTAGCTAAAAAAAATAATAACCTTACAGCAATTGCCAGCGCCAACGATAAAATTGCTGATATGTATGCAAGGAAAACTCAAACTGATTTAGCTATTAAGACCTACTTTGATGTAATATCATTCTGTGAAAAATATGATTTAAAGCTGCAAAAAGGCCAAAGCTTACTTGGTTTAGGGCTAGCTTATGCTGATTTAAAAAAGTATCCTGAGGCAGAAAAATATTATGTTGAATCTATTGAAATTTTAGAAAAAGAGACCAACATTTTAGCTCTTGCAAATGCTTACAACAATCTTGCAACCATTTATAAAAACACAGGTCGTTTAGATGAATCAATAACTTATCATAAGCTTGCATTAGACATCAGACAAAAAGCAAACGACATTGGAGGACAGGCTCACTCTTATAATAATATAGGTCTGGTTTACTTAAAAAAGAGTGAGCTTGATAAAGCACTAGATTTTTTATTCAAATCATTAGAAATAAAAGAAAAAAGAGGGGATGTTAAAGGTTCCGCTGGTTCTAACATTAATATTTCCTTTGCTTATATTGAAAAGAACGACTTTAAAAATGCGTTACCCTATGTTTTGAAAGGAATTCAATTGGCAGACTCTGCGAAAGCTTATAATTTTTTAAGTGTAGGCTATGAAAAGGCTCATAAAATATATGCTGGGCTTGGTAAAATGGATAAAGCCTATGAATATAGCCAACTGTATAATCAACTATATGAAAAATTATATAACGAAAGTTCAAATAGAGCCATTACCGAAATGGAAGCCAAATATACCAGTGAAAAAAAACAGCAAGAAATAGAAATGCTTAACGCTCAAAATGAAATTAATCAAATGCAATTAGATAAAGCGAATAATCTCAAAAAGATATTTATTGCAGGAGGATTTCTCATTTTGATTGTAATTTTTGCTTTATTTTTTGGGTTCAACAGTAAGCGAAAGGCACTAAAAATGCAACAAGAAATTAATCAAAAACTTGAAGAAAAAAACGAAAAAATATTACATCAAAGCCTAATCATAGAACAAAAAAATAAAGACATTACTGATAGCATTAATTATGCAAAACGAATTCAAGAAGCTTTAATGCCTTCAAAAACTGAAATCAATAAACACCATCCTAACTCATTTATGTTTTATTTACCAAGAGATATCGTTAGTGGAGATTTTTATTGGTACACAAGAATTGGCTCCTATAGTATTTTTGCTTTAGCTGATTGTACAGGACATGGAGTTCCCGGTGCATTGATGAGTATGATTGGAATCAACTTATTAAACCAAATTGTAAAGGAAGGTGATGTTACTTCTCCGGGAGTGGCACTTAAAATGTTAGATAATAAAATCAACCAAACCTTTAATATCCACAGAAATGAAGACTTAACAAGCAGTGATGGTATGGATATAGCACTAATTGCGTATAATGAAGAAACAAAAGTACTGCAATACTCCGGAGCAAACAGGCCTTTACTACTAACCAAACAACATGAGCTTATTGAAATTAAACCAACTAAACACTCTATTGGAGGAATAAGCGCTGCCGTTAAACATTTTAAAGACCATGAAATCAAACTGGAAAAAGACAGTAATATTTACCTCTTCTCTGATGGATATACCGACCAGTTTGGAGGAGAAAAAGGAAAAAAGCTAAAATATAAGCCATTCAAAGATTTTCTGGTTTCAATTATTGATAAACCAATGAAAGAGCAAGGAGAAATTGTAGCAAAAAAATTCTTCGATTGGAAAAACAACCTTGAACAAATAGATGATATTTGTGTGATGGGTATTAGAGTTTAAATCTGTTAAAAAATCATAATAAACCTCCTGATGTAATAATTTAGAACACTATTTCTCGTAGTTTCATAAAAAATATCCTATGAAACTCTTTTACCATATTTTATTTTTAACACTTATTACAGCTTGCAATAGTGTTGAAACAAATACAGAAAAATCTACTCTGCCTCACAAGTTTTCTTACGAAAACGTTGATTTTAAAAATGGAGATATTATTTTCCAAAGCTCAACATCCGGTCAAAGTTTAGCCATTCAATTAGCTACACATTCAAAATATAGTCATGTTGGAATTATCTTTGAAAAAAAGGGAGGTTTATATGTTTATGAGGCTGTTCAACAAGTTAAAATAACTCCTTTACAAAAGTTTATTGAAAGAGGGGATAACCAACATTATGTCGTAAAACGTTTAATTGATTCAGAAAAATTAATTACTACAGACGTAGTACAAAAAATGAAACAATACGGAGAAAAGCAAATAGGAAAAAACTATGACCTTTATTTTGAATGGTCAGATGAAAGAATTTATTGCTCCGAACTAGTTTGGAAAATATACAAAAAAGCTTTAGATATTGAAATCGGAAAGCTTCAAAAACTAGGAGAATTTGATTTATCCCATCCTGCTGTTAAAGAAAAACTAAAAGAAAGATACGGTAATAAAATACCTTTCGAAGAAATAGTTGTTTCTCCTGCCGCTATTTTTCAATCTCCGCTACTTAAAACAGTTTTCTCCAACTAAAAAAAGCCCCTAATTAAAGGGGCTTTTTCACATGAACGATTATTTATGT
>CALALS010000249.1 GCA_937925525.1 uncultured Flavobacteriales bacterium | reverse complement strand
CCATTTCCAAAATCGCCAATAAAATTAACTATTATGAAAACACAATCTAAGTATAAATACTTAGTTCAGCTAAGTAAAAATACGTATAAAACACACTGCCAATCAATATCTTACCGAAAATGAGTAAAAACAAGCCTTTCCTATTTTTTATTTGGAAGGGAACGAAATAAATTCTTAAAATCGTAAATCTAAAATTAACCAACTATGAAGAAACTACTTAAAACAATCAGCTTGACATTATGCGTTACCATGTCAACTTTTCTTTATTCACAGCTTACTGGCTTTGAAAAAGAATTAGCAAGAACATCAACACTATCAGATGAGTGTAATTTTGCAATAGAAGCACCTGACAGCAGTATAATTGTTTGTCAAAACCTTTCCATTACCAAGCTAGACCAGTCAGGAAATGTAATATGGACAACTACCCCTTCGGGCTTCATTTCATTTGAAATATTACAAAAGAAAGGAAACATAGAGTTTTTAAAGAACGGAAACATATTGGTTGTAGGAGGGAGAACAACTTCACCGGGTGGAAACCCTGAATCATTTGAATTAGATTTATCAAACGGAAATATTGTCGGCACAACAAAAATTGTTACACCGCCCGGTGCAGTTGTTCATCCACAGAGTTATTTGAATATTAAAAAAGACCGAGACGGAAACTTTATCGGACAAGGAACATCAGCTATGGGAAGTATAAACTTTCCCGTACCAATTCTAACCAAATTTGATACACTTGGTAATGTATTATGGACAAAGGAATATCATAGCAATTTTGAAAATCTATTTTCAACTCCTCCTTTTGTACAAACTGAGAATTCATTAGATATAGATACCACAACTGACGGTGGATATGTGTTTATTGCAAACTCTCAAATACATAATGATATATCTGTTAATGATATAATTGTTATTAAAGTAAACGCCAATGGAAATATCCTTTGGCAAAAAAGATTTGGAGGCACGCCAGCTTTACAAGATGATTATGTAAACTCTATACTTACCCTTCCACAATCTATTGGAGGTGGATATATAGTTGGTAATAACTTCGCTACCCAAACAGGAGGAGCAGGATTTTTACGATTAGACAACAACGGAAACTTACTATATGCCAAATCATTTTTGTTTAACAATTTTATGGACTTTTTCTTTTGGGATGTTATTCTTACCAGCGATAACAATTTACTTTTTGCAGGTTTTAATAATAACTTAAACACTGCAACAGGAGGAAGTAACCCTCATGGATTACTATTAAAAAGTGATTTAAACGGTAATGTAATTTGGGCGAAAGAATACCAAAGCACCACTCAACTTCATACGGTAACTGAAACATCAGCAGGAAACCTAATAGCAAATGGAATAAATAAAGGTAGTTCACCGACAAAAGGGGTAGTAATTAAAGCAAACAGCTTGGGAGAGTCAGGATGCGAAACCCCTATTGTAGCTACCTCAGTAAACACTACCGCATTTGATAAAGTAGCCAGTTATAATGAATTAACCATTGGCAGCATACAACAAGTAAACGACAGTAGAACAACCCCCATTGTACAAAATGATGTGTGTTGTACCATTAGCTTAAACATACAAGGAGTACCTTACATTTGCGGAGGACAACCCACCACATTATCTGTGCCTAGCGGATATGTTTCTTACTTGTGGTCACCCGGTGGACAAACCACTAACAGCATAACCGTAACCCAAATAGGGATGTATCAAGTTACTGTTATAGATAGTAATGGTTGTTACGGTAAAGCCTCTGTATTGGTTCAGGATGCCCCACCTGTACACGTACAATTAGTCGGACCGACAGTTAGCTGTTCAAATGAAAACTTATACTGTGATTTAAACTATCAGGGATTTAGTTACCAATGGACTGTGACAGGAGCAGCTTACTCTTCTCCCGATAATAATGGATGTGATACCGTGATATGGCCGACCAACCCAAACGGCAGTTCAACAGGCGGAACAGTAAAAGTAACAGTAACCGACCCTTCCACAGGATGCTTTGCAAGTGACTCTATTTTTGTACTTGATTGCTGTGCAGGAAACGCCTATAGCCAAGATATTAATTTGGTAGATTCAACCGCTACCTATTGGCTTCAATATTACTCTACCCATCCAGCCGTTAACGGAACTAATCAAATAGGGACGGGATGGACACCTTCTGTTAGCTACCCTTCATCTAATTACCTCACTATAAATGGAACATTAACAGTAGATACCACATTAATATTTGGAGAAGCAGATGTTCGATTAGGTCAGAATGCAAAAATTATCGTACAATCATTTGATACCTTAAAAATATTTGGTTCGTATTTTCATTCATGCGACAGCTCGATGTGGGATGGTATTTATTTACAGCAAAATGCAGTATTGGAAGTAACCAGCAGTTATTTTGAAGATGCTTTAAATACGGTTGTTTCCAATAAAGGAGCACCATACTTCATTACCGCAAGTACCTTTAATAAAAACTATATTGGCATTTTAGTAGAACCACATACCACCACCCATCAGGGAATATTGGACGGATGCAGATTTACCAGTACGCCATTAGGAAGTGCCTTTAGTTCAGGTAGCAAACTTAACCCTCCTTACTCAGGTCAGAAGGCATTTATAGGAGTAGATATAAGAAGTGTAGATACCATTAGAATAGGTTCACCCAACTTACAGCCTAATTTATTTGACCGACTGGAAAACGGTATCAGGACATCCTATTCCAATGCTATTATTGAAAATAATCAGTTTAAATATATCTATGAACCCGGAATTATTTCCTTTCCACCCTTACATAGAGCAATATGGGTAACCAATGTCGCCAGTGCAGGAACGTCCGCCTCTAATTTACACACTGTGTTTATTGGCGGAGATGCAAATAACCTTCAGCCCAATCAATTTGACAGTTGCCAGTATGGTGTATGGGGCAACCAAAGTACCCATATAGCTATTATAGGAAACAGATTTAGGGAAATGTTTACCGCAGGAGTATATTATGAAGGCATTAACAGCTTAAACAATGTCGATGTAAAAGGAAACAATTTCAGAAATGCCTTTAGAGGAGTAGTGGCATGGCAAAACTCCATGTGTAATTCATTGATAACGGACAACACCTTTTGGTATCCGAATTACTACAACAGCACAGGAATAGCCGTATTGGCACAAGAAAGTACGGGACAAAGATTTAACCTGCACAATATGGGAGTAATCTGTAACAATATTTTCGGACCGAAAACAGGAGTAAAAATGGTGAATATGCGTAACCCTGCCATTATACAAAACATTATTTATCCTTATACCCTGAACAGTAATATAGAAGCAGAAGGAATACGATTAGACAATAACTTTGGAGCAAGACTGGAGAGAAACACCATAAGAGGCGGAAGCCCTACACAAGTTCACGTAACGGGAATAAGAAGTGACAACAGTAATGGCGTATCAGCTACCTGTAACATACCTAGCTTTTTAGGCAGAGGATTTGTGTTTAGCGGAAGCCAACCCGGAACCTATTGGGCATTTAATTATATGATATATAACCGTTTTGGATTAACTTTAAATGAAGGTGGTGTGATTTTCCCACAAAAAACGGTGCTTAACGGAATTACCTATCCAAATGAAAACCGTTGGGTAAATAATTATACTGCTCCTAGCCCTAATTTTCATACTAGAGCACAAGGAAATATTAATCCTTCATTTGGCAACCTTTCTCAATTAACGGTTAGACAAAGCCCTCCATTTTTTGGTTATACTCCTTTTAAAAATGACTTTGAACCAGGTCCGCCTACTTCAACACCTGTAACAGATACAACAGTAAATACTACACTAGGAAGCGGTATTTGTGCTTTTACTTGTAATCCTTCAGGAGCTACAGGCGGAGTAATTTCTGATAATCTTTCTGCCGACATTGCACAAGGGAATCTTCCTTTTTCAGGAAATAATGTAGCCGCATTATGGCAATGGAGCAGAAGACACGTTTTCAGAAACCTTATTGCCAATCCGTCCTTAAACGATACATTATTGATACACTACAGAGATAGTTTACGTAATGCTTCAATGGGAGTAATAGACAGTATATCCGAACTACTGTGTATAGATACACTTAGCCAAAGTGCCATGTTAGGCTTACAGTCTGCCAATATCTCCGCCCAACCCGCAGACACCATGCAAGCATTACAACGAGAAGTAAACGGTATTTGCTTAGCCAAACAAATCAGTGGAAGCAAAGTTTTAACCGTACAGCAATTTAGCCAGTTGCAAAGCATTGCCAATATGTGTCCGTTTACCGAAGGAGACGCAGTATATATGGCAAGAGCCATTATTGACCCCTTAGATACCGGTAATTATGTTAACCCGTGTGAGGCGTTAGACAATAGTGGTTCATCCAGTAGAATAGCACAGCCTGATTTTCCTGTTGTGAATCAACAACAAGCAATCGCCTTTAACATTTATCCTAACCCAAGCAACGG
>CALALS010000248.1 GCA_937925525.1 uncultured Flavobacteriales bacterium | reverse complement strand
TACTCATTACAGGCTTTGATAAATTTGGGGAACACCAAGAAAACCCCACAGAAAAGTTGGTATTATCCCTTCAAAACAAACATAAAAACATTATAGCAGAAGTATTACCCACTTCCTTTTCTCTTGCAAAAGCCAAACTGAAACGGTTATTAAAAAAACATCAACCCGACTTTGCTATCCACTTAGGATTAAACGGAAACATAGATTATATAGCGCTTGAAAATATTGCCTTAAATACCGAACATGCTAGTATTAAAGACAATTCAGGAAAACAACCCGTAAATAAAAAAATAAGCAAATCAGGTCCATTGGCACTTTATTCCACCATAGATTTAATTTACCTGGAAAAACAACTAACCAAAAAGAAAATAAAAGCCAGGCAATCTTTTCATACCGGGACCTTTGTTTGCAATTGCATTCATTACAGCTCGCTTAATTTTATCCAGGAAAATAAGCTAAAGACCAAATCATGCTTTATTCACATACCGGATACAAATAAAATAAGTTATCCGTTATTAGAAAAGGCTATCCATACCATTATTTCAAGCCTTCCAATAAAATAGCTTTTTTAAACTCAAAAAAGTATCCTACAATATTGAAATTCGGTCTATTATATTTATACTTGCATCACCAATGAAAAAAGTCCTCTACATATCTGTTTTATTTTTAGTTGCTTGTGCTCCAAAAACAGAAGAAAAAGAAGTTGAAAGCAATTTTGACAATGTAAAGGTTTATGACTTTGTTTCAGATATGCCTATGTATGAAGGCGGAGATGATGCACTATATCGTTTTATAGAAAATGAAATGCAATATCCCGAGCAGTATAAAAAAGACGGAGTTGAAGCTGTTGCTTTAGTTAGCTTTATTATTGACAGTACAGGCGTAATACATCAGGCAAAAGTAGAGAATACTATCGACAAGCCTTTTGAAGAAGAAGCCTTAAGAATAATAGCCAAAATGCCTAACTGGCAAGCCGGACTTGAAAACGGAAAACCCGTTAATGTTCGTTACGTACTTCCTATTGAATTTGAGCTAAAAAAGTAATTAGCAGCCATTTATATTAAAAAAAAGAAGTATTTTCGTAAAGCTTATGAAAATAAAACTACTCGGTATATGCCTTTTGTTTAGCACATTGTCTTTTGGACAGTTTGGTGAAGCACAATCTGATTTTAACAGTAACCACCTTATGAGTGAGTATGTTATTGCTAATTGTGATATTGATAATGATGGAGATATTGATTTAGTTTGGAGAAACTCTATTAGTCACTCCATTAATTATATTTATGTAAATTTAAATAAGGGTAATAATACTTTTACTTCGCCCATATTAATAGATACAATCAATTTGGTTCCTTATCAAGGTACATTAAGAATAGATAAAATTTCATCTGCTGATTTTGACAATGATGGCGATAATGATTTAATCATAGGATATCAATATACAGGAACACCTGGCGTAAAACATCTAACTTTACTTGAAAACATTGGCAATGGTTATAGCTTCAAGAAAAAGATAATTAACTCACCTTTAGCGTATGAATTTGATGTTAGTGATTTTGATAATGATGGATTTATAGATATTCTATTTCAGACTTTTTACCAAACTAATTCTGACTCTCTATATATATTAAAAAATAACGGCAATTTAAACTTTACACTTATACCAATAGCTAAAAACTCTCCTCTTAGCCTTAGCCCTTCAGCAATTAGAATTAGAGACTTTAACAATGATGGCTTACTTGATTTTTTCACGACAGGAAGGTCCGGTAACCTTGGTGCTATATTTTATTTTGAAAACAATGGCTCCTTTGTTTTTACTCCTACCACTGTTAAACAATACTCGGGTGTCCCTAGGTTTGGTTTAACAGACATAAATTCAGATGGAAAGACTGATTTAATATATCAGTATTCAAATAATGTAATTATTACTCATAACTTACCTGGAAATTCTTTTTATCATTTCGACACCTTAATAAGGAAAGGGAATAGTAATGAATCTCTACTTTTTTTTGATTATTCAAACGATGGAAGGTCTGATATGATACATTGTAGTTTTGATACAATCTACTTTTACAAAAACAATTTATTAGGATCATTGGTTTTTGACACAGTTTATACAAGAACAACGAATTCCAATAGCTTTTGGTCTAACCCTAAATATGCAATTAGTGATTATGACCTTGATGGAGATATTGATCTAGTTATATCTAATTCCTATCAATTGGGTTGGGGCGAAAGTAAAATAGTTTACTTTGAAAATAAGAATGGGAGGTATTTAAATTACCGCTGTTTTACTCCTGAAGCTAACTCCACTTCACTTTATTTGCTTGATATTGACAATGATGGATTAAAAGATCAAGTTTACACGGATTATGATTTAAACAAAATATCATACTTAAAAAACTTAGGAAATAATCAGTTTTCATGTGAGAATATTATTAGATCTTTTGAATCTCCAGTTGTAATGTCATATGGAGACATTAATAAAGATGGCAAAGTTGATTTGTTTTGCCAAAATACAAACTCATCTAAAAAACTATTATTAATCAATACTGGAAATGGAAACTTTAAAGATAGTTCAAATTCAATGGTATTTTTTCCTGTTGTCGGATCGATGTACACCTATTTAAGAGACGATATTGATAATGACGGTGATCTAGATGTTTTTATGGGTGCAGGTATATATCTTGATGGAAATGGAGGAGCAAATTTGCCTAATGGGTATACGGGAACTCCAACCGCACTTGTTGATTTTGATAATGATAATGATTTGGACTTTGTAACCTACAACACTTCGTCATTACCGCATAATTTTTATTTAATTGAAAACACAGGCAACGGAACATTTAATGGGATTAAGACCAAAGTTGCAAACGGTCGATATGCAGAAAGCTTTTATGTAAGAGATTTTGACAATGATGGTTTTAAAGATTTTATATTAAATAATGACACTATTGTTGTATTACAAAATGATTCTGGAAAAGGTTTTAAACGATTTTTTACATATCATTTACCCTGTAATAAAATATTTAGCAATTTTATTGATATTGATTCTGATGGTTATGCAGATATTATCTCATTAGTAGATGACACTGTTATTTATGCCATGTATAGTTTAAATGGTAGCAGCTTCTTACCTCCTATAACACTATCAAAGTTAAAACATTTAATTAATCCCATGTCAAACTTTTTTTATACAAAAAATAGAATTCTAGTTGACGATTTAAATAATGATGGAAGCGAAGATGTTCTTTTAACTTACTTTCAAAACCTATATGGCCCCACTACTTGGTTACCTCAATCAGGAAGCATTCGACTAAATAATCTCTCCACCGGAAGAAATCTATTTACCGGAAAAGTATTTATAGATGATAATAACAATAAGATTTGTGACTCTACAGAAGTTGGTATTGAAAAAGTTACCGTCAATGTGTCTTCTCCAAGTAATTCTACAAAAACACAAAATGATGGAAGGTATGCAATAAGTACTGATACCCTATCAAATAAAAAAATTACTGCTATTATTCCAAAATATTGGAAATTAACCACAGATTCAAGCTCTTACAACAGAAAAATCTCAAAAAATACTCCTTATATTGATAGTTTGGATTTCGGCATTGCTCCCGACACTTCATTCGACAACCTTACCGTTAAAATAAATAGTTCCTTTTCAAGGTGCTTTACTAATGGTAAAATATGGGTTGACATTCAAAATATTGGCACTACAAAGCCAAATACGATTATCAAGCTTGATATTGATACCGCCATTACATTCGTATCCTCTATCCCAATGGCAGACTCTGTTAATGCCAACAGCATATATTTTCACTACGATTCTCTTAATTACTTCACCAGTAAAAAAATAGACGTTGACATCACCTATCCCGGGCTAGCATCCATAAATGACACCCTTAGAAATAAGGTGACTTTATACAACAAACTAAACAATGGTGTGCTTAATATCGATTCAAATTCATCTGTATTGGTTTGTGCATACGATCCCAATTTTAAAGAAGTA